>CAYMEB010000047.1:0-24854 GCA_964389095.1 uncultured Hyphomicrobiaceae bacterium
CAGAAGTGGAAGGCCATCCGCCTCGTCAGGACCTCATGAACTGAATTGCCCTGGGGTGCCGCGGCACCCCGCCGTCGTTTCCCCATTGTCAACAGCCTCCGCCGCTTGACCGCCGTAAAGGTGTCTTGTGCGGTCGAGGTCCCGTCGCGTAACCAAGGCGAGGAGCTGCGCGATGTTCGACAATCACAAGATCGGCGTGGTGATCCCAGCTCTCGACGAGGAGCGGGCGATCGGAAAAGTCGTCGGCGATGTTCCCGTCTGGGTCGATCGCGTCGTCGTCTGCGACAACGGCTCGAGGGATCGTACGGCCGAGGTCGCTTCAGCCGGCGGCGCGATCGTCGTGGACCAGCCCGAGCGCGGCTATGGCGCCGCCTGCCTTGCTGGCATAGCCACGCTTCCCGATTTCGACATCCTCGTATTCATGGACGGAGACTATTCCAACTACGGCGAAGACATGGGCGACCTAGTTCGCCCGATCGCATCGGGCGAAGCCGACTTCGTCCTGGCGTCGCGGACGCTCGGGGCGCGCGAGAAGGGTTCGCTGACGCCGCAGCAGCGCTTCGGCAACTGGCTGGCGACGACACTGATACGGATCCTGTGGGGGCGCCGCTACACGGACCTCGGCCCCTATCGTGCCATTCGCCGTACGTCGCTCGAACAACTCGCCATGCAGGATCGCACTTACGGCTGGACCGTGGAAATGCAGATCAAGGCCGCAGAGCAGGCCCTGCGGGTGCTCGAGGTTCCAGGCCGCTACCGCAAGCGGATCGGACAGTCGAAGGTCTCCGGCACGGTCAAGGGAACGATCATGGCCGGGTACAAGATCCTTTCGATCATCGCGCGCCATGCCGTGCGGCGCTCCGCGCGGCCCTCGCCGCTTTGACCCTCCGCAAGGCGCCGGGCGAGATTGCCCCACAGGTTGGTACCTGCATGCGCTCGCAACGGACGGTACCAGCGATGAACACGCCAGCACGTTACTCCGCGCCTTTTCTCGGCCTCGTCCGGTCGCGTGGGGCTCTGCTTGTCTGTCTGGCAGCCGCCGCGATGATGGCACCCGGTGTGGCCCTGGCACAGGCTCCCGAAGTCCAGCCTGTGCCCGAGAGCGGACGGCAACTGGCCATCCGGCTCTGCTCGAATTGCCACTATGTCGAGAACGCGATGGCGAACGCCATTCCCGCGGGGATCCCGAGCCTGAAATCGATCGCCAATCAGCCTGGCCAGTCCGGGGATCGGATTACGGGTTTCCTCTTGCAGCCGCATCCGCCGATGCCCGAGCTGAGGCTCTCCGTCAACGAGATCAAGGATCTGCTGGCCTATCTGGAAACGCTTCGGAACGGTTCGGGCGCGCCGCTGATCGATCTGGCGCCCCGCAAGACGCCGTCCAGCGCGGACCGCTCCTGAAATCGGCGCTCCGGCGCCCAGATGCGCGGTTCATACCGGCAAGCCGAAGCTTACCTCGTGTCGCCGCCCGGAAAGCCCGCGCGCATATAGGCGACGATCCGCCAGATGTCCTCGCGGGCGAGCTTATCCTTGAACGCCGGCATGTCGCTGTCGAACTGCGCGCCGCCGTCCGCGATCGCCCACAGCAGGTACTCGTCGACCGAGATCGGGCGCCGGATCATGAAGGCGAGGAGCGCAGCAGACGGCGTGACGGACTTCCCGGGGTCTCCCCCACCCATCCCGTCGGCGCCGTGGCACGACGCGCAATGCTCCTTGTAGAGCTTGCCTCCTGCGCTCACCGCCGCGGCGTCCTGCGTGATGGTCGAGCGCGCGCCGTCATAGTCCTTGGGCACGCCGTATTGCATGAAGACGTTGTGGCGCAGCATTCGCACCATCATGCCTTTCGGCATGCGGCCCGGCCCCCACAGCTCGCGCACCATCCAGTCCGGTTGCCAGTAGTCGAACCCGCGCGGCTGCTGTTTGGCTTCTTGGGCCGGAGCGGCCGCCGTGAACGAGAGGAGGACAGCCGCAGCAAGCAGCCCGGCGCGCAGTGTATGCGACGTCATGAGAATTCCTCCTCTCGCTCGCGGACCCGCGCGCTCAGATCTGCGGCCGCTTCGCATCCGCGGCCTTGAAGTAGCTGCGCGCATGAGCCACGATTTGACGGTCGGTTGGATGGTCGGCGGTCTCGATGCCCACGATGCGGTCATTGAGTTGGGCCGCGTGCTTGTGAACGTACTTCACCAGCTCCAGCTTGGCCGATCCCGGCCCCATGATGAGCCATTCCTGCGCGGGACGCATCGCTTCCACGACATCGTGGTAGAAGCCCTGATCTTCGGCGGCGCGCTTGCCTGTCATGCTGCCCTTGCGATGATGCAAGTGTGAGTTCGGATTGCGCGAGGCGAGATCGATCTCTTCGACCGAATCGCGGTCGAAGAAGAAGACGCGCGCTTCGTGATGATCGATCCAGACGACGGCGTGGAAGCGGTTCATGAGGTCTTTTTCTCCGTTCGCTGTGATTCGTGTCAGCCGCTCAGCGGGGCGTCTGCAGCGACAGCACGTAGGCAATGATGTCGCCCAGATCGCCATCGGCGACGATCAGGTTCGGCATGGTCGGATGAGGCGTTCGCAGCCAGACGGCGAGTGCGGTCGCCGTCATCCCTGGCGTGTCGGCAACCGTTCCGAACGGTGTTGCCTTCAGATTCGGAGACGGCCGGCTGCGATCGATCGCATGGCATTCTGCGCACATGCGGACCGCATATGCGCGACCGCGCGCAACGTCGTTGCCACTTTGCGCGCCGGCAGCAGCGGCGCTCGCTGCCAACACCCCTGCCGCCACGACGATTGCGCGCCACATCGATGACCTGCCATTGCCGCCCGTGGCGGCCAAGGTTGTTTTTTAAATACCTGGCACGGCCATTCGGCGTCGGCCTTGCGGCCGATCAATGCCCGACAGCGGCAGCGCACCCGTCACCGGCCCACGTAAGCGTCTCGAACGGCATCCCGTTGCGGCGAACCCGCCTCGCAGGAGGCAGCCGGGTTCAGCTGTCGAGCGAGAGGCGGCCCAGTGTCGGGCCGATCTCGGCATGGATGACGAGATCCGCGATCTCGTCCTGCTCCGTCGGTTCGCGGTTGATGATGACGTACTTGGCACCGTTCCGCTTCGCCACGATCGGGATGCTGGCGGCCGGATAGACGACCAGGGAGGATCCGAGCACGATCATCAGATCCGCATTCCGGGCGACCGACTGCGCCCGCCGCATCTCTTCCTCGGGCATGGGCTGGCCGAAAGAGATTGTCGCGGTCTTCAGGATGTCACCACAGTCGCGGCAGGTCGCCAGCTTCTCGCCGTCTCGAAAGATCTCTTTAACCCACTCGAGATCGTGCCGCTTCCGGCAGTCGAGGCAGGCTGCATAGGTGGAATTGCCGTGCAACTCGATCACCTTCTCCGCTGGCACCCCGGCAGCCTGGTGAAGTCCGTCGACGTTCTGCGTCACGATCGTCGTCATTCGGCCCTGCGCGACGAGGCGGGCGAGTACCTGGTGGCCCGAATTCGGTCTGGCGGCGCGCAGTGTCGCTTCGGTCGCGAACTTCCGCCGCCAGCTTTCCCGGCGCATCTCCTCCGAGGCGAGGAAGTCGCTGAACTCGATCGGTCTGTACCTGGTCCAGATGCCGCCGGGCGACCGGAAGTCGGGGATGCCGGATTCCGTCGAGATGCCTGCGCCGGTGAAAGCCACGATGCGGGACGCTGCGCGGATCATTTGCTCGAGCAGGTCGATATTCGCCATCGCGTGTGCTCCGCGAGAACCCGAAGAGAATTTCAGCCGGGGAAACCGGATACGCCGGCCCGGACGCCGCAGAGTCTGGCGGGATCTCTGGTTACCCGCAATCGCCGACGAAGCGCTTGTGCATCCAGCCCAGCCGGCCAGCCTTGTACTGGGGATCGGTCTTGGCCGGGATCACGTCTCCGGGAAAGTGAAAGACACGCAGCCAGGGTCCATTCGCGATCTGATCGCCCTTGTCGTTCTGTTGGATGACGACGGCCTGACCTTCCTTCGCCCGCACAATCAGCCTGCCCCCGGTCGAGGGCGCATCACGCAGGGCGACGAACCCGTCGGGGCTTTTCATGACGGCGCAGACGTAGGTCGCCTCTGCGCCATGCGTCATGGAGACGACGGCAGCAAATGCCGCGGCAGGCAGGCGCAAGGTTCGTTTCGGGTTCACATCGGTTGCGCGCATCGTAGGACCTGTCGGAGATGAGCCGAGAGCGGGAGCTCGGCACTCGGCTGCGTCACGCGAGTCGGGTCAAGGCGAAGCGTGAAACGTCGCGCAACAGCTTCACGAACTCGCTCGCCGCGAACTCCGCCGTGGATTTGCCTTTTTCGGCCGTCGCTTTGGAGGCGTCACCCGCCACGCCGTCGACATGGACGTCCTGTGCCAGCCAACCGAAGGCATGAAAGCCGGTCGGGCGCAGAATGTCGAAACTCCGCGAAATCTCGATCGTGGTCGGAGCAAAGTTCCGGGCGCGGTCCATGCGCACCAGCTCCGGCCGGAAATGGAGCATCATCGACGTTTCGAAGTCGCCGCCGTGGATGCCGACGGCGAGTTCCTTTTCCGTATAGAGCCCAGCAGGTTTGCCCAGGCGGCTCCACTGCGTGGCGACGGCCAGCATCCCCAGCCGCACGCGCAACTCGCGCGCCACGATCGAGATGACGTCGACGTTTCCGCCGTGCGAGTTGACCATCACGAGCTTGCGTACGCCGGCTCGGTGGACGCTCTCGCCGATCTCCGTCCAGGCGCGCACCGCTGTTTCCCAGCTGAGCGTGAGCGTGCCGGGGGATCGAATGTGCTCGTTCGATTTTCCGATCTGCTGCGTCGGTAGAACCAGCACGCGCAAATCGGCCGGCAGCAGACGCAAGACCTCGCGGATCATGCCGTTGGCGATATCGGTGTCCGTCGAGATCGGCAGGTGCGGTCCGTGCTGCTCGACAGCCGCGATCGGCAGCACCGCGATTGTGGTTTCGGGATCGAGGCCTTTGAAGTCCTCGGTCGTATGGTCGGCCCAGTACGGTGTGCGAAACGTCATCGTGAGCGCTCCTTCAGGGCTTGGGCCGGCCGTACTTGGCCAGAAACTCGGCGGCGAAGTCGGAGGTCGGCTTGAGCTCTTTTCCGCCGAGCCAGATCGCGCGGACCTTGCCGTCGGCATCGCGAGTTCTACGCACGGGCTCGGCGAGGTCGCCGAAGGCCTGGGCCTTGGCGACGATGCCGCTGTCCGGCCCTTTGGCCTCGATCTCCGTGGCATCGGTGAACGGGAAGGCCAGCGCCGGCGACGCGATCAACACGCGATCGCCGGCCGGGATGAAGTCCAGCGCACCCCACAACGTCCAGAACCGGCCGGTCCAGTCCGCGACTTCGGGGCGCGCCGCGCCACCCTCCTTCAACGTCTTCAGGATATGGACGATGCCGTCGAGCCAGCCTTGCGCGGCGCCGTCGACCGCGTTGGTCAGAACGCAGATCGTGAGGCCCTGGCCGGGCAACGTCGCCGTGCGCGAAATGTAGCCTTGCCAGCTCCCGGAGTGCCCGACCCATTCCCAGGCTCCCGGCGGGCCGCTGATCGTGCCAAGGCCGTAATAGCGCTCGATGACGGAATGCGCGTCGCGCCAGTGGCGCCGCGTCATCTCCCGTCGGGATTGGGGCGACAGGAAGCTGTGCTTCGCGCTCGGCGCCAGCTGGGCGTAGAAGCGCGCCAGGTCCGCCGACGTCGAAACGTAGCCGCCCGCCGACGAGATCGCCCGTCCCGGGCTGTCGCCGGGGATGACCATCCGCCGGCCGAACGGGTGCTTCATCGTGTGGCCGCGCGCGAAGGGCTGCACGCGGGCGGCGTCGTACTCGGGCTCGGTCTCGCGCAAGCCTGCCGCGGCGATGATCTGGTTTCGCGCCCAGGTCGAGTAGTTGTCACCTGTCACCGCCTCGATGATCATTCCGGCGAGCGCGAGGCCGTGATTGGAGTACTTGAAAGTTGTTGCCCGCGGCAACGGCTGCGGCTTGGCGAGGTCGGCGAGCATTTCTTCTCGCGACAGATAGGCCTTTCGATCGTGGAACTGGCCGGCATCCGGCCCGTCGCGCGTGATCCCCGCCGAATGCGACAGCAGCTGCTGGACCGTGACGTTCGCGACGTCCGTGTGGAGACCGGCGACGAACTTGCCGGCCGGGTCGTCCAGGCGGATCTTGCCGGCTTCATGGAGCATCATGATGCCTGCGGCCGTGAAGGTCTTCGAGTGGGAAGCGATCCGCATCCGGTGGCGCGGCGTCAGCGCCGCGCCGTTCGAAAGATCCGCCGTGCCCGAAGCGTGCTCCAGGACCATGTCTTGGCCGGACATGATCGCGACGGACACCCCCGGCTGTTCGAGCAGTTCCCGCTGGAAGTCGATCCAGCGCGGAATGTAGTCGAGTGCGTTCGCAAGCCAGTTCGTCATGCCGATGTTCCTGCCGTCTTCGTCAACTCTCGCTCGATGCGGTCGAGAAATGCCATCCGCGTCGCCTCGCTCGCCACGTTCATGTGATAGAGGGCGTGATAACTGACGGAAGCCGACCGTCCCGTGAACCACGGTAGATAACGTGTCACGGCCTTGCGCGGGGGATCCCCCATGTACATCGCCGTCCAGCGGGGACGGCCATATGTGACGATGCCGTGAATGCTCCGGATGTTGCCGAGCATGGGTTTCACGTCCGCGGGGTCGGAGAGGTCGAAAGCCACGCCCGGCATGACCAGGCGGTCGAAATAGCCTTTCAGCATCGCCGGCATGCCGAAGCACCAGGTCGGGAACTGAACCACCAGCATTTCGGCGCGCCGCAGCCGCTCGATGTGCGGTTCCAGGCCGCGCTGGTTGATGGTGGTGTCGTGATAGTCGCGCCGCATCTGCGCCGTGAGGACGGGTTCGAAACCTTCCCCGTAGAGATCGCACAGGTCGACTTCGTGGCGTGCGCGTTCGAGGCCGGCCAGCGCGCGGGCGCGGATCGCGCCATGGAAGCTGTCCGGCAGCGGATGGCAATACAGATAGAGGACGCGCATGGTCAACGCAGCGGCTGGAAGGAGCGCATCTTGCCCGGGTTCAGCAGCCCCATAGGGTCGACCTCGCCCTTGAAGCCGAGCTGATCGGCGTCGGCGCGCTTGTGGCGGCTGCCGTCCTCCAGCGTGTAGACGTGGGGATTTGCGATCAGCACCCCGTTGCGCTCGAATTCGGCGATGATGTGATTGAGCCGGGCCGCGTCCTTGTATCTCACGATCGGCAGCGAGGAGCACGTGAGCCGTCCACCGAAGCGAATGAACTCCAGGTGCGGCAGAACCTCGTCGGGGAACTTGTCCATCATCAGCTTGACGGACTCGATCAGCCGATCGTGCGGATAGAGGCACTGCAGGTATGTGATCGAGCGGTCGACCTTGAGGAGCTGCAGCGTGGTGTGGTTCCAGGTGTATTCGTAGAGTGGTTCCTGACCGGCGGCGTCACTCGAGGACTTTTCGTAGGTGATCTGGGCGCGCCCCTTGACCACGTCCTTGAAGCACTCCAGCGACGACTCTGCGATCATGCAGACCAGAATCGACTTGCCCTCGGGGCAGTGGCTGCGGATGTCTCGGAAATAGGACGGAATCGGCCACACGATGGGCGTGACCAGCTTCTTGATGATGCCGTCCGCCAGCGCGATTTCGCGGCCGACCTCGACCGCTTCCATGAAGTCGTCGAACGTGAGGATGACGTCGATCCACGGCCAAGCCGGCGCCAGCGGAATCTCGAGTTCGGTGATGATGCCCGTGGTGCCGTAGGCCCGGTTGATCTTCTGGGCGGCATCGGCCCTGAGCTCGATGATTCTGGGTGTCTCTTCCACGGTCACGACGCGCGCGGCCAGAATGTTGCCCGGCTCCCGCAAACCGCCGTAGGTCACCGAGCCGACACCTCCCGACCCGCCGGCGACGAATCCGCCGATCGTCGCCATGCGCTTGGTCGAGGGATGAAGCCTCAGCTCCCAGCCGCCCGGCCGCGTCAAGGCGTCGATGTCGTGCATCTTCGCGCCGGCCTGGAGCCGTGCCACGCCGGGCTTCCACCACAGCGTCTTGTCCATGGCTGACAGATCGAGAAGGACGCCTCCGGCGAGGGGTACGGCCTGGCCGTAGTTGCCCGTGGCTCCCCCCCGTACGGTAATCGGGATGCGCAGCTTCGCGCACAGACTCGCGACCTTGACCACGTCGGCCTCGTTGCGCGGCGTGACCAGGATGTCGGCGCTCTTGCCGTGCAGCTCGGCGTTGAGCACCGGCGAATACCAGAAGTAGTCGCGGCTGCGCCGGCGCACGGTCCCGGCCTCCAGTGTGTGGGGAACATCCCCAAGAGCCCCGGCGAGCCGCTCTATCGCCTTGGGGTCCGTGGTCTCGGTCTTGGCGGAGATGATTGCGGTGGTCATGGCTGGCGCCCCCGGCACGGTCTGGTGATCGGGGAACAGTAGACGGCGCGCGCGCCTTGGGCAAAGCCGCCGACTGCAAGGGCGGGTTGCTCCAAAAGCGAGCAGGGATTGCCGCATTCTTGGGCTGGCGGTTAAACCGATTGCATGTTTGTCTGCACGGCGCCGATGGAGGGCACGGGGACCGAGTTTGCCACTGCCCCCAGGTCGGCTAGAACGTAACCGGATCTCGTCGCCGCCCGAACCTGTGCGGCGAACACACAAGGCTGGGAGACCGCAATCTCATGACGAGCATCCTGAGAACCGATCGCCGGACGGCCCTGCGTTCCATCGCGGGCGCCGGCGCCGCTCTGGCCATGCCGGGAATTCTCACACAGACGACGGCCCAGGGCCTCGACAAGGTGTCCTACCAGACCAACTGGCGGGCACAGGCCGAGCACGGCGGATTCTACCTCGCCGTGGCGAACGGGATCTACAAGAAGCACGGCATCGACGCCGACATCCGCATGGGCGGCCCCCAGCAGAATCCCACGCAGCTGCTGCTCGCCGGGCGCGTCGACATGATCATGTCGAACTCGTTCGAGGCCATCAACTACGTGAAGGAGAGCATCCCCTTCCTCTGCATAGGGTCGATTTTCCAGAAGGATCCCCAAGTCATCATCTCGCACCCCGGCGTCGGTCACGACACCTTCGCGGCGCTGAAGGGCAAGCCGATCCTGGTCGGTGCAGGCGGGCGCGTTTCCTACTGGCCCTTCCTCAAGGCGAAGTTCGGCTTCACAGACGAGCAGCTGCGTCCATACACGTTCAACATCCAGCCCTTCCTGGCCGACAAGCAGGTCTCGCAGCAGGGCTTCCTGTCCTCCGAGCCCTTCGCCATCGAGAAGGAGGGCGGGATCAAGCCTGTGGTCCATCTCATCGCCGACGCCGGCTTCGAGAACTACAACACCACCGTCAACATCTCCCGGAAGATGGCGAGCGAGAAGAAGGACGCTGTCCAGCGTTTCATGACCGCCACGCTCGAAGGCTGGGCCGAATACATGAAAGGTGGCGCCGGCATCGCCGCAGCCAACGCGCTCATCAAGAAAGACAACCCCGACATGAGCGACGACAAGCTCGACTTCGCGCTCAAGGTCATGAATGAACGGGGGATCGTGAGATCCGGAGACGCGCTGAAACTCGGCATCGGCGCCATGACGGACGCGCGCTGGGCGAGTTTCTATGCCGAGATGACGAAGGTCGGCGTGTTCCCCGCTGGCTTGGACGTGACTAAGGCTTACAGTCTCGAGTTCATCAACAAGGGGGTCGGCATCTGAGCGGCCGCCGGAGGACCGATGCGGCAGGATGGCGAAGTGCGCACGGCGGGCGGGCCTCTGGTCTCGATTCGCAGGGTTTCGAAGAAGTTCTCGAACGGGACGCTGGCGGTCCGCGACGTCGACCTCGATCTGTATCCGGGCGAGTTCGTAGCCCTCCTCGGTCCCTCGGGCTGCGGCAAGTCCACGTTGCTGCGCATGATCTCGGGCTTGGGCGATCCCAGTGCCGGTGAGATCCGCTGGCCGCGGGAAGCCGCCGGCAAGCGCGTGACGGGTGGGGCTGCGCGGGATCACGATCTCGGGTTCGTGTTCCAGGAGCCGACCTTGATGCCGTGGGCGACGGCCGGCGCGAACGTCGCCACGCCGCTGATCCTCAAGGGCATGGCTCGCAAGGAGGCCGATGAACGTGCCCGGGACATTCTGGGCCGGGTCGGTCTGGCGCAGTTCGCGGGCTCCTATCCGCGCGAGTTGTCCGGCGGCATGAAGATGCGTGTTTCAATTGCGCGGGCATTGGTCACCGAACCGAGCATCCTCTTGATGGACGAGCCTTTTGCCGCGCTCGACGAGATCACGCGCCATCGCCTTAACGACGATCTTCTGGCGCTGTGGCAGCGTCAGCGGTTCACCGCTGTTTTCGTGACCCACTCGGTTTTCGAGTCCGTCTATCTTTCGCAGCGCATCGTGGTGATGGCGGCGCGCCCGGGCAGGGTCATGGCGGACCTGAGGATCGAAGCGCCATATCCGCGCGACGAGTTGTTCCGCACCTCGCCCGAGTACGCATCCCATTGCCGGGTCGCATCTGAAACGCTGAAGAGGGCGATAGCGGCATGAGCGACGTTGCGACCACCGCCAAGTCGTCGCCGGACGGCACGGATGCGGGCTCGATGCCGGTGTTTGCGACCGAGCAGAAGGTGCTCGGGATCGCGCGCAGCCGCTGGCCGGCGATCCTCGCGCCCATCGTCATCGGGATTCTCGCTTTGGCGGGGTGGGAGGCGGTCGTCCGCTGGAAGGAGATTCCCTATTACATTCTGCCGGGCCCAAGTCTGGTCGGCAAAACCCTGGTGGAAGACTGGGGCACGCTTTCGACCTCACTGCTCGTCACATTGAAGATCACCGCCATGGCGTTGACCGCGGCCGTCGTGGTCGGAGTGGCATTGGCCGTTCTCTTCACCCAGTCGAAATGGCTGGAGATGAGTCTTTTTCCTTATGCGGTGGTCCTGCAGGTCACGCCGATAGTCGCCATCGCACCTCTGATCATCATCTGGGCGAACGACACGAACCTGGCTCTGCTGATCTGCGCCTGGATCGTGGCCTTCTTCCCGATCCTGTCGAACACCATCCTCGGGCTCAACTCGGTGGATCACAATCTGATCAACCTCTACCAGATGTACGGCGCCACGCGCTGGCAGACCCTCCGTTATCTGCGTCTGCCGGCGGCCCTGCCCTATTTCCTGGGCGGGTTGAAAATCTCAGGTGGCTTATCGCTGATCGGCGCGGTGGTCGCGGAGTTCGTGGCGGGGACCGGCGGCAACGCCTCGGGGCTCGCCTATCGGATTCTCGAGAGCAGCTACCAGCTCAAGATCCCGCGCATGTTCGCCGCTCTGCTCATGATCTCGATGACCGGCGTCATGATCTTTCTGGCCACCTCGTGGCTGTCCCACCTGCTCTTGCGGCGATGGCACGAGAGCGCGGTCAAACGGGAGAACTGATCCCTCGGACCACGCGCTGTCGCGGCTTGGGCATCAGGCCGGCATCCGCGAGCGGTAGTCCAGAAGAAATGACGCCCAGTTTCCGGGGGAGTGGAAACTGGGCGCCGATGCGCTTTGCGCGCTGGTACCGGGAGGGCACCGGTACCATGACGACGGCGCGGGATAGACGGGGGACCTACCTCATTGCGCCGCCGCGATATTCAAAGAATGATATTGCCCGTGGCAAAATCAACACGATTCGAGCGTTCTCACGAGAATGTTACGGATTGTTTCATCCTGAAGCATCCCTCCCGCCCCGATCGAGAGTTCTTGCAACGCATTGAACTTATTGTGTCTTTTTCGTCGTGAGATTGCCGCGCTTGAACAGGCCGTCGTCGACGTCCTCGGCGCGGTTCAGATCGGAGACCTCGACGCGCGTGTCCGTGCCCTGGGGGTCGGTGGTGACCCACTCCTTGATTTCGAGTGCCGGTTTTTTGGTCAGGAACAGGCGGATCTTGCCGGGGGCATCCGGGCTCTTGTCCTGCAGCGCGATGATGATGAGGTCGTCGACCTCTTGGACTTCGGTGACGTTGGCGTCGCGGATCAGGTCCACGTCCTTGCGAAGCAGAACGCGGAACGGCGTCTTGTCCAGCTCGACCGTATTCTCGTTGTTGAGATCGTGGTCTTCGACCGCGAGGTAGGTGCCGTCCGAGATGATCACCATCTTGGTCCCGCCGCCGTAGTCGAAGCGGAACTTGCCTGGTTGCTTCATTACGAACTTGCCGCGCAGCCGTTTGCCATCGGGGTTCGTCTGAACGAAGTTGCCTTTGATCTGCTTGAGCTCGTTGAAGAAAGTGCTGACGCGCTTGAGCGTGGCAACCTGCTTCTCGTCGAGAGTCACGGCGGCCGTGCCCTGGGCCGGCGCCACTGTTGAGTTCCACTGACCGGCAGCCGGCGCTCCGGACGACTTCGGCGCGGGGGCCTGCGCTGCGACCGGGATCGCCAATGCGCAAAGAGCAGCCACCGCCGCTCCGAGACTGCTCACTCGACTGCGCCGATGCATGTACCGCCTCGCGTCCAGAACCGGGTCGGCGCGCGGGTCGGCGGCCGGACTTACGGTCGTGTTGCCCGCACAATGGGACGGGATCGAGGCGGGGAGTACGGCACCTTGCGCCGCCCGGCAAGCATGGCACGAGCGATTTTCCAGAGCGGTGGACGGGCATGTCGCACGCCGTGGCGGGCCCGCCGCCGGCTTCAGGCGTTCGCGTCTTCGTCCGTGGGGCCGGCGACGCCGGCCAGCACTGTCCGTTTGCCGGATGGGCCGGCAGGGCTGATCACGCCGTCGCGCTCCATGCGTTCCATCAGGTCGGCAGCGCGATTGTATCCGATCGAGAGGCGGCGCTGCAGGTAGCTGGTCGACGCCTTGCGGTCGCGCAGCACGATCGCCACTGCCTGATCGTAGAGTTCGTCGTCCGCGTCCCCGCCGCTGCGGCCCGCGCCGGCAGCGGCCTCCGCCTCGCGACGGACCTCGGCGATGCCGGCCACATAGGCCGGCTCCCCCTGAAGGCGCAGATGTCCCGCAACCGCTTCCACTTCCTCGTCCGAGACGAACGGGCCGTGCACGCGAAGGATCTGCCCCGTCTGTCCGGAGAACAGCATGTCGCCTTGACCGAGAAGTTGCTCCGCCCCGGTCTCGTTGAGGATCGTACGGCTGTCGATCTTCGAGGCCACACGGAACGAGATGCGGGTCGGGAAATTGGCCTTGATCGTGCCTGTGATGATGTCGACCGAAGGCCGCTGCGTCGCCATGATCAGATGGATGCCCGCCGCCCGAGCCATCTGCGCAAGGCGCTGCACGGCGACCTCGATTTCCTTGCCGGCCACGGCCATGAGGTCAGCGAACTCGTCGACGACGACAACGATGTAAGGCATCGGCGCGTCGTCGAGTGCTTCGGTTTCGAAGAGCGGCTCTCCCGTCCTCGCGTCGAAGCCCGTCTGCACGGTCCGCGACAACGGCTCGCCGCGCTTGCGCGAGTTGCGGACACGGTTGTTGTAAACGTCGATGGAGCGCACGTTCATGCGCGACATGCGCTTGTAGCGCTCCTCCATCTCGCGCACGACCCAATCGAGCGCCGCGACCGCTTTCTGCGGATCCGTGACCACGGGCGTCAGCAGATGGGGAATGCCGTTGTAGACCGAAAGTTCGAGCATCTTGGGATCGATCATGAGCAGCCGGCATTCTTCCGGTGTGAGCCGGAAGAGGAGCGACAGGATCATGGTGTTGATGCCGACCGACTTGCCCGAGCCCGTGGTTCCGGCGACCAGGAGGTGCGGCATGCGGGCGAGATCGGTCACCACCGGCTCGCCGCCGATCGTACGGCCGAGAGCGACGGGCAGGCGCGCTTCCGCCGCTTTGTAGGCATCCGTCTCCAGCAGCTCGCGCAAGTGCACGGTCTCGCGTTTGACGTTCGGCAGCTCGATCCCGATGGTGTTGCGTCCCGGCACGACCGCGATGCGCACGGCATTCGCGCTCATCGAACGGGCGATGTCATCGGCAAGTCCGATCACGCGCGCCGTCTTGGTGCCGCGCGCCGGCTCGAACTCGTAGAGCGTGACCACCGGGCCCGGATTGATCTCTTTGACCTCGCCTTTGACCCCGAAGTCCGACAGCACATCGACAAGAAGCCGGGCGGTCCCGCGCTGGACCGTCGAATTGGCATCGGCCGCGGGGCGCGCGCCGGCGCCACGGCGGAGCAGATTGAGCGAGGGGCGCTTGTAGCTCGTGTTTGAACGCGCGAGGGTTCCGGCGAGTCCTGCGAGGAAGCCCCCGGCTCGCGCGGGGGCCGCAACCGCGCCCGGCGGGTTCCGCGGTTCCTCTGCCGCCACTGTCCTGGACGCCGGTGCGAAGCGTGAGGCCATGTGCAGACTGGCGGCATCGGTGACGCTGTCGAAATCGGTTTCCACATGCCGCGCGGGCCGCGGTTGCACGTGGGGATGGGCATGCGGGTTCGCAGTTTCCGACGGATGCCGGCCGGCGCCTGCGGCAGCATGGAACGCGGCTTCGAACTGGCGCGGCTCCAGGGCGTGGGCTTGCGGCCAGTGAGGCTGCGCGCTCCTGACGTGAGTGTGACCGGTATCGTGGATTGGGTCTGCGCGATGGGGCGCGGGCGGCTCGTATCTCGAACGATGGTCGTGATGGTCTGCGGCGTCCGTCGCACGGTGAGCAACCGGCCCGCGAGCATCGGCCAGAGGGTCGATGGACAGGCTTGCCGCGTGTGCCGGCCGGCGACGGTTCGGCGCCCAACGCGTGATCCAGGTCCGGTCGGGCCGCAGGCCGGCCGGCGGGGTCAGCAGCGTCCGCAGGTCGTTGTGCGTGAGGCCCATGCTTGCGATCAGGGTCGCCAGTCCGCCTGCGAAAGCGAACAGACCTGCCGCGAGCCCGGCGCGCTGGGCGTTGATGTTCGCCAAGACGCGTGTCGCGAGCCCGAGCGAGACATCACCGGCGATGCCGCCATAGCCGTATCGCAGCGGCCAGTTACCGGCGATCGGAAGCGCCGAGAAGGCGGTTGCGAGCAAGATGGTCGCGATCGCGGCCAGCGCCAGTTTGCTGCGCCAGCCGGGAATGTCGTGACGGGTAACGAGTTGCAGGCCCCAGAAGGCGATGGGGAGCAGGGCGACTGCGGATGCGATGCCGAGCATCTGCATCGCCAGGTCGGTCGCGATGGCCCCGACTGGCCCGAGCCAGTTCGCGGTCTTCCCGCTCGTGGCGTGCGTCAGGCTGGGATCGGAAGCGGTCCACGACAATAGGCCGGCTGCCGCCAGCACGGCGAAGCCGAGCACGGCAAAGCCGAGCACGCGGGCGAGAACGCGCGCGAGACGGTCTTCCAGCTGCTCGCCGATCCAACGGGGATGCGGCGGCGCACTAACACCTACACTTTCGAACGACATACGCGGTACGACGGTTTACGCGGTTACGCTGACGATACGTTGCAGCGCCTCCCGGATCGTCGCAGGGTCATGAACCAACGCGACACGGATGAAGTCGCGTCCGGGATTTTTCCCATTCGCGTCGTCCTGAGCCAGGAAGCTGCCAGGAACGACTTTGACACCCGCACGTTTCCATAGGGTTACCGTAGCCTCTACGCCGCCACCTGAATGGGACATGTCGAGCCACAGGAAGAAGCCGCCGTCGGGGCGCGTGTAGCCGTAACGGCCCTTCAGCAGTTCGTCGCAGATGTCGAACTTGATCCGGTAGGCGTCGCGGATGCGCGTCACGTGCTGCTCCTCCGACCACACGCCGGCAGCGGCGGCCTGGACGATGCCGGGCATCTGCGGCGCGGTCAGATTGCGG
Source organism: uncultured Hyphomicrobiaceae bacterium (assembly GCA_964389095.1). Lineage (GTDB taxonomy): Bacteria > Pseudomonadota > Alphaproteobacteria > Rhizobiales > Hyphomicrobiaceae > JABFRJ01. Next base: position 15,741 of record CAYMEB010000047.1, read on the forward strand.
ATTTCCGCCATGGCCTCGAGGAAGTCGCCGTCGCCCGCAGCGAACCCAGCCCTCAAACCGGGTAGGTTCGACCTCTTGGACAGCGAGTTGAACACCACGATGTTCTTGAAATGCTCGGGCGTGGCGGCTGCGACCTCAAGTCCGCCGGTGGGCGGCGTCCCGCTGTAGATCTCCGAGTAGCACTCGTCGAAGAACAGCATGAAGTCGTGCTTTCGGGCCAGGGCGAGCGCGCGGCGGATGTAATCGGCGCTGGCGACCTTGCCCTGCGGATTGGACGGCGAGCACAGGTAGAATGCGACGGTCCGCTCGAGCACGGCCGTCTCTTTCGCCAGGGCCTCGAGGTCCGGGAAATAGCCGTTCTCCGCCGTGCAGCTCAGGAAATGCGGCTCGCAGTTGGTGCCGTAGCAGGCACCGAGATAGGCTTGATAGAAGGGGTTGACGATCAGCATCACCGGCCGGCCCTTGACCTGCTTGCGGCCGACGGCCGGCATGGCGGCGAAGAACAGGCCTTCGCGCGAGCCGTTGAGCGGGTGGACCTCGCGAAGCGGGTCGATTTTCCCGGTGATGCCGTAGCGGCGCCCGATCCAGGCGGCGATGGTCTTGCGCAGGTCCTCGCTGCCGCGGATCTGGGGATACGTGGAGAGTGTCTGCTCCGCCTCCCTGATCACGTCGAGCACGAACCCCGGCATCTGCTCCTTGGGATCCCCCGCGGTCATGATGATGGGCTTGGCATGGCCGGCAGGAATGTCGGCCAGCATCCTGTTGAGCCGTGTGAACGGAGACAGGATGGCGCCCTGGGCGAGGAGATTGAGGCCGGTCGCGGTGCCGTCTGCGGTCATGGTCGGTTCCAGTTCGGTTCGCCGTCGCGGTTCAATATCCCGTAGCGTTTGCGATGGGAAGCTTGCAGGACGCAGGGCGGCGTTCGGATGCGTGCGGGCCTTTCACGCGCCAGCATCCGTTGAGGTGGCGCAAAGTCATCGGCCTTCGCACGGATAGAGTTCAAAATGAGAACTATCGGCCGCCAAGAGGTCCGGACATGCTTCGAAGAATTGCAATGGCCGTGTTCCTGGCAGCCGTGTGGGGCTCATTGGGCGTCGCCGCGGACGTCGACCCCCATCGGGTCTACGAGGCGAAGTGCCGGAGCTGCCACTTCGAGCATGGAGCGGACATGGCCCGGCTCAAATTCAAGGAGGGAAAGGACGGACTGGTCGTTCATCGCACCGGGCAGCCGGTTTCCCAGCTTCTGCGCAGCCATCACGGCGTCAAGCTCGATACCGCCGAGATGGCCGCGGTGCTGGGCCTGTTTTCGAACGGGCTGAGGTGGGGCGGCGTCTTTCAACGGCGCTGTTCGGGGTGCCACGGACGCGCCGACGAATTCGCCCGCACCAATCTGGAGATCCGTGATGCCAAAGTACAAGCCAGACGCGACGGGAAGGACGTCGCGACGCTGCTTGCGGGTCACGGCGAGGCCACGGCCGACGAGGTGCGCATCCTGATGGAAATGCTGCGCTACCAGCTGGAGACCATGAAAAGGTGACTTTCGGTCACGGCTCGTTCCGCGTCACAGCCGCTGCGTCTGGCGGCCTTCCGTGTCTTCGAACTCCTTCAGCTTGTCCTTGAACTTCTTGAGCATGCGCTGAATGTAGCTCATCGCCCGGTCCACGTCCTCTTCGGTGGGGAGCTGAACGGAAGGCGACTTGGCGGCCGGCTTCCCCTCGCTGTCGGGCAGGCCGGCGACCTCCTCGAGTTTGCGGATCGAGTCTTTGAGCCCCTTGTTCTCGACGGCCAGACGGTCGATCTCCTTTTCGAGCGTTTGGCGCTCGTCGGGCAAGGCCTCGCAGGCCCACTGCCCGGCGCGGTCCCGGCACATGCTCATGGTGCCCGACTGCGTGTCGAGGCGCAGCACGCCGCCTTCGACGGGATGCATCGTAAACCGGCCGCCTGGATTGGCGGGCCCCTGGGCCGACGCGGCGCTCGCCAGTGTGACGGCACCGAGCACGAGTGCTGGGATTGCAATCGATGCGTGCAGAACGCGGGGCATGGCACATCTCCGGTCCGGGTGTAATTGCGACGACGCCTGACAATTCGCAGCCGCAGTGCATAATAGGGCGCGAATCACTCAGCATTATGGCCGGGTCGCGTCGCGATCCGCCTGTCCTGGGCACAGGTATGATTGCCGGGACGAGATGCTCGCGTGGTGACCGTGGGTGGCTGTCCGCCCCCACCGCCGCGCCGTACGCGTATCTGTTGCGTCAGTTCCATCGCGTTGGTGGCGATTGGGAGGGACCCGGCGAAGTCGGGCCGGCAAGGCAGAGCGATGTCAACGCACGGAAATGAACGCAGGTCGCCGTCGGGCGCCGGGGATCGTCAGGCAGCGCCTGCCGCCGGTGGTGAGGCCACGCCGCGTGAGGCCGCCGACGTTCGGGCATTGCTGCGCGCGGTTGCTGCGCAGATCGCCGACGTGGATCGCCGACACGGCGATGCGGCCAAGCAGATCACCGCGCGCGCCGATGCCATGGGCCAGCAGATCGCCCGGGTGCAGGGCGAGGTTGCCACCGCGCCCAGACAGGCACACGGTTCCTCGGCCGGCTAGTCCACTCCCGTTGTGGCCGCGCCACCGTCCACCGGCCGTCAACCGATGCCGGAGCCGGGCCAGCCGCCGTCCGCAGGCGGGGTTCCGCCGATTTTCTCCCGCACGCGGCCGCCCGTACCCCATCCCAACGAAGCCCGCTCAGCCGCTCCGATCGCTGCCGGAGCGCTTGCGGTTGCCGCGCCGGCGGCGCTCGCAGTTGCCGCGCCGGCCGTGCCGCAGCCCGATCTGACCCGCCTCGACGCTCGGCTGGCCGAAGTCGCCTCGCGAGTCGAGGAAGCGCTCAAGAGCGTCCGCCCGGAGGCGTTTTCCGAGGCCGTGAGCGAGGTCGGCCGCAAGGTCGAGGACCTGGATGCCCGTTTCGGGGCCTCGGTCGAAGGACTTGCGCGGCGCACCGATGTCGAGGGCTTGCGGATCGTCGAGGCGCACGTCACCGAGCTCGCCTCCCACATCGCCGATATCGAGCGTCAGCTCAGCCGCTTGGGCGGGATCGAGGACTAGCTCCGCGAACTCAACCGTTTCGCCGAAGAGGCGCGCGTTACCGATACTGGTCCGGCTGTGGCGCCGATGGCCGATATGCCGCCCGCACTGACGCTCGACGATGTCCGGGGACTGCTGGACGACACCACCCGTGAGCTCGGTCGGCATCTCGCCAACGTGCCGGGCGTTGTGGGGATGCAGGCCCAGCGTGTCGAAACTCTTCAGCGCATGATCGATGCATTCGTCGAGGAGCGCAGGCAGGAGGATCGTCACACGGCCGGCATGCTCGACACCATGCAGCAGGCGCTGATCCAGCTGATCGACCGCATCGAGCAGGCCGACTTGAGGTTGGCTCCGGCGGCGGAACCAGTCCCCGCCGATTTCGCGGGCCAATTCCCGCACGAGGCAGCGCCGCCTGTTGTCGCTCCCGTTCACGAGCCGATGCCGGAGCAGCTCCCCGAGGAACCGCCGCGGCCTTTCGGTCGCCGAGCGGCTGAACCGGTGCCTGCCCCCGCGCCGGTTCAGGCCGAGCCTCAGGCTCAGGCTCAGGCGGAGGGCCAGCCGGTCGCAGCCGGCCAGGAAGCGCCGTCCGCGTGGACAGTCAAGCCGCGCTCCCCCAAGGGCGACGAGTATGTCCCGCCGAAGGATGCCGCGGGCAAGCCGCAGCCACAGATCGACGTCGCGGCGCTGCGCGCGAAGGTTCGCGCTGAGGTCGCCACGACCGCAACCACGCCAGCGTCCGCGGGCGCTGGCGCGTCGGCGCCCGTTCAAGCTCCCGCTTCCAGCCGGGGCAGCCGTGCGCCCGTAATGCAGCCTCAGGCTCAACCGCAGCCGGCGGCCGAGCAGGCTTCGACCGAGGCCGAGGGCGGCGCCGTGTTGAACAGTCGTGTCGTGCGCCGCGGTCTCGCCGTCGTCGGAGTCGCATTCGTCCTGATGGGCGCCAGCGCATTGGCTCACTTCTATCTGTCAGAAAGGCTGGGCCTTATCCGAGCTCCTGCTCCGGCGGCTCAGGCGACCGCCCCGGTGGAGGGCATGGCGCCGTCGTTCTCCGACGAGGACGAGCGCGGCCGGCGTGCCCCGGCGCCGCGCGACGACCGGCGTTCGAGCGCGGGCAGCTTCGGCACTCAGGAAGTCACATCGGCCGCGCTCGAGGCGCCGCCGTCGGAGCGCGAGATCCGCGCGACACGGTCTGCCCCGGCGGGCATCACCCTGCAGCAGCCGGCGGTGCCGCTGACACCGGTCGAGCTCCAGCGCATTCAGCAGCGCCAGTACAGCGCACAAGCCTCGACCCATCTCGGCGTCGCCGCGGGGAGGCCGTCGGACGCAACGGAACAGCAGGCGCGTCTCGAGCCGGAACGGGGCGAGCAGGCGCCGGTCGAAGTCGAATTGACGCCGAGCGGAGAGCTTCCCCCGGCAATGATCGGTCCTCTGTCGCTGCGCCTGGCTGCTCAGCAGGGCGAGCCCGGCGCCGAGTTCGAAGTCGCGTCGCGGTTCGCCGAAGGCAAGGGCGTGAAGGCCGATTTCAAGAAGGCTATGGAGTGGTATCAGCGGGCCGCCCAGAAAGGCTTCGTGCCGGCGCAGTATCGCCTCGGCACGCTTTACGAGCGCGGGCTGAGCGGCAAACCGGATCTCCAGCGCGCGCGCGTCTGGTACAAGCGCGCCGCCGAGCAAGGCAATGTCAAGGCGATGCACAATCTGGCGGTCCTGAGTGCCGGCCGCGAATCGGGCTCGCCGGATTATCCCAATGCCGCGCAATGGTTCCAGGAGGCAGCCGACCGTGGTCTCGCGGACAGCCAGTTCAATCTGGGTGTCCTCTACGAGAACGGACTCGGCGTGCCGAAAGATCCAGGGCAGGCATACAAGTGGTACGCGCTGGCTTCGCGCAGCGGCGACAAGGAAGCGATCCGCCGCCGCGATCAGATGCAGGCACGGATGGATCTGGCCGACGTCAAGGTCGCCGACGACATGGTGGCGTCGTGGAGGCCGAGGTCGGTCGACGCCCGCGCGAATGACGCCCGCGCGGCCGCAGACGCATGGCGCGAACGGACGGCGGCTGCACAGCCGGCGCCCCAGAACATGGCACCGCCACCTGCGGCCCAGAACCAGGCCCAGCCGGCGCAGGCACAGCCCCCTGCCGAACCGCCCAAGGTTCGCGTGATGCAGGGTACGCCTGGAAATCCGGGTCCGCCGATCCGCTGAGATTGGCGGCCTGCGATCGGTTCTGTCACTCGATGGACAGCAAATGCACCGCTTGCGGCGAGCCGGTGCCGGATTTGCTTGCAATCGGCGATGCGATGTTGTCCCAATCACTCGAAGGGCTTGCCGCCTCGTCCCCAAGAGACCGGATAACGCGCCGTCTGGTCACCGGCCGGATGCGGCGTCCCGTTCGCTGAATGATTGTGCCGGCTGCGCGCGCAGCGGAGCGGCCTCTTTTCGGCGCGAAGCGAGGGGGGCTTCTCAGTCAGTCGTATGAATTACTATCTGCCGATCGCCGAGATGTCGGTGAACTTGTGGGTGTTTCTGGGCATGGGGGCCGCCGTGGGCTTCCTGTCGGGGCTGTTCGGTGTCGGCGGCGGCTTCCTGATGACGCCCCTGCTGATCTTCTCGGGGATTCCCTCCGCAGTGGCGGTCGGCACCGAGGCCGCGCAGATCGTCGCGACTTCGGTATCCGGCGCGTTGGCGCAATGGCGCCGCGGCAATGTCGATGTGAAGCTCGCCGTCGTGCTCCTTTTGGGCGGCATCGCTGGTTCCGTCGTTGGGGTCCAGCTCGTGCGTGTGCTGCGCAGCATCGGCCAGTTCGACTTCTTCGTGACCCTCACGTACGTGACGTTCCTCGGCGTCATCGGCGGTTTGATGGCCATCGAGAGCGCCAATGCCTGGCGCAAGGTCCGTGCAGGCCAGAAGGCCTCGGCAAAGCGGTCCGGCCAGCACAGCTGGATCCACGGCCTGCCCTTCAAGATGCGGTTCAACCGTTCCAAGCTCTACATCTCGGCGATCCCGCCCGTTCTGATCGGCGCCTTCGTCGGCCTGCTGGCCGCGATCATGGGCGTCGGCGGCGGCTTCATCATGGTACCGGCGCTGATCTACCTCCTGCGCGTACCCACGAACGTCGTCGCCGGCACCTCGCTGTTCCAGATCATGTTCGTGACGGCTGCGACCGCGTTGCTGCACGCCACGTTCAACCAGACCGTCGATGTCGTCCTGGCGTTGCTGTTGATGGTCGGCGGCGTGGTCGGGGCGCAGTTCGGTGCGGCAGCAGGCACCAAGCTGCGAGGTGAGCAGTTCCGCTTCCTTCTTGCCGCGCTCGTGCTGGCCGTCTGCGTGCGCATGGCGTGGGGACTGATCGCGACCCCCGCGGAGTTGTTTTCGATCGGATTGGCGGGACACTGAATGCTGTCGGCACGCAAACGTACCTGGGTTGCCGCATCGCTGCTCGTGGGTGCCCTCGTGCTCGGCCTCGTCCTGGTGGCCGAATCCGACAGTGCGTTCTCCCAGTCGCGGCGTGGCCGGCAGGTGCCGGTTCAGCCGCCCCAGCCTCCTGCGACGGCCCCCGCGACGACCCAGGCCGCCACCGCGGCACCCGCGGATCCCAATGCCGAGAGTGTGCAGGCCGACGTTTCGACCCGCAATGTGGCTGTGACGTCCAGTTTCACGGGCACCGAGATCGTCGTGTTCGGGGCCGTCGACAATTCAAAGCAGCCGAGTGCGGAATCCGGGCTGTACGATGTCGTCGTCGTGATCGAAGGCGTTCCGAGCAAGATCTCGCTGCGGCGCAAGTCGCGTGTCGGCGGTATCTGGATGAACACTACCAGCGCCACCTTCGACGGCGTGCCGAGCTATTACGCGATCGGCTCCACGAGACCGCTCGACGAGATCGCCTCGGAAGCGACGATGATCGGTTACGAGATCGGTTTCGATCATGTGCGCATGAACCCGGTGGGGGATCACCGCGCCCGCCTGGCCCCCGCTGAGCAGAAGGAGTTCCGCGAAGCCCTGGTGCGGCTCAAGCGCAAGGAAGGGCTCTATGTCGCCGAGCCGTATGGGGTGGCCTTCATCGGCCGCAGCCTGTTCCGCGCAACGATCGCGCTGCCGGCCAACGTGTCAGTCGGCCCCTTCGACACGCGCGTTTATCTATTCAAGCACGAGAAGTTGCTGAGCCAGTACACCGTGCGCCTCAACCTCGAACGCGAGGGCTTGGAGCGCATCATTCACGAGTTTGCCATCCACAAGCCCTTCTGGTACGGCGTCGTCACCGTGATGATGGCCGTTGCGGCCGGGTTGATCGCCTCGACGCTGTTCTCGCGCGCCAGTCACTGACGCGTCGGCGGAACCCGCAGCGAAAACCGTGAAGTCGGGCAGATCGCCCGCAGACAGTGGGGCGGCGCGCCTGGCGCCGGGAAGCGATGATCATCGCCATCGACGGCCCGGCCGCCTCGGGCAAGGGGACGCTGGCCCGCAAGATCGCCGCCCATTTCAACCTGTCATATCTGGACACCGGCGCGCTGTACCGCGCGGTGGCCCGGGACGTACGCCGGACCGGTGGACGCCTCGACGATCCCGTTGTTGCGGCCGCGGCTGCACGATCGCTCGACGCCGCGAGCCTGTCCGACCCCGGATTGCGCGATCCCGGCGTGGGCGACGCGGCCTCCATAGTCGCGAGCATTCCTCAGGTGCGGGCGGCGCTGCTCGAGTTTCAGCGTGATTTCGCCCGCCAGGAGCCCGGTGCGGTGCTCGACGGGCGCGATATCGGGACGGTCGTTCTGCCTGACGCCGACGTTAAGATTTTCGTAACTGCCGATACCGAGGTGCGCGCCCGGCGCCGCTATGCCGAGCTGGCCGGCCGGGGTGAACCGGTGACCTTCGAAGGGGTTCTTCAGGTCATCCGGAGGCGGGACGAGCGGGATTCGAGCCGCGATTCGGCGCCGATGCGGCCCGCCGAAGACGCACTGTTGCTCAATACCACCAATTTGGATATAGAGCAGGCGTTCGACGCTGCCGTCGGATTGATCCAGAGGAAGATCGGCCAGCATGGTCGTTCCCGAGCCTGAAGGCGCGGGTTCGGCCAAATCCCGCTGGCAGGGCTCCATGCCCGCCCGGCAGACCACCGATATCCGGACTGGCCCGGCATTGGCCGCTGGCATGGGTACCCTCGGGTAGCCCGGCCGGCGCATGACCGCTCAGGTCCGCATCCAACCGATCCCGTGATCATCCCAACCCCGTGGCCGTGCGCCGCGCAAGGAGCTTCAGGTACCCGATGTCCACTGCCAACCGCGAACTCAACCCGTCGCGCGACGATTTCGCCGCGATGCTGAACGAGAGCTTCCAGAACGAAGACGTCTACGAGGGCAGCGTCGTCAAGGGCCGCGTCGTCGGCATCGAGAAGGACCTCGCGGTCATCGACGTCGGCATGAAGATGGAAGGTCGGGTTCCGCTGAAGGAGTTCGGAATCGGCGGCAAGCCGGGTGAGCTCAAGATCGGCGATACGGTCGAGGTCTATCTGGAGCGCGTCGAGAACGCGCTCGGCGAGGCGGTTCTCAGTCGCGATAAGGCGCGGCGCGAAGAGAGCTGGGTCCGGCTCGAGGAGAACTTCAACAAGCAAGAGCCGGTCGAGGGCGTCATATTCAACAAGGTCAAGGGCGGCTTCACCGTCGACCTCGACGGCGCGGTGGCCTTCCTTCCGGGCAGCCAGGTCGATGTCCGTCCGATGCGCGACATCGGCCCGCTGATGCACACCAAGCAGCCGTTCAAGATCCTCAAGATGGATCGCCGTCGCGGCAACATCGTCGTCTCGCGCCGCGAGATCATGGAAGCAACCCGCGCCGAGCAGCGTTCCGAGATCGTCTCGCGCCTCGCCGAGGGCCAGGTCATCGACGGGCACGTCAAGAACATCACCGACTACGGCGCGTTCGTCGATCTCGGTGGCATCGACGGCCTGCTCCACGTCACCGACATGGCCTGGCGCCGGGTCAACCATCCCAGCGAGATCGTCGAGGTCGGCCAGAACATCAAGGTGCAGATCATCCGCATCAACCCCGAAACGCAGC
>CAYMEB010000048.1:0-24675 GCA_964389095.1 uncultured Hyphomicrobiaceae bacterium
ACCTTCGGCGGCTGGAAGCGCTCGGCGTTCGGCGATCTCAACCAGCACGGCCCCGACGCGATCCGCTTCTACTCGAAGACCAAGACCGTCACATCGCGCTGGCCGTCCGGCATGAAGGACGGCGCGGAGTTCGTCATTCCGACGATGAAGTGACGAACGCCCACACCCAATGCACATGGCGGGCTGCTCCCCGTTGGAGAAACGCCATGTGCCATCCAACGCGCATGGCGGCCGGCTCCCCGCAGGGGAGTCGCCATGCGCCATCCAGTGCGCCATGCGCAACGAAGAGTGGCCGGGTCGGCGGATCGTCGTCAGCCGCGAAGTGATGAGGGAGATGCGGCTCACGCCGATCCGCCGGCTGCGGTTTGGTCTGGAGCGGGTCGTGCTGCCTGTGCAGCCGGAGCGCCAGAGCGCTCCACCCGGGGCGTCGCACCCGGCGTGACGCCCGTCCAGGGTCGGACGTCCATGGGACCATCACCCGACCGGTTCCGCGAGCCCCCCGACCCCTTCCAAGGACGCTCTAGAAAGTCCCGGCCGGTCGAGGTTTTCCAGAAATACACGCAAAGATTGTATTTATCCACATTGCCCGTGCGCGATGATTAACGCCGCGATCGCAGACGCGGCGACATCACGCCTGCGATCGTGCGCGTTGGCCGCGATACCAGCGCGCCATGATCTCCATCGAGACCCAGGAAAGGGCACCGACCGCCGCCAGCAGCGCGTTGCCGGCCGCGACGCCGAAGCTCTCCGTGAACATGCTGAAGCCAACGGGGGCGATGGCGTTGAGCACCAGATACGGCGTCGCCAGGATGCCGAGGATCTCGCCATAGCCGCGAGTTCCGAAAAGCGCCAACGGTACGGCTCCGCGCACGATCGTCGAAAGGCCGTTGGCGGCGCCGAAGAGGATCGTGAAGGCAAGCGCCGTGGCGAAGCTCGCGTCGCCTGCGAACAGGATCAGGAACGCCACCGGCAGGGCCGCCAGCGTGAGACGACCGAGATTGACCGGATGGAGGTTCTTGCCGAACACGATGTCGAGAGAGCGCGCCCCGGTCTGCGCCACGCCCTTGAGCGAAGCGAGCGTCACGGCCGCGCCGAGACCGAGGCCGGTCGCGGCGATCGCGGTCACGAGGTGAGCCGCCATCGCACCGTAGACGAACGCGGACGCGGCCATGACCCAGCCGAACAGCAGCATGGCCACGAACTTGGCGCGGCCTTCGAGCAATGGACCGTCGCTGGAGCCACCCGGCGCCGCGGCGCTCTGCGAGGATTGCGCACTCACGGCCTCGCGGCGGGCAAGGCCCCACCAATGGAGCGGCGTGCAGAACAGGAAATTGATCAGCGCGAAGATCTGCAGCGTCGCGCGCCAGCCGTAGGCGACCTCGAGCCAGTGTCCGATCATCCAGAACGTGGTGGAGGCCACGCCGCCGAACAGCGTGAGATAGGAGATGGCGCGCCGCGCCCGCGTCGGCGTGACCTGCGCAAGCGCCGCGAACGCCGCATCATAAAGCGTCATGCGCATCGCGAGCCCGAGCAGGGCCCACACCGCGAGATACGCGCCGGGGCTGGTGACCAGGGACAACATGAAGAGAAAGACGACCATCAGCAGCGTGCCGAGGGTCATCACGGCCCGCGCCCCGCGCGCGTCGATCGTGCGGCCTATGCTGGTGGAAACGACGCTCGATACGAGAAGCCCGACGGTGAGGCCGCCGAACACGACGGTCGGACTCCAGCCGGTTTCCACGCTGATCGGCTTGCCCAGAACGCCCAGCGCATAGAGCGACGTGCCCCAGGAGATGATCTGGGTGATGCCGAGCGAGACGACCGCGATCGGCATCGGATCGCGCTGTTTGGGCACTTCGTCCTGAGGCTGCTGCATGTCCGCGCTCGCTCGACCCGAGCGACACTCTTCGTCCCCGCACGAACCGGTGGCAAGGGCCGGACCGGCGCAATTTCCGCATGGCGATGCCGGGACGGCGCAGACCTCGGATCAATCGGCGCCGGCCATTGCCCCTGCGACCGCTTCGGCGACCCTGATCCCGTCGACCGCAGCCGACAGGATGCCCCCGGCGTAGCCGGCGCCCTCGCCGGCCGGATAGATGCCGGCCGTGTTGATGCTCTGGAAATCCTCCCCGCGACGGATGCGCAACGGCGATGACGTCCGCGTCTCGACACCGGTCATGACCGCATCGTCGCGGGAGAAACCCACGATGTCGCGCTCGAAGGCGGGCAACGCCTCGCGGATCGCGGCGACGGCATAAGGGGGAAGGCACAAGGCGAGATCGGTCGGCGTCACGCCGGGACGATAGGACGGGATCACCTCGCCGAGCGATGTGGACGGCCTGCCCGCCAGAAGATCCGCGACCCGCTGCGCCGGAGCACGATATCCGCCGCCGCCAGCCTGGTAGGCGAGTGATTCCCATTTGCGCTGGAACTCGATGCCGGCCAGTGGGCCTCCCGGATAGTCCTCCGGCGAGACCGCGACGACGATGCCCGCATTCGCGTTGCGCTCCTTGCGCGAGTACTGGCTCATGCCGTTGGTCACGACACGCTCGGGCTCGGACGTGGCCGCCACCACGGTCCCGCCGGGGCACATGCAGAAACTGTAGACGCCACGTCCGTTCGAAGCGTGATGGACGAGCTTGTAGTCGGCGGCGCCGAGCAGAGGATGCCCTGCTTTGTCGCCGAACCGGCAGCGGTCGATCATCGACTGGGGATGCTCGATGCGCACCCCGATCGAGAACGGCTTGGCCTCCATGAACACGCCGCGCCGGTGCAGCATCTCGAAGGTGTCGCGCGCGCTGTGCCCCGGCGCGAAGACGACGTGGCCGGTCTCCAGCCGCTCGCCGTTCGCAAGAATGAGCGCATGCAGCTGCCGCGCGCCGCGCGCGTCCTCCCCGATCTCCACATCGAGCACCTGCGTGCCGAATCGATACTCGCCACCCAGGCCGCTGATCTTCTGGCGCAGATGTTCGACCATCGTCACGAGGCGGAACGTGCCGATGTGAGGCTTCGCGACGTAGAGGATCTCCTCCGGAGCACCGGCCTCCACGAACTCAGTGAGAACCTTGCGGCCCAGGTGACGGGGATCTCTGATCTGGCTGTAGAGCTTGCCGTCCGAGAATGTGCCGGCGCCGCCCTCGCCGAACTGCACGTTCGAGGTGGGATCGAGCACGCCACGCCGCCACAGTCCCCAAGTGTCCTTCGTGCGTTCGCGCACGACCTTGCCGCGCTCGAGCAGGATGGGACGCAGGCCCGCCTCGGCCAGGATCAGCGTCGCCATCAGCCCACAGGGCCCCGCCCCGACCACCACGGGCCGGCGCGCGGGCGGCGCGCTCAACTGCACCACCGGCCGATAGGTCATGTCCGGCGCGCGGCCGATGTTGCGATCCTTGGCGAGCCGCCGCAGCACGGCGGCCTCGCCTTTCACTTCGACGTCGAGTGTGTAGACGAGCTGGATCGCCGACCTCTTGCGGGCGTCCCAGGCGCGGCGAAAGACGACGACGCTCGATACCTCGTCGGCGCGCACTCCCAGACGCGCGAGCAGGGCGCCCTGAAGCGCTTCCGGCCCGTGGTCGAGCGGCAGCCGCAGCTCCGTAACTCGCAACATCAGGAGGTTCTCTCGTGTCCGTCGACGCAGACCTTCGCCTTTACCCGCCCGACCGGGGAATGCAACCCGGCGGCAGCCCCTCGGGACCGCCACCGGCGCAAGTTTCGGATCAAGCCGCGTGCGGCACGCCTACTCGGCCGGGGTCGGTGCCACGCCGGAGGGGCCTTGAGCCGCCAAGCCCTGCTCGCCCGGCGTGCTGAGCTTCGTACCCACGAACCTGCGGATGACGACGTAGAACACCGGCGTGAAGATCAGGCCGAACACCGTCACCCCGATCATACCCCAGAATACCGCCGTTCCCAGCGCGACGCGCAGCTCCGCGCCGGCCCCGGTCGCGACGTAGAGGGGAATGACGCCGAGCGTGAACGCCAGCGAGGTCATGAGGATCGGACGCAAGCGCTGCCGCGAAGCCTCGACCGCGGCCGTCACGATGTCCCGCCCCTGCTCCTCCAGCTGCTTCGCGAACTCCACGATCAGGATCGCGTTCTTCGCCGCTAGTCCTATGAGTACGACGAAGCCGATCTGGGTGAGGATGTTGATGTCCCGCCCGTGCAGCCAGACACCGAGCGCCGCGGACAGGAGGCACATCGGCACGATCAGCATGATCGCGAGCGGGAGCGACCAGCTTTCGTACTGCGCCGCGAGCGCGAGGAATACGAACAGCACGGCCAGCGCGAAGATGTAGTAGCCCGTGCGGCCGACCTTCTTCTCCTGGTAGGACAGATCGGTCCATTCGTACTTGATGCCCTGAGGCAGGTGCTGCGCGGCAAGGTCCTCCATGATGCGCAATGCCTCGCCGGACGAGACGCCCGGCTTGGCCTGACCGTTGATCTCGACCGTCGGGAAGAGGTTGTAGCGCGGCACGCGATCGGGACCGGCGTTCTCGACGAACCGAACCACCGAGCCCAGCGGGACCATGTTGCCGTCGATGTTGCGGACGCGGATCTTGTTGACGTTCTCGGGGTCCATCCGAAAATCGCCGGACGCCTGCGCGGTGACGCGGTAGGTCCTGCCGAACATGTTGAAGTCGTTGACGTAGGCCGAGCCCATGTAGACCCGAAGCGCCTCGAAGATGCGATCCACGGGAACGCGAAGCATCTGCGCCTTGTCGCGGTCGACGTCGACGAAGACCTGTGGCGTGGTCGCGGCGAAGGTCGTGAAGGCCGACTGCATCTGGGGATGCTGCACAGTGGCCTGGATGAGCGTCTGCGCGATGCCGGCAAACTCGGTCGGCGGAATGCCGATGGTGTCCTGCAGTCGCAGCGAGAAACCGGCGGCGGACCCGAGCCCGCGTATTGGCGGGGGCACGAACACCTGCGCGGTCGCCTCCTGCACCGCGCCGAGGCGCTGGCGGATCATCTGCGCGACCCGGTTCACGTCCAGCCCTTCCTTGGCTCGCTCCTCGAACGGCTTCAGCACGACGAAGAACGAACCGAAATAGGACGCGCTCGTGAAGGTCGCGCCGTTACGCCCGGAGAAGCCGTTGGTGTACTTCACCCCCGGAGTCCCCAGGATGATGTCGTTGGCTCGCCTGACGACCTCGTCCGTGCGCGAGAGCGAGGCGCCGGAGGGAAGCTGCAGCGACACGATCGCGATGCCGCGGTCCATGTTCGGGATGAACCCTGTCGGGATCTGCGGGATGAACCACATGGCGAATCCGATCAAGCCGGCATAGCACAGCAGCATCACGGGCCAGATCACAGACAGACCTCGCACGAGCGCGGCATAGCCGTTCGCGAGCTTGTCGAACAGCCAGTTGAACACGCGGAAAAAGGCGTGGATCGGCCACATGAGGATGTCCATGAACGTCCGCGTGTGGTGCTCTTCGTGCGGCTTGAGCAGCAGGGCGGCGAGCGCGGGCGACAGCGTCAACGACACGAACATCGAGATGATCGTCGCGGTCGCCACCGTGATCGCGAACTGCCGATAGAACTGCCCGGTGATGCCCGAGACGAATGCGGTCGGAATGAAGACCGCGGACAGCACCAGCGCGATGGCGATCAGCGCGGTACCCACCTCGTCCATCGAGACCAGCGCGGCCTTCAGCGGCGACAAGCCCTCGCGAAGCTTGCGCTCCACGTTCTCGACCACGACGATCGCGTCGTCGACGACGATACCGACCGCCAGCACCAGGCCGAAAAGCGTCAGCATGTTGAGCGAAAAACCGGCGAGCTGCATGACCGCGAACGTGCCGATCAGCGAAATCGGGATCGCCACGACCGGGATGACGGTCGCCCGCCAGGTCTGCAGGAAGAGCAACACCACGATCACGACCAGCACGACTGCCTCGATGATCGACTTGTAGAGCTCCTGGATCGAGACCTCGATGAACTCGGTCGGATTATAGGTGATGCGGTACTCCAGACCCGGCGGGAACGACTTGGCGATCTCGGCCATCGCAGTCTTGACGTTCGCCGTCGCCGTGACCGCGTTGGAGCCGACCTGCTGGAACACGACGAGGACGCTCGCTGGAACCTTGTCGGCGTAGCCCGAGGCCGAATAGCTCAGCGCGCCGAGCTCGACCCGGCCGACGTCCTTGAGGCGGACGACCCGGTTGTCGGTGCCGATCTTGACGATGATGTCGTTGAACTCCTCGGGCTGGCGGAGCCGGCCCTTGAGCTGCAGCTGGACCTGGAATGCGTTGCGCTGCTCGACTGGGGGCTCGCCCACTGCACCACCCGCGACCTGGACGTTCTGGTTGCGCAGCGCCGCCAAAACCTCCTCGGCGGTCAGATTGCGCATCGCAAGCCGCTCCGGATCGAGCCAGATGCGCATGGAATACTCGCGTGCGCCGAACATGGAGACGTCGCCGACGCCTTCGATGCGCATCAGCTTGTCGCGCACGTTCAACAGGCCGTAGTTGGAGATGTAGACCTGATCGTAGGTGTTGTCGGGCGACAGGAGGTGGATGTTCAGCAGCTGGTCCGGATTGCGCTTGCGGACCTGCAGGCCGTTGCGGCGGACCTCGTCGGGAAGACGGCGCTCGGCTGCCTGCGCGCGGTTCTGGACCAGCACCTGCGCGCGATCGATGTCGGTTCCAAGTTCGAACGTCACCACGACGGAGACCGAGCCGTCGTTGGTCGACTGCGAGTACATGTAGATCATGCCCTCGACGCCGTTGATCTCCTGCTCGATCGGCGCTGCGACGGTGTCGGCGACGGTCTGTGCCGACGCGCCGGGGTAGGCCGTCGACACCACGACGGTCGGGGGAATGATCTCCGGCAACTGATTGACCGCGAGGCCGTTGTAGCCGATCGCGCCGATGATCGTGACGAACAGCGAGATCACGGCGGCGAAAATCGGCCGGTAGATGAAGAAGTGACTGAAGTTCATGACGGCATATCCGGCTCTGGCTGCCGATCGCGGGATCGGCCTTGGTCAAACGAAAGGCCGCGGCGGATGCGCGGCCCTCATGTCTTCACGGTCTGGCGGAGACGCGCGGTCCCGGCGGCGCGGCCTCCGACAGCCTGATCTGCTCCTGCTTCGGCGCAACCTTGTTGCCCGGGCGTGCCCGCTGGAGCCCCTTGATGATCACCACATCTTCGGATGCCAGTCCGGTGCGCACGACGCGCAGCCCGTCGACCGACGGCCCCATGGTGATGGGCTTGCGCGAGACCACGCCTTCGCTATTCACCGTGTAGACGAAGCGGTTCGTTTGATCGATCCCTACGGCCTCGTCGGGCAACAGCAGCGCATCGTACTCGGGGGAGCCCTGCACGCGGACGCGCGCGAACATGCCCGGCGAGAACGTCCCCGTCGGATTCTCCACGATCGCGCGACCGCGCATGGTTCCAGTCGCCTGATCCAGGCGGTTGTCGACGAAGTCGACCTTGCCCTTGTGCGGGAAGCCCTTCTCGTCGGGGAGCGCGATCTCGACCATGGACCCAAGCTGCGCTGCGCCTTCCTTCTGGCCGCTCTCGATCATGCGGCGATACTTGATCCAGTTGTTCTCCGGGATATCGAAGTAGATGTGGATCGGAGCCTCGCTGACGATCGAGGTCAGCAGCGCCGCGTTCGAGGCCGCACCTGCCGACACCCAGGACCCCGGCGACATCGTCGAGCGCGAGATGCGGCCCGACAGCGGCGCGGTGATCTTCGTGAAGATCAGGTCGAGTTCCGCCGTCTTGAGCTTGGCCTCGGCGACCCTGACGAGGGCCTGGGCCTCGCGCAGCGCATTCGCGCGATCGTCGAAAACCTTCTCCGACATGATCTTGCGATCGACCAGCGGCTTGCCACGCTCGACGTCGAGCGTCGCGTTCTCGCTCTTGGTCTGCGCCTGCGCCAGCTCTGCTTTCGCCTGCTCCACCGCACGTTCGAAAGGACGCGCATCGATAGTGTAGAGAAGATCGCCGCGGTTGACTCGCTGACCGTCCTTGAAATGGACTTCGACGAGATAACCCGACACGCGCGCGCGAATGTCGACGCTCTCGACCGCGTCGAAGCGGCCCGTGTACTCGTCCCACTCGACGATCTTGCGCTGCAACGGCTTGGAAACGGTTACGGCCGGCGGCGCCGGCTGCCCGGCCGCGGGCGCGGCCGACTGGCCAGGCGTTCCTTTCTGCTGCGGAGCAGTGGTGGCCGGCGGCGTCTGCTGGGCCTGCAACAGCCCGAAATGCGCGGCGCCGAAACCGACCGCCACGATCACGCCGGCTGCGGCCCCAAACCGCCCCAGCGATCCAAACGAGAGTCCCATTCTGTAGCCTTTCGCGCCAACCACAATCGGCGCCTGGGCCGATCGCGCCGCTCACCCCGACCTGCTCGGCCGGCCCCCGTGACGTTCGGCCGCCGACACTAACAGACACTCTGGGATTGGGAAATCACCAGGATATGAGAGACGCAGACCGACGGATTCGTGCAACACCGGCTGTTCCCAGCCTCCGCAACTCCGTCAGGGTCGACGCAACGCCCATCCCACCAGCCGCTTGGCATCCTCCCCGCCCCAGTCGGCCGGACCCAGGAGACGTCCGATCTCGCGGCCGTCCCTGCCGATCAGGAGGGTTGCCGGGAGCCCGACGGCGCCGACGGTCGTGGCCAGCCGGGCCGAGGGGTCAGCGTAGAGCTTGAGCTGCTTGACGCCGGTCTTTTCGAGAAATTTCTGCGAGGCGGCCGCGCCCGCCCGATCGACGCTGACCGCGACGACCTCGAAATCGGCCGAACCGAGTTCTGCCTGGAGACGGTCGAGATCCGGCATTTCCTTTAGGCAGGGGGCGCACCAAGTCGCCCAGAGGTTGAGCAGCACCACCCGCCCTCGCCAATCCGCGAGCGACCGTTCCGCCCCGGCGGCATCCAGGAAGCGGTGGGCAGGTACCTCGACCGGCGCCTGCCGGACCACGAAGGCAGCCATCTGGCCGGTGTTGGGGGCGGGGCCCGGCGCTCCCACCTGGGTTTTTACCAGGTCTTGGGCATTGAAGGGACCGCGCCCGCTCACGTATACCCCCACGGTCCCGACCAGAGCCGCGACGGCACTCAGCATCACCAGTCTGCGCTGGTTCGCCTGCTTGCTCCCGAGGTCATCGCCCGTCATTCACCCATCCCCTCCCTGGAGGTCTCCATGTCTGCCGCCGACGACGCGTCGAACAAAATCTGGGGCGGCCGTTTCGAGGTCTCGAACGCCGCCCTCATGGTCGAGATCAACGCCTCGATCGGCTTCGACAAGGCGATGGCGCCCCAGGACATCCGCGGCTCGAAGGCCCATGCTACCATGCTCGCCGAGCAGGGCATCATCACCAAGTCCGATTGTCGCGAGATCGTGAAAGGTCTCGATCAGATCCTGGCCGAGATCGAGCGCGGCGACTTCGTCTTCCGCACGGATCTTGAAGACATCCACATGAACGTGGAGAGCCGGCTCAGCGAACTCATCGGGCCGGCCGCGGGTCGGCTGCACACCGCACGCTCGCGCAACGATCAGGTTGCGCTCGATTTCCGCATGTACGTCCGCGATGCCGTCGACGCGGCGGACGCGGCGATCGCCGGGCTCATGCGCTCGCTGGCGACGAAGGCCGAGGCCCATTTCGACCTGGTCATGCCGGGATTCACGCACCTGCAACCGGCCCAGCCCGTCACCTTCGGCCATCACCTGCTGGCGTACGTGGAGATGCTCGGCCGCGATCGCAGCCGGTTCCAGGACGCGCGCCGGCGCATGAACGAGTGTCCGCTCGGCGCCGCCGCGCTCGCCGGCACCTCGTTTCCGATCGACCGCAAGATGACGGCGGCAGCGCTCGGCTTCGACCGGCCGACTGCCAATTCGCTCGACAGCGTCGCCGACCGCGACTTCGCGCTCGAGACGCTGGCGGCCATGAGCCTCGCTGCAATGCACCTGTCGCGGCTTTCGGAAGAGATCGTCATCTGGATGACGCCCCAGTTCGGATTCGTGAAGCTGTCCGACCGCTGGACCACCGGCTCTTCGATCATGCCGCAGAAGCGCAACCCGGACGCCGCCGAGCTGTGCCGCGCCAAGGTCGGCCGGATCGCGGGAGCCTTCAACGCGCTCCTCATGGTGATGAAGGGCCTGCCGCTGACCTATTCGAAGGACATGCAGGAAGACAAGGAAATGACCTTCGACGCCATCAGGAACTTCCTGGTCGCGACCGCCGCCATGGCCGGCATGATCGACGATCTCCAGCCGGTGCCCGCCGCGATGCGGGCCGCCGCCGGCCGTGGATACTCGACCGCGACCGACCTGGCCGACTGGCTGGTGCGCGAGCTCAAGATGCCGTTCCGCGATGCCCATCACGTGACCGGCTCGATCGTCAAGGCCGCCGAGCAACGCGGCGTGCCGCTCGAGGCCCTGCCGCTGGAGATCATGCAGGGCGTCGACAAGCGCATAACGAAGGCGGTTTTCGGCGTCCTGGACGTCGACAGCTCGGTGCGTAGCCGGACGTCGGATGGGGGAACCGCGCCACAGAACGTGCGCAAAATGGCCCGGGCCTGGTTGAAGCGGCTGGAAAAGGCCGGGAGGACGGGCTAAGTAAGGGCTTGGCTGGCGGGCAATGGCCCGGACGGCCGTCAAACGAGTTGGTACATGATCCCTCAGCCGCGCACATCGCTGGCCGTCGCCGCAGCCCTGGTCATGGGACTCGCGCTGACCGGGTGCGGCAAGAAGGGCGCGCTCGACGCGCCGTCGGCGGCCGTCGGCTCCGCATCCTCACAGACGGCGCAGGCCGACAGTGGCCAGGGCAAGCCCGCCGGGGCGACGCCGAAGCCGCACCAGGGTTTCATTCTCGACGGCCTGCTGCGCTAAACGTGATTCAGTCCTGCAACCGGGTGACGCGAAAGGCAACAGGCCGCCTCGTCGGCTCCAGGGCTATTCCTTCGCGTCTACCCACCCGCTCAACAGGTTGAGCCCCAGCAGCCGATCGCTCGACAGCTCGGCCGACCCTGCCTCCGTGATGCTCACGATCGCGGCCTCCAGCGCGAGGCGCTGTGCGCGCAGAATTGCGATCGCCTGCTCGACGCCGACGATCTGGAACCGCAGGCCTGTGCCCGGAGGCGACTGGGCCAGGCGCGGGAGGTCCGCCGTGATCACGGTGGCGATCTTCGGATAACCGCCGGTGGTCTGCCTGTCGGCCAGCAGGATCAGAGGCTCTCCAGCTCCAGGAACCTGAATAGAGCCCGTCGCGATGCCGTCAGAGACGATGTTGTATCCCAGCGCGCTGTGCTCCAGCCGCGGTCCGGCGAGCCGGATGCCCATGCGATCGGCCTGCGGCGTGACGGTGTATGTGGCGCTGGCGAGCGTGTCGATCGCCGACTTTGTGAAGTAGTCGTCCTGCGGACCCAGCACGACCCGGATGGCGCCAGCCGCATGAGAGAGCGGCCTCGGCAGCGAGCGTTCCGCTCCTCTGGGTGCGACGCCGCCTGCCGGCACGCGCGCGCCCGGCGAGAGCGCATTGCCGCCGAGCCCGCCGAGGCCCGCGCGCATGTGCAAGGCCCTCGAGCCCAGCTGCGGCGGCGTATCGATACCGCCCAGGACGGCCAGATAGGAGAACAGGCCGGCGCGCGCCGGACCGATCTCGATCAGCTCCCCCTCGTGCGCCGTGGCCGTGGTGAGCGGCGGAACCTTCCGGCCGCCCACGGCGACGTCCTGCGCCGCCCCCACGACGGCGATCCGCATCGGGCCGCCCTGGGCCTCGAACTTCGCTCCCGCGACCGCGAGTTCGATCACCGCCGCATCACCCGGATTGCCGGCGAGCGCATTCGCGAATGCCGACGACAGCGGATCCATGGCGCCGGCCGGTCCGATGCCGTAGCGCTGCCAGCCGAAGCGGCCGCGGTCCTGGATCGACGCGCCGGGACCACACGACCTGACGAGGAGTGCGCTCATGCCGGTACCACCTCGGCAATGATCTCGCCCTTCTCTCCGGCGCGGTCGAGGGCTTCCCAGTGCCGCGTCTCGATCGGCTCGAATACGACTTCATCGCCCGGCGCGAACAGCACCGCCGGTTCGCGCCCGGCGAGGAACGCGCGCACGGGCGTGCGACCGAGCAGGTGCCAGCCCGACGGCATCTCCTGATTGGCGATGAGCGCCTGGATGCCGCCGATCGAGATCGTCCCGCGCGGGGTCTTGGGTCTGGGGTCCAGGCGGCGGGGCGTCGCGATGCTCATGTCGAGCCCGCCCAGATACGTGAACCCCGGCATGAAGCCGATCATGTAGACCCTGTAGACCGGCGCGGAGTGCCTGCGGATCACCTCTTGCGGCGTGATCTCGTGCTTGCGCGCGACGTCTTCGAGATCGATGCCGAATTCGCCGCCGTAGACCACCGGCACCCGCCAGCGCCGGCCGGCGATCCCCCTGACGTCGAGCTTGGCGATCATCATGCGCACGCGCTCCACGAAGGCCGCGCGATCGATCACGAGGGGATCGAGCTGCACCATCAACGCGCGATAGGTCGGCACCGTCTCCACCACACCCGGGATGGCCGCCGCGCCGATCGCGGCGTCGAGCGCGAGCACGGCGGCGTTGAGCGAGGGATCGATCTCGCGGCCGAACTCGACCACGATCGCGGCATCGCCCGCGTCGAGGAACTTCACCGGTGAGGCAGCGGCGATCGTCATGCGTCAGTCTCAGCCGCTCAGCGCGTTCGGCAGCCACAGTGCGATCTGCGGCACCGCGATCAGAAGGATCGTGAACAGGATCATGATCACCAGATAGGGGAGCGTCACCTTGGCTATGTAGCTCAGGCTGTCGTCGGTCAGTCCCTGGATGATGAACAGGTTGAAGCCGACCGGAGGCGTGATCTGCGCCATCTCCACCACGAGGACGAGGAAGACGCCGAACCAGATCGGATCGAAACCCGCCGCCTTCACGATCGGCATGACGATCGGCAGCGTCATCACGATCATCGAGAAGCCGTCGAGGAAGCAACCGAGCACGAGATAGAAGGCGATCAACGCCAGCATGAGACCGAACGGCGAGAGCCCGAAACTCAAGACCCAGTCGGCGATGGCTTTCGGGATGCCGAGGAACGCGGCGGCGTTTCCGAGAACGGAAGCACCGAGCAGGATGAGCGCGATCATGGAGCAGGTCAGCACCGAGCCCATGGCGATGTCCCTGAGGCCATTCAGGGTCAGGGTCCCTTGGACCGCGGTGACGACGATGGCGCCCAGCACACCGACCGCCGCCGCCTCCGAAGGTGTCGCGAGCCCGCCGTACATGGAACCGAGGACGCAGACGATCAGGAACAGCGCCGGCGCCAGAGACCTCAGCGCCGCAAAGCGGTCGCGCCAGCTCATGGCGTCGAGCGCCCGCTCGGATGCCGGCACCATCGACGGCCTCAAGGCCGTGTGGATCATGATCCAGAGCATGAAGCAGCCCGCCAGCAGCAGCCCGGGGATCAGCCCGGCGGAGAACAGCTTCAGGATCGAGACGTCGCCCAGGACGCCGTAGATGATCATGATGTTCGACGGCGGTATGAGGAAGCCGAGCGTGCCGGCGCCCGCGAGCGAGCCGATCGCGATGTCCTTCGAGTAGCCGCGTTTCAACAGCTCGGCGAGCGCCATGCGCCCGACGACCTGCGTCGTCGCCGCCGACGATCCGGAGATGGCTGCGAAGATCGAGCAGCCCAGCACGTTGACGTGCAGCAAGCGGCCGGGCAGCAGACCGGCCCACGGGGCCAGCCCCGAAAACAGCGAGCGGGAGAGGTGCGTCCTGAAAAGCAGTTCGCCCATCACGATGAAAAGGGGAAGCGCGAGCAGCTCCTGCGTGGTCAGGATGTTCCAGGTGTACTGCGCGAGCAGCTTGTCGAGCGGTATGGAGCGGAACAGTGCGAGCAGGACGGTCGCCGTCACAGCCAGCGTCAAGCCGATCCACACGCCTGCCGAGAGCAGTGTGAACAGCACAGCGAACATCGTCCCGACGACGGCGACCATCTCAGTTGCCCCCTAGTGTTGTCGCCGCGACGTCATTCGACGCTCGCCGCCGCCTTCATGCTGTGATTTTCCGTCGGCAGACCCAGCAATGCCTGCAGCAGGCGCGCGAACAGCTGGGAGGCGAGCAGGGCGATGCCGAACGTCACCACAGCCTGAGGAATCCAGACCGGCGTCGCGCTCGTGACCGAGGTTTGCCCGCGGACGAACGACCCGTACGTGAAGTTGAACATCGCGTACGACAGGAAGGCCACGAACAGGAAGCCGACGAGCGCCGCGAACACCTCCAGCACCCGTACGACGCCCGGCGACGCCCGGCCGAGCAGCAGCGACACGCGGATGTGGCCGCCTGCGCGCAGCGTCATGGCTGCGCCGAACGTGAAGGTCGCGGCCATGAGGTAGGAGCTCCACTCCCACGCCACGGGAATGCTCGCCGGGATCCACGGGATGATGCCCGAGAGCGCGCGGACGACGACCTCGGCCAGCATCAGCATGGTCAACAGCAGCAGGCACAGGGCGCCGAGCCATCCGTCGAGCCGTGAGATGGCATCGAGGCCGTCGAGCACCGCGCGCAGCGGCCCCGGCGCTGCCTTGTTGAGCGATCCGGTCGATGGTGCCGGCACGTTTTCCCCACTCTGCCCCATTCAACCAAGTATCCTGAAACTCGCGTTGGCGCGCGCAACGATGTCATCGTCCGCGCTGACGATCGCGTCGACGACACCGGACGACTTGCCGGCTTTCACGACACGCGGCGTCACCACCAGCCACTGGCCGATCCTGGCGGCGCCGATGTAATCGACCGCGAGCGAGGTCGTGACGATGCCCTGCGGGCTGCCGCCGATCGCGAGACTGAGCGAGAGACCGCAGGAGTTGTCGGCGAGCGTCGCGATGACCCCGCCGTGCAACATGCCGCGCGAATTGCAGTGCTCTTGCGCGACCTGGATTGCGAGACGATACACGCCGGTCTCGGTCGAAGCATACAGCGGTTCCCACCCGCGGGTGGCGGGCGAGGTCCGCGTATGCACGGCGAAGCCGGCGGGCTGCATCAGCGCTTCATCTCGGTGAGATAGGCCTTGATCGGCGCTGCGGCGGCGGGAACCCGCTTCATGAACTCGTCGAGAATGCCGGCGGTCTTGGCGCGGAAATCGGCCATCATCTGCGGCGGGATCGGCACCAGCTCCATGCCCTGCGCCTTCAGCCGGTTGGAGCTGTCGGTGTCGGCCTGGATCGAGGTCGCCCAGAAGTCCGGCTCGAGGCGCTTGGCGACGTCCTCCACGGCCTTCTGCTGATCCGCGGACAGCTTCTTCCAGGCATCGAGATTCACGGTCACGATCTGGGAGGACCAGACGTGGTTGGTGGCGTAGAAGTACTTGAGGAACTCCCAGAACTTGCCGTCTACGCCCGAGACCGACGACGTCGAGACGCCGGCGACCGCGCCGGAGGCCAGCGCCGCGATGGTCTCGCCCCACGGGATCAGCACCGGGCTCATGCCGACGGCGTTCAACATGTCGGACGCGCCCTTGTCGGGCACGCGGATCTTGATGCCCTTGAGACCGTCGAGCGTGTCGACCTTCACCTTCAGGTGCAGGTACTGCGTCGGCCAGGGCACCATGTAGAGGATCTTCTGGTTGTTCTTCGCCGCGACCTTCTCGTATTCGGGCCGCAGGTACTTGTGCAGCACCTTCAGCTCGTCGGCCGAGCCTGCCAGGAACGGGACGCCTTCGGTGCCGAGCAGCGGTTCGTCGCCGATCTGCTGAATGTTGAGGATATCGGCCATGGGCACGAGACCGTCGCGCACGGCGCGCAGGTGCTCAGGTCCCTTGAAGCCCAACTGGCCGCCCGCCTTGACGGTGATTTCAAGCGCGCCGTTCGTCGCCTTCTTCACTTCCTCGGCGAAGCGCACGGCATTCTTGGTGTGGAAGTTGCCGTCGGGCCAGACCGTCGAGAGGTCCCACTTGGTCTGCGCGAGCGCCGGCCCCGCCAACGACATTGCGGCCGCCAGGGCCGAGACGGCGAGCATGGAACGTCGGGTCAGCATTTTGGTTTCCTCCAGGTGTTCGCTTCGATGCAACGTCGCTTGCCACGGCTTGCGATGCAAGACCCGCACATTGGGCGGGATGCCGGAAAAACAGGCGATCGTTCCCTGATCGCCTTGGTGCAGTGCAGCATCGCCGCGCTACACCCGCCCCTCGATCTCGTCCTCGCGCCGGCGCTCTGGATCACGCTCGGCCGGATTGCCGATGCCGCCGCCACCGGGCGTCATCACGACCAGCCGCTCGCCGGGAGCCACGGCCTGCGCGCCCTTGCCCTTCAGACGGTGCTTGCCCTTGATCTCGACCACTCCCGGGGCACCGTCGCTGCCGCCGTCACGGCCGCGGGGAGGATGCTCGATCCGATCGAACGCCGCCAGAAGCTCGAACGGCTCGCCGATGCCGCTCTCGATCTCGATGATCTGGCCGAGCCCACCGCGGGTTCGCCCCTTGCCGCCCGATCCCGGCCGCAGCTCCTTGCGCCAGAAGATCAGCGGCGTGATGCTTTCCGCGATCTCGACCGGCGTTCCCTTCACGCCGGAGGGGTATGCCGTCGCCGACAGGCCATCGAGGCCGGGCCGAGCGCCGGTCCCGCCGTTCGAGGTGACGGCCATGGTGAAGCCGTAGTTGCCGCCCTCCCCGCCCTTGACCGCGCCGCGCACATTGAGGTTCCACAGGCAGCTCGTCCCCTCCGCCGGCACGCGGTCCGGGATCGCCTGTCGCAGGCAGCCGAAGATCACGTCGGGCAGCATCTGGCCGATGACGTGACGCGAGCACACCGGCGCGGGCTTCTCCGCGTTGACGATCGAGCGCGGCGGCGCGGACACCGTGAGCGGGGCCAATGACCCCGCGTTGTTCGGGATCTTCGAGGCCACGATGCAGCCCAGACCGAATACGGAATAGGCCGTCGTATAGGCCAGCGGCACATTGATCCCGCGCCGAACCTGGCCATCGGTTCCCGTGAAATCGACGTGAATGCCGCGCTCGGCGACCGTCACCGACGCCCGCAGCGTGATCGGCGCGTCATAGCCGTCCGTCGTCATCGAGTTCGACCAGGTGCCCTTGGGCAACTTGGCCACCTCGTCGAGCACCGCCCTCTCGCTGCGCGTGCAGACGGCATCGGCGAGCTGATCGAGCGTGTCGAGATCGAATTCGGTCATCATCTCGACGAGGCGCGCGCACCCGACGTCGTTGCAGGCCGCCAGAGAATAGGTATCGCCGACCGTGTCGATCGGCAGGCGCGTGTTGGCGCGGATCATCGCGACCAGCGTCTCGTTGATCTTCCCGCCCTCGAGTAGCTTCAGGAAGGGGATGTAGAGCCCTTCCATGAACACGTCCGTGCCGTCGGGCCCGAAGCCTATTCCGCCGATGTCCATGAGGTGCGAAGTGCACGAGAAGAGCCCGACGAGCTGTCCCTTGTGGAAGCACGGCGTGGTGATCACGAAGTCGTTGAGGTGACCGGTTCCCATCCAGGGATCGTTGGTGATGTAGGCGTCGCCGGGCCGCATCGCATCCAAGCCGAAGTGCGCGATGAAGTGGCGCACGCTCTCGGCCATCGAGTTCACGTGTCCCGGCGTGCCGGTCACGGCCTGCGCGAGCATGCGGCCCTTGCGATCGAAAATGCCTGCCGAGAGATCGCCAGCCTCGCGGACGATCGGCGAGAATGCGGTGCGCAGCAGCGCTTGCGCCTGCTCCTCCACGACCGCAATGAGCCGGTTCCACAGGATCTGGATCTCGATTTCGCTGAGCGTGCGTTCGGCCATCTCGGGTGCCTCAAGACTTGCGTTCGAGAACAAGGGCGCGTCCCGCATCGACGTGAACGTCGAAGGTGGGCGAGACGTAGGTGCAGGTTCCGTCCTCGACGATCATGCACGGCCCGGCGAGCCGGACGCCGACGGGGAGCGCCGTGCGTTCGTAGACGTCGGCGTCGATCGACTTGGCGAGGCGCGTGTCGAACACACGGCGCCGGCCCGACGGACGGGGTGCCTTGCCGGCCGGCGCTTGCGCAAGGCGGGGGGCGGCGCTATCCTGCGTCGTCGCCACCACCACCCAGCTCATGATCTCGATCAGCGCGTGGGGGATGTGGCGATGGAACAGGGCGCGATACTCCGCCTCGAATGTCTCGCGCAATCCCTCGACGTCCTGCTGCGTGAGCGCGCGCGCCGGCAGGGGAACCGCGATCTCGTGACCCTGGCCGCCGTAGCGCATGAAGGCCGTGCGATTCTCCACCAGCGGGCGATCGCCGGCCGCGGCCTTTGCGTAGTCGCGAGCCTGCCCTGACATCTCGGCCAGCAGTGCATTCGCCTCGCCGGCATCGAACAGGTCGAGACGCATGTAACGGGAGCGGATCAGTTCGTAGGCCGCCTGCGCGGCGAGGAACCCGACCGCGGACCCGACGCCGGCGTCGACCGGCACCACGATCCGGGCGATGCCGAGCTTCTCGGCGAGCCTGCTCGCGTGCAGCGGCGCGGCGCCGCCGAAGGCCACGAGCGTGCGATCCGCGATCGTCATGCCGCGTTCCACCGCATGGACACGCGCGGCGTTCGCCATGTTCTCGTCGACGATCTCGGCGATGCCGTAGGCCGCCTGCAGGGTGTCGCCGGCGAGCGTCTTCGCGATTCCCGCAGCCAGCGCCTCGTCCGCCTTCGCCGGATGGATGGCGATCTTGCCGCCTGCGAACCTGCTCGGGTCGATGCGGCCCAACGCGAGATCCGAGTCCGTCACCGTCGCCTCGGTGCCGCCGCGGCCGTAGCTCGCCGGGCCGGGCTCCGAGCCGGCACTCTGGGGACCGACCTGGATGCGCCCCATCGCGTCGATCCGCGCGATCGACCCGCCGCCGGCGCCGATCTCGACCATTTCGATCACGGGGATCCGCACGGGAAAGCCCGAACCCTTCATGAATCTGGCCTGCCGATCGACCTCGAAGGTTCGTGCCATCAGAGGCTTGGCATCCTCGATCATGCAGATCTTGGCCGTGGTGCCGCCCATGTCGAAAGAGACGATCTTGCGCTCGCCGCGCTCCGCCGCGATGAGGCACGCCAGGATCGCGCCGCCGGCGGGGCCGGACTCCACGAGCCGGATCGGGAACCGCGCCGCCGTCTCCAGGGCAGCGAGCGAGCCGCCGGACGTCATGAGGTGGATCGCCCGCGTGTAGCCGCCCTCCGCGAACGCCGTCTTCAGACGCCCGAGATAGCCGGCCATGAGCGGCTGCACATAGGCGTTGGCGAGCGCCGTGCAGGTCCGCTCGTACTCGCGTGCTTCAGGACAGACTTCGGAGGAGCGCGTCACGGCGACACCCGGCAACGCGCGCGCAAAGATCTCAGCGATGCGGTTCTCATGCTCAGGATTCACATAAGAATGGATCAACGCGATCGCGACGGCCTCGACCTTCTCGGCCGCGAGCTGCTTCGCCAGCGCCTCGACCGCCGCGACGTCGAGCGGCAGCCTGACGTTGCCGTGCACGTCGACGCGCTCGGGCACCGTGAATCGCAAACGCCGGGGCACCAGCGGCTTGGGACGCTCGATGTTGATGTCGTACTGGTCGAAGCGGCCTTCGTCGGCGATCTCGATGACGTCGCGAAATCCCTGCGTGGCGACCAGCGCGGTACGTGCGCCCTTGCGTTCGATGATCGCGTTGGTGGCGAGTGTTGTCCCGTGGACGAAGACGCCGATGTCCTTCAGCTGCAGCCCAGCCTCGGCCAGGACCGCACGAGTCCCGTCGATCACCGCGATTTCCGGTGCCCGTGAGGTCGTCAGCACCTTGGTGGTGTAGCGCCGGTCGCCGACTTCGAGGACGACATCGGTAAAGGTCCCGCCGATGTCTGCGGCGAGGCGGACTGGAATGCCGGAGGCGGCCATACGTGTGCTCGATCCTTGGGGATTTCTGGATGTTCAGGCTGCGAACGGCTTGAGCGTGTAGCCGGCCGCTTCGAGTCCGGCGCGCACCGACCTTGCAATTGCAACCGCGGCCGGCGTGTCGCCATGCACGCAGATGGTATCGATCTTCACCGGAATCTTCGCGCCCGAGACCGTGGTGATGGCCCCGTCCGCCAGTGTCTTCACGACTCGCGATGCTGCGGCGTGCGCATCGTGGATGACGCTGCCGGGCTTCTTGCGGCTCGTGAGCTGGCCGTTGTCGTCGTAGGTACGGTCGGCGAAGAACTCGCGAGCGACCGGCAGCCCGAGCTTCTCCGCCGCCCGCTCGCTGTTGCGCCCGGGCATGACCACGTAGATCAGCCTGGGATCGACCGCCTTGATCGCGCGCCCGATGGCGAGCGCGAAATCGTCCTCCTCGTTGACGAGGTTGCCGAGACTGCCGTGCGGCTTGACGTGCGTCACCGCGTGGCCGGCCATGGTGGCCATCGCCTGCATCGCGCCGATCTGGTAGGCGACCATGCGCTCGACCTCGGCCATGGTGTCTCCGCGGATCACGCGGCGGCCGAAACCGGCCAGATCGTTGAAGCCCGGGTGTGCGCCGACCGCCACGCCGTTTGCCTTCGCGATCCGCGCCGTCTCGTACATGACGTTCCAGTCGCCGCCGTGAAAGCCGCAGGCGACGTTGGCGCTGGTGACGATCTCGAGCATGGCGGCGTCCTCGCCCATCTTCCATGCGCCGAAGCTTTCGCCCATGTCGGAATTGAGATCGATGCGCATCACGCCACTCACTTGATGTTGAAACCGTCGATTTCGACCGCGCGCCGCTCGGCGATCGAGCGCTCGCCGGCGATGCCGATCGCCACCGCCTTCAGGCCGTCCGAGACCGTCACCTCGACCCGTCCGCCTGCGAGAACGGCGTCGCGGAACCTGCAGTGCTGGAAGTAGGTCGAACCGTGATGGTCGCCCGCTTTCAGGATCGCCTCGTCCACGTGCACCTTGCGCCGCACCGGGTTCTGAGGGGAGCGCGGTGAGAATTCGATCTCCGCCTCACGCTCGGTTCCCCCGCCCTGCCAGAAGCGCGTGACGCCCGGCACGAAGGCCTCCAGCCGCGCCTTGTCTCCGGTCGCTGCGATCTCTTCCTGAAAGTAGGCGCCCTCGGCGAACATGCACAGATCGAGCGCGGCGCGCACGCCGTTGGCGAAATCCACGATCACGAAGGCATTGTCCACGATGTCGGGCACTCGCCCTCCGTAGGTCTCGTCACGGTGATTTACGTCCGCCGCGCCCGAGGCGTACACCCGCACCGGCTCGCTCGCCGCGATCAGCCGCATGAGGTCGAAGAAGTGGCAGCACTTCTCGACCAGCGTTCCCCCGGTACGCTCGTTGAAGCGGTTCCAGTCGCCGACCTTCGGCAGGAACGGGAAACGATGCTCGCGGATCGAGAGCATGCGCAACCGGCCCACCTCGCCAGCCGCGACGCCGCGCACCAGCTCCGCGACCGGCGGCATGTAGCGGTATTCCATCGCCACCCAGACCGGCGCGCCATGTGCCGCGGCGGCAGCGGAAAGCGGCTGCAGCTCGCTCGCCCTGGTGCAGATCGGCTTCTCGACGAGCACGGGCAAGCGCGGACGGGTGCTGAAGATACGGCGAAGAATGGCCTCGTGCGTGTCGTTCGGGCTCGCAATCAGCACGGCGTCGACATCCGAACGCTCGATCAGCCGCTCGGCCTCGTCGAGCGCGGCGGGCGCCCGGCCGAGAACCTTCTCGACCTCGGCGGCGCAGCTGAGGCGCGAGCCGGCATCGGGATCCGCAATCGCGGTCACCATGCTGCCCGGGATCAGGCCCAGATTGCGCACGTGCTCGCGCGCCATCATGCCGGCACCGACGATGCCGTAGCGCAGCGCCCTGGTCATGACGCCAGCTCCACCACCGGGACGCCCATCGCCGTTCCGGCCGCCGCCAGCGCCTCCCGGTGATCGCCGTAGACCATAGCAACGTGGTGCTCGAGGCCCAGGCCGAGGAGGCCGCGCATGGCGCGCTCCGCACCGCCGTCGAACCGCACGACCGCGCTCGTGCCGGTGAAGCTGATGGGCGCGCGCACGACGTCACCCGCGGCGACGACCAGTTTGATCTCGTTGCGGGCCTGCGAGAGCCGGCCGATGGTGATGCGGCCCGGCTTGAGCGGGAACTGATAGAGCAGCGGCATGCGCCGGTTCGAATGGATCTGCGCCGCCGGGGTGGCCTGGGGATCGCACATCGACATCGGTGCTGACCCGCAATGCCAGAACACGCCGGTATCGCTGGCCGTGTCCATGTCGACGATGTCGACGAGCCAGGACTCCTCGCCGGCGATCTCCTGCATCAGCCGTGCGGTGATGGCGCCGAACACGTCGGCCTCGCATGCTGCGGGCAGCTTCTCCCCGTTCAACATGCCCATGGGACCGCACGCGGCGCAACCATAGTCGGTGAACATCTCCGGCCAGCAACGGACGGCGAGCGCGCCGCAGCCGCGCTTGCCGGCGACCGACTTGAGTGCCTCGTAGACTGAGATCGAGCGCCGCAGCTGCGCCTGATCGACATCGGCGATGCCGCTCAGCTGTCCTCGCAGTTCCGCGGTCCGCGCGTCGAGCGTCGCGCCCGGCACGCCGCGCGCCAGATCGAACAGCTCGCCGAGCGGGACGCGCTCGACCGTCATGCCGGTGAGCCGCTGCACGGTGGCATCCTCGAAGCGGCAGGTGTCGAACCCGCCGGGATGCTCACCGACGAGGCCGATGCTGCGTCCCGCGATCGCCTGCAGGGCCCGCCCTGCCGTCGCGACCGCCGCCGCAGACGGGCGCGCCGCGGGCGCCCTGGCGACCGCTGGCCTCGGATCGCCGCCGACCAACTCCTGCAAAGACGCCTTCAGCCCCGGCGCCAACGGGTCCGCGTAGAGGTATGTCGCGTGATGGCCGGCCCGGCCCAGGGCATGCAAGGCCAGGTTCAACCCGCAGAACGAGTTCAGCCGCAGACGGCCACCGGCGCGCGGCTCGGGAAAGGCCCAGATGGCCAACGGACCGGGTGCCTGCCTCGCCAGTTCGACCGTCATGGACGCGTCGGTGAAGGTGACCTGCAGAAGGAGGAGCCGATCGATGCCCTTGCTCGCGATCTCGCGCATCGCTTCGGCGGCCGCGTTCGCGTCGAACATGAGGTTGCGCGGGCCCGCGAGTTGCAGACCGGCTGCCTCCAGAGCCGCAAACGCCCGACCCGCCATCTCCTCCGCGAACGGAACGTCGAACGTCGGTCGACCCAGTGCAATGACCCCTATCACCCCGACCACGCCTTTCGCCTCCTCCGCATCTCGCTAGATCTTTGCGGGTCGGTTATGGCCCACCCCGGCGTCCGCAGTCGAGGGCCGCGGTCTCTTCATTGCACGTTTCAGGTCTGCAGTTCCGCTGGCCTCCTGCCGGCCGCGCGGATCGTCGGGCGTCCTCGGAGCCGCATCCGCCAGTTCAAGGGCGATGTCCTGCCCCGGCCCGCGGACGGCTTGCTTTTCCGCCCGTCATCCGGCAAGTTGCGTGCGTTCCGAGGGGGGCCGGCAGGAGCCGGCTGAGATGGCGCTGATCCGCGTCACCACTCTTCGAACCTGATCCGGGTCATGCCGGCGAAGGGACGGAATTCGATCGTGACGCGAAAGCTCCTCCAGTCTGGCCCCCCGGGCGTGCGCACTCTGCGTAAGCCGTCGCGCGCCGTCGGCCCGCCGGCAATGGATCGAGCAGGCTTCGACGCCTTCTGCGGGACGCTCGCGCACGCGCACCATGTGGTGCAGTGGGGCGGATCTTCGGTCTGGAAGGTCGACGCCAAGGTCTTCGCGATCGGCTCGGAGGAGGACGGCGGCTTCTTCCACGTGACCTTCAAGGCGTCTCCCGAGAGCTTCGACATCCTGAAATCGCTGCCCGGCCTGCGCCCTGCTCCCTATCTGGCATCGCGCGGTCTCAAATGGATCCAGCGCACCGGCCCCGAAACGCTCGATGACGACGGGCTGCGCGATTACCTGCACGAGAGCCACCGCCTCGCCGCGGAGAACCTGCCCAAGGCTACTCGCCGCAAACTGGGACTGATCAGCGTCACCGCATCCCAATCGACGACATCCAGAAAGGGAACCCTCCGATGAACAAGCCCACCCGTTCTAACGAGATCAAACGCCCGACGGTCACCACCGGACCGATCTGCGGGTCGCGCAAAGTTTACGATTCTCCGCAGGCTTTTCCCGATATCTCCGTGCCCTTCCGCGAGATCGTGCTGAGCGCGTCCGCGAACGAGCCTGCGCTTCGGGTCTACGACAGCTCCGGGCCTTATACGGCGGATACCGCCATCGATGTCGATCAGGGCCTGCCCCGTCATCGCACGGCGTGGGTCTTGGAGCGCGGCGGCGTCGAATCCTACCAGGGCCGCGACATCAAGCCGGAGGACAACGGAAACGTTTCGGGCGCGGCGGCCGCGCGCGTGTTCCCGAAATCGCATGCGCCCTTGCGCGGTCTGTCCGGCAAGCCCGTCACGCAGCTCGAGTTCGCGCGCGCAGGCATCGTCACGAAAGAGATGGCCTACGTTGCGCACCGCGAGAACCTCGGCCGCAAGGCAGCGCTCGAGCGCGCCCGGGCCACGCTCGACGACGGCGAGAGCTTCGGCGCTTCTCTGCCGGAATTCGTGACACCGGAATTCGTGCGCGACGAGATCGCACGCGGTCGCGCGATCATCCCGTGCAACATCAACCATGCCGAGCTCGAGCCGATGATCATCGGCCGCAACTTCCTGGTGAAGATC
>CAYMEB010000049.1:0-24378 GCA_964389095.1 uncultured Hyphomicrobiaceae bacterium
GACCAGCGCGCCCGAGCGCCAGCCGCGCCCGTCGATCACCTGCTCGTTGGCGAGCACGGTCTGGTCGACGGGGTCCCAATTGACCTTCGAGGCGCGGCGATAGGCCAGGCCCTTCTTCAGGAAATCCAGGAACATCCGCTGCTGGTGAACGTAATAGGAAGGGTCGCACGTCGCGATCTCGCGCGACCAGTCGATCGCCAGCCCCATGGACTTCAGCTGCGATTTCATCGCCGCGATGTTCTCGTAGGTCCAGATCCGCGGATGGACCTTGTTCTGCATCGCCGCGTTTTCGGCCGGCATTCCGAAAGCGTCCCAGCCCATGGGATGCAACACATTGAAGCCGCGCGAGCGCTTGTAGCGCGCCAACACGTCGCCCATCGTGTAATTGCGGACGTGGCCCATGTGGATGCGCCCCGAGGGATAGGGGAACATTTCGAGGACATAGCACTTCGGATGATCGGGGTCGGTGCGTGTCGCGAAGACGTTCTGGTCGGTCCAGGTCTTCTGCCAGCGCTTTTCGGCTACGGGCGCGTTGTAGCGTTCGGAGGCCATGGGGCTCACGTCGAAAAAGTTGCGGATCGGCGGGTAGAGAGCCCGAAAGGGCGGGGCCGGTCAAGGCGGCGCGGGTGCGGCCGGGTGGTGCGGGCCTGCATCGACCACAGTCCGGCGAGGGCCGGTTGCGGAAGCAATCCGGTCACGGTTCGGCCGCGGCCGATGTGCTCATTGTCCTATGCGGGCATCGACAAATGGGCGTGGATCGGGTATCAGCAGGTCTTCTCCCGACATCGGGACTGCCCTACCGGGCCGCACGAGCGCTTCCGGTCCGCTTCAACACGGACATCCGGGCCGCTCCTCTGCACGCATGATGTACAATCAAGGATCAAGAACATGAACATCATTCAGCAGCTCGAGAAAGAGCAGATGGACGCCGTGCGGCAGAAGCGCGGTCTGCCCGACTTCGGACCCGGCGACACGCTGCGCGTGACGGTCAAGGTGGAAGAAGTCCAGGAAGTGGATCCGAAGGACAAGAAGAAGAAGAAAGACGCCGGACCGGTCATCAAGTACCGCAATCAGGCCTACGAGGGCGTGTGCATCGCGCGGTCTGGAGCGGGTCTCAACGAGAGCTTCACGGTTCGCAAGATTTCTTACGGCGAGGGCGTGGAGCGCGTGTTCCCGGTCTTCTCGCCGCTGATCGCGGAAATCGAGGTTCTGCGCCGTGGCTCGGTCCGCCGCGCAAAGCTTTATTATCTGCGCGGCCGCCGCGGCAAAGCCGCCCGCATCCTGGAGCGCACGGATGCGCGTGCGAAGCGCCAGGCCGAGGCGTTCAAAGGCTTCAAGCGCCCCAAGGGCGCCGCCGACGATCTCACGCAGATCAAGGGTATCAGCGCCGATCTCGCAAAGCGGCTCAACGATTTCGGTGTGATCCAGTTCGCACAGATCGCGCAGTTCACCGACGACGACATCGCCAACCTCGACGAGGCGTTGGCACTGGGCGGTGCCATCGAGAAGGGTGACTGGGTCGGTCAGGCCAGCGCAAAGATGGCGGAGACGACCGCCGGCGAAGCGGCGGGTTGATCGACCTCCGTTCGAAACTGTTCACGAGACGCCCGACGCCCCAGTGCGGCGGGCGTTTTCGTTTCAGGAGTGGCTCGGGCGTGGTAAAGCAGCTTCAGTTCGACGCCGGGCGCGGGACGATGCGGCAAGCAGCACCATTCGCGGATCGTACGGTCTGGATCTTCGATCTGGACAATACCCTCTATCCCGCGTCCTGCAATCTGTTCGCTCAGGTCGATCACCGCATGGGCGAGTTCATCCAACGCTATCTCGGCGTTCCCTACGAGTACGCCCGGCATCTGCAGAAGAGCTACTATCGACAGTTCGGTACGACTCTCGCGGGCATGATGGCAGTCCACCGCATGGAGCCGCAGGCGTTTCTCGACTATGTGCACGACATTGATCTGTCGGCGGTGCCCGAGCTGCCGGAGCTCAGCGATGCCATCGAAGCCCTGCCGGGTCGCAAGCTGATATTCACTGCAGGTTCGCGACGCCACGCGGAGCGCGTCGCCGGGAAGCTCGGCGTGCTGGAACAGTTCGAGGACATCTTCGACATCGTCGCGGCAGACTTCCTACCCAAACCGAAGCCGGAGCCCTATCACAGGTTCCTCGCGGCGCACGGCGTGGACGCGCAGGTTGCGACGATGTTCGAGGACATGCCGCACAACCTGCAGGTTCCGCACGCGCTGGGCATGGCGACGGTACTGGTGCACTCCGCCGACGAGTACGACAGCGTGATCCAGCGGCAGATCCGAGCCTGGCAAGAGCCGCCGGAGCATGTCCACCACATGACCGACGACTTGACGGCGTTTCTCAAGCAGCTGCGCTGATCCGCCAGTCCGCGTGTTCAGTGGCTGACGGCGTGCTCATAGATATCCTCTTCCTGGGCGTTGTGCACGCGCACGAGGGACTCGATTGCCTCGATAAGGCGCTGGGCGTCGCGGATGACGTATCGATCGGCCTCCCTAGGGTCGAGATCGTTGCGAAGCCGTTCGAGGAGACGTGCAAGGTGGAGGATCTCGCGATGCGCGCGGCTCATGGCTCCAAGTCCGTGATTGTCTGAAAGATACGGCGCCAATCGGGGATACACCTCGCGTTCGTCGCTTCGCTCGTGCTCGACCAGTTCTTGTACGATCACGTTCGCCGATGCGATCAGGGCGCTGGCGTCCGACGGGGTAGCATCATCCAGCAGGTCGGCGATTTCCCGCAGGTTCTGGAGACGCGGCTCGAGCGTCATGTGCTCCTGGCGCAGAACGCTCGCGGCCGTAGACGGCATCGCGGAGCGGCCCAAATGGCGCCCCGGCACCAGGGCGCGCAGCGCGTTCAGGATAACGGCGACGTCGATCCCCTCCTGGATGAGCGCGCCGGCGACCGGTGTGAGCATGCCGGTGGCCGCGAACCCCATGGCGATCCCCGAAAGGCCGAGCCCGACGCCGATGCTCTGAAGCGCGATTGCCCGTGCGCGGCGGGCGATTACGAAAGCGTCCGCCATGCGATCGAATCGATCGACCAGGATCACGACGTCGGCCGCCTGGGAGGAGGCGCTTGCTCCGCGTGCCCCCATGGCGATGCCGACGT
Organism: uncultured Hyphomicrobiaceae bacterium; assembly: GCA_964389095.1. Lineage (GTDB taxonomy): Bacteria > Pseudomonadota > Alphaproteobacteria > Rhizobiales > Hyphomicrobiaceae > JABFRJ01. The sequence goes on from CAYMEB010000049.1 coordinate 3,133, forward strand.
CAGCTGCAGCAAGCGCAGGTGCGTCGTTGATTCCGTCGCCGACCATTGCGGTCGGTCTTGCGCGCCGCTCGATGACGACCGCGTCCACCTTGTCGGAGGGTGTACGGTCGGCAAGGACGGTATCGAGGTCGAGGGCTGCGGCAATGGCTTCGGCCCCGTCGGCCCGATCGCCGGTCACCATCACAATGCGCTCGACCCCGGCATGGCGCAGCTTTTGGACCACACGCGGGGTCTCGCGCCTCAATTCGTCGCCGAGCAGGATTGCCCCGACGCCCCGTCCGTCGATCGAAACGAAGACGCTGAGGGCGGACCGCCAAGATGCGCGCCGCACGACCCGAACGGCCCAATCTTCGGGCTGTCTCGCGGCAAACACATGGCGGAACGAGCCCGCCACGACGGCATGTCCATCGACGACTCCGCGCAATCCGGCCCCCTGTTCTTCTCGGACCTCGGTGGGGACCGAAAGCACGAGACCGCGGGCGAGGGCCGCTTGCACGATCGCTGCGGCGACCACGTGGGGGGAAGCTTGCTCGAGGGAGCCGGCCAAGCGGAGAACTTCGTCGCGATCGACGCCCGGCGCCGTTTCGATCGAAATCAGACGAGCGCCGCCGACAGTCAGCGTGCCAGTCTTATCGAACATCACCGTTCGGGCCCGGGCCAGGGCTTCGAGCGGTCCACCTCCTTTGACGAGAACGCCATTGCTCGCGGCCTGTGAAACCCCAGCGATGAATGCGACCGGCGCGGCCAGGATCAGGGGGCAGGGCGTGGCGGCGACCAGGACAGCCAGAGCGCGGATGGGATCTCCAGACCAGGCCCAGGCGGCGGCCGCGATCGCGAGCGACACGGGCAGCAAGAACAGCGCGAAGCGATCGGCGAGGCGGATGAACGGCGATTTGGTTGTCTGGGCAGCGGTGACCATCCGCACAATTCCCGCGTAAGTGCTTTCACCGGCGATGGCCGTGGCCCGCATGCGGAATGTTTCGCCGGCGTTCACGACGCCGCTGCGCGCTGCCTCACCCATGCGCCGCTCCGCCGGCAACGGCTCGCCGGTCAGCGCGGATTCGTCGAGCGTGGCTGAAACACTCAGGATCACGCCGTCGACCGGAACGATCTCGCCGCCCCGGACGAGGATCTCGTCGCCGACGACAACCTGTTCGACAGGTATCTCATCGACGGTTTCGCCCACGATGCGATGGGAAATGCGCGGCGCCCGGTCCACGAGAGCTCGCAACTCGCGCTCCGCACGGCCGATGGCGAAGTCCTCGAGAACGTTGCCGCCGGCATACATGACGGCCACCACGATGCCTGCCAGAGATTCGCCGAGGATCAGCGCGACCGACATGGACACCAGCGCCACGGCATCGACGCCGAGGCGGCCCGCCATGAGATCACGAACGATCTGAGCGGCGAGCGCTGCGACCACTGGAGCCGTGCCCGCGATCCAGAGCACGTGAGCCATCCGTGCAGCGCCGAAGTACCAGGCGACCAGACCAGCGGCGAGTGCTCCGACCGCGACAGTGATCAATGCCAGCCGCAATCTGCGTTCGATCACTTCTGCCGACACGTCATATCCTTTCGGCCGTGGATGGACAGCACGCGGGCGCCGCGCACCCGAGCTTCCGGCCCGGAACTGCTCAGCGCTTCGGATGCAGCGTCATCGGCAAACCCGATCTCGAGGTCTCTAGCTGCCAAATCGTCCTGGGAGTTGATTCAAACCAATACACTGCAAGTTGATTGCGCTCGAATGTCGTTTTCAGGATGGGAGGTACACATGGGCCTCAAGGATCGAGTCAAACGCCATCAGACATGGGAAGACGGGGTCGGGCTCATGCTCGGGCTGTTGATCGGCCTGAGCCCGTGGCTGATTCAGGAGACCAGCAACGGTGCGGCCGTTGCAAACGCGGCGCTGGTCGGAGTTGGCATTCTGCTTCTCGCACAACTCGAACTACTCCAAGCGCGGCGCTGGGAAGAGGTGTCCGAACTGGTGCTTGGGGTCTGGCTGTGCGCGGCGCCGACAGTGCTGGGCTATGGCACGGCCGGGCAGTTGCGGTACTGGCACTGGGCGCTCGGTGCCGCCGTGATCCTGCTGGCCGCATTGGAACTTTGGCAGGATCATAGCCGCCCCGATCAGGATCGGTAGCGGGCAGAGGATCAGGCCGCCAGCGTCACAGAGTAGGGAGGCTTGTGCAAGCCCATCGGTGAGGTCGTGAAGACCTCGCAACCGTCTGCCGTCACACCGATGGTGTGTTCGAGCTGGGCGGACAGCTCACGGTCACGCGTGACGGCCGTCCAGCCGTCGGCCAGGATCTTCACGTCCGGGCGGCCGAGGTTGATCATAGGCTCGATCGTAAAGAGCATGCCCGGCTCGAGCCTGACGCCTGGTCCAGTGTCGTCACCTTTCCGGCTGTGGCGGTAGTGGAGGATATTGGGCTTGTCATGGAAGACCTGTCCCAGGCCGTGACCGCAGAAATCCTCGACCACAGAGCAACGCTCGCCGCGCGCATAGGTCTCGATTGCGACGCCGATGTCTCCGGTTGTTCCGCCGGGCTTCACTGCAGCGATGCCGCGCATCAGCGACTCGTAGGTGACCTCGATCAGGCGCTCGGCTTTCCGGGAGATCGGTCCAACCGCGTACATGCGACTGGTGTCGCCGTGCCAGCCGTCGACGATGAGCGTCACGTCGATGTTGAGGATGTCACCCTCGCGGAGCGGCTTTGGACCCGGAATGCCGTGGCAGACGACGTGATTGATCGAGGTGCAGATCGACTTGGTGTACCCGCGATAGTTCAATGTCGCCGGAATGGCGCCGTGATCCATCGCAAATTGGAATGCCAGCGAGTCGAGCCGCGCTGTTGTGACGCCGGGGACGACGTGCGGCACGAGCATGTCCAATGCTTCGGCCGCCAACCTTCCGGCTTTGCGCATGGCGGCGAAGGCGGCCGCGTCGTGAAGGCGGATCGAGCCGTCCGTGGTCATTGCCGGACGTGTGCGCGAGACTTCGACGTTGCTCATGCTGTCCCTATCGGCTGATTGCGGGCCGTTGGGGGCTTGGCCCGGCTCTGTGGCATATCGATGGAGCCGGGCACCCCGATGGCATGCATCAGACCTTGCGTTTGCGATCGCGCTTGTTTCGCACGATGGTGCCGACGCCGTGCTCGGTAAAGAGCTCGAGAAGCACGCAGTGCGGAACGCGGCCGTCGATGATCACGACGGCTTCGACGCCGGCCTCCACCACTTCTATGCATCCCTCGATCTTGGGGATCATGCCGCCAGTGATGGTGCCGTTGCGGATCATACCCCGAGCCTCTTCGACGGTGAGGTCCTCGATCAGCTTCTTGTCCTTGTCGAGGACGCCGGCAACATCGGTCAAGAGCAGGAGCCGCTTCGCTTTCATGCGGGCGGCGAGTGCGGAGGCGAAGGTGTCGGCATTGATGTTGAGCGTCTCGCCGTCGCGGGACATGCCGACCGGCGCGATTACCGGAATCAGGTCCGATTTGGCAATCACGTCGACAATGTCCGGGTTCACCTCGACAGGATCCCCGACGTAGCCCAGATCGACGGCCTTCATGATGTTGGATTCGGGGTCGGGCATCTGGGTGATCTTCTTGGCGATCATCAGGTTGGCGTCCTTGCCGCAGATGCCTACGGCCTTGCCGCCCTGCTTGTTGATCGCGGAGACGATCTCCTTGTTGATCGCTCCCGCCAGGACCATCTCGACGATCTCGACCGTCGGCTTGTCGGTGACCCGCAGCCCGTGCACGAAGTCGGACTTGATCTCGAGCTTCTTGAGCATGGCGGCGATCTGGGGGCCGCCGCCATGGACGACGATCGGGTTGATGCCGGACAGCTTCAGGTAGACGATGTCCTGCGCGAAAGCTTCGGCGAGCTTCTCGTCGCCCATCGCATGTCCGCCGAACTTGATGACGACCGTCTGTTCGTCGTAGCGGATCAGGTGGGGCAGCGCCTCGGCGAGGATGCGTGCCTGGGTGTGGGCCGAAGGGTTGGCTTCGGCAGGCGGCGAGTTCGGGGCGGCTTTGTCTGCCATGGCGTGCCTTCGAGAGCGGCTGCTGACCTGGTGGCGCCGGTTTGCGCGGTTGAAGGCAGCACTTATATCGCAGGGGGCTCGGGCTCAACGCTTTTTGCTCACAATTGCCCGCTATCGGGCATCATGCCCGCGTTGCCGGAGTGGGTTAAGGTAGTTTGGATCGCTTGATTCGGGTGCAGAGCTGATCCCGAAAGGCGCATTTTGGGAAACGGCGCGGTCGGTGGCGGACGAACTGGGTCAGATTCAGAAGTCGGCGGCCCTCACGGCCAGCCTCGAGCGTGCTCACCGGCTCGCAACCGAGCAGGGGCATAGCGCCGTTACGCTGGAGCATCTGCTCTTCGCCATGACCGACGATCCGGAGGCGGCCACCGTGCTGGTGGCGTCCGGGCTCTCAATGGATCGGCTACGGACCGACGTTTCGGCCTATCTGTCACGGATTTCGGAAAGCCTTCCGCGCGCGACCGGTGCGGGCGCGATGCCCAACCCTGACCTGTTGCGCGTGCTCAACCTCGCCGCGACGGCGGCCCGGCAATCACAGCGCGCCAATATCGACGGCGCCATCGTGCTGGCGGCCGTGGTCGGCGACGGCAACACGACGGCAGCGGGGCTGCTCAAGGCCCAAGGCCTGACATTCGAAGAGGTGATCAAGGTCCTGTCGCGTCATGCCGCCCACAGGGCCCAGGCGCCGGGCGCCGCGACGCAGCAGGCGACGGCTTCGCCGCCCTCGCCCGCACCTTCACGGGCGGCAACACCGGTCGACGAGAACCTGCTCGAGACGGTACGCGAGCGGGTGCGCCGGTCGGAGCCCCCCAAGATCGCGGTGCGCGGACCTGCGGTAACCCTTCCCCAAAGGGAGGAAAAAGCGACGGCGGCGGCTGCGGCGGGTTCACACGAGCCTTCGGGAGTGTCCTCGCCGACCTCCGGGCCGTCGCCCGATTCAATCCGGGATCAGAAGGTCGAGGCGCAGTCGCCGCCGCGCATTGCGCCGCCTTCGCTGCCGCGTCCGGCTCAGGCCCAGGTCCATTCAGCGCCGGCTCTGCAGCCGGCTGATCCCGGCGAAGGCCCCAAGAGACCTCCGCTGCCGCCCAGTCCGCCTGTCGCTCGCAATGTGCCGCCGCCGGTTTCCGTGCCGGAGGCCATGCCACCTCAACGAGGGTCCCCGGTGCAGCCCGCACCTTCCCAGCCGCCGATGGGATTGCAGGCGAACGGGCCGTTCCCCAGCCAGCAAACCGGCGCTGTCGGCGCGGTTGGAATCGATCGAACGGCGCCCAACTTGCCTGCTCCGGAGCACCGGCTGGCCGAGTACAGGCCCGAGGTTCGGGGCGGGCCGCCGCTCCCCGCGCACATGCTGCCGCCGGTAACGCAGCAAGCACCCGCCCCGTACGCCCAAGCTCCACAGGGAACGGCGCCTCCGCAGCAGCAGCCCGCGTATCAACCTCCGGTCAGGTTGAATGACGGAGGTTTTGCTCCGCCGCGCCCGGATATGGGGCAGGCGGTGACGGGTATCCCGGAAACCATGGTCGTGGGGCATCCGTCGCTGGTGGAAGTTCAGTTCGCAGCCACCGATTTTCTGGTTGCCGCCCGCGGTCGAGGAGCACAGGCCAGCCGAGCGCGGCCCATCCGAGCAATTTCGGTCCGGCTTTCGGACGAGGGCGGGGCGTTTACGCTCGAGGCCGAGAGTCCCGAGACCTTGTGGCTCGATGCCGGTCAGCCGGGCGCCAGCATCGGAACGCTCAACTGGAGTTTCGCGGTAACGCCGTGCGTGCACGGCCGTCACAAGCTTGGCCTGGTGGTCACCAGTCGAGTGATCGGACCGCTCGGCTTCGTGAGCGAGCCGCCGATCCCGGCCGAGGCCGTCGATGTGCGGGTCTATCGGGACAAGAAATCAGCCGCGCAGCGCGCCATCATCACGATCGCCGCTGCCCTCGCTGGAGCCGCGGTCTGGGCGACGGCCGGAAGCCAGATCGTCTCCGGCATCGCGTTCGTGATCCGCGCAGCCGGTCTGCGCTGAGATCAGCTCAGCGGACGTTGCCGCCACGCATCAGGGGTTCCTTCCAGCGATTGTCGCGTTTGACGGGCGGAGGCAAATCAGTCCGCATCCCCGCCGCCGGACGCGGAGCCGTCTCGCGCACTTTCGTCGTTGCCGGCGGCACGGTCTCCGGCTGGCGCTGAGCCGCAGGCGTCATTGCGGGGGACGCTGCCGAAGGTTCCTCCCGTGCGGGTCGGGCATTGTGCTCGGGCAAGCCTGGTATCTTGTCGCGCTGACCGAGCGCCGCCATTCGGGGCAGCGTACCGTCGATGCGGCACGGCGTCTTGCAAGCCGCCGACGACGAGTACCAGACGCCGCCGGCGAGGGACGCGAACGTGGCGATCAGCAACCCGACAATGCGGGCCGCGGAGATCAAGGGATTGGAATGCCGGCGTCCCTGTAGATTGCGGGTGGCTCCAATCACGTGGCCTGCAGGCGTACTCATTGGGACAGTTACGCTCGGATCCGCTTCCCAGCTCCGTCGGCCCTCCGCCGGGCTCGGCCGCCCGGGGATCTAGCCGGCGGTGCCGATGGGCTCCGCCTCTCTACAACCAAACCTCGAAAGCGAACATACGCCGAACGGGTTAACGCACGATCGTGTCGAAACGATGATTTATCAATCTTTTCAGTTGCATGGCGAATCCGACGGTGCTCAGCTCGTCGGCAGTCCGATCGCAATGGCGACTTCGGCGCGCAACTGAGGGATGCCGGCGCCAGTTTCCGACGAGGTGGCGATGACGCGAGGGTGGGCCGCTGCCTCCTCGGCAATCGCGTCGCGGACCTTGGCATGGGATTCGGCGACCGCATGGGCGGAAAGCTTGTCGATCTTAGTCAGAACGACAGAGAACGAGACCGCCGCCACGTTCAGAAGGGAGAAAATTTCTCGGTCGACCGGCTTGATGCCGTGCCTACTGTCGACCAGCACGAAAACGCGAGCGAGCGTCGGCCGGCCGCGCAGGTAGTCCTTCACCAGCGCCAGCCAGTCCGCCACGAGATGCCGCGGCGCGTCCGCAAAGCCGTAGCCGGGCATGTCGACGAAATAGAGCGGCGCGGCTTCCGTGAGGAAATAGTTGAGTTCCTGCGTGCGGCCGGGCGTGTTCGAGGTTCTGGCCAGGCCGCGGTGCCGGACAAGGGCATTGATCAGGCTGGATTTGCCGACGTTCGAGCGGCCAGCAAAAGCGATTTCGGGGCGATCGGCCGGCGGCAGGTACTCCAGCGCCGGCGCACTCTTCAGAAACTGGAAGGGGCGCGAGAACAGACGCTCGCCGGCTTCGATTTCGGAGGCCGTGAAGGGTTCCTCGCCGACGATCGGAACGTGGGGCGCAGAAATCGGAGTGCGGGGCATGGCTCTTTCCAGGGGGATGTTCGACGCTTCCCTAGCACGCGGCGGCGGGCTCTGCCGCATCGGCCGACGGATTCGGAGCCGGACGGCGCCGGGGTTACGTCAGGCCGCTGGACGCCTGTCCAGGATCTCCATGCGGAAATGCGTGCCGATCCGGTGATCGTCGAGCAGCCGCAGCTCGCCGCCCAACGCGGCGATCAGCTCCTGCGCGATGGCCAAACCCAGACCGGAACCGCCAGGGCGAACCGAGCCCTGGAACGGCTTGAACAGGTGCTCGCGCGCGCGGGGAGGCAAGCCGGGGCCCGTGTCGGAGACGTCGATCACGACCCGGGTCGGCTCCCGCCGTGCCTTGACGGAGATCTCGCCCGGAATCGAGCTCGCCTCGATCGCCTGTGCGGCGTTCCGCAAGAGGTTCGAGAAGACGCGATAGAGCTGGTCGCTGTCCGCGTCGACCTCCAGCCCAAGATCCAAGTCCATTACGAATTCCACCGAGCCCGGGCGGGGCAGTCCCAAGGCTTCGGCTGCTTCCTCGACCAGCGGTCGGAGGGGGAACAACTCACGCCGCGGCGGCTTTTCCGCAGCCTTACCGAAGCGCAATGTATCGTTGCAGAGATTGATGGCCCGATCGAGCGAGGCGATAAGTTTGGGTGCAAAGCGCTGAACGCGCGGATCGGGCAGCGACGCCAGATTGTCGGAAACGAGCTGAGCATTCGCGAGCAGATTGCGTAGGTCGTGATTGATCTTGCTTACGGCGAGGCCAAGCGCGGCGAGCCGGTTCTTCTGGGCGAGCAGCGAATTGAGTTCGGTCTGCATGTGCTGGAGCTGACGCTCGGCAGTGCCGATTTCGTCGTTCCGCCGGGACGGTTCGATGATGCGGCTGGCGTCCTCCGGCTTTTCCGAATAGCGTAGCATGTTGGCGCTGAGCTTCATGATCGGGCGAATGAAACTCGAGTTGATGGCGACGTAGACCAGCCACCCCGTGAAGACCGATATGAGGATCGACAGCAGCAGGATGTTGATGCCGTGGCGAACCATGGCGTCGTATAGCGGTTGCTGCCGGAGCACGATGTCGACGGATTCGCCGCTCTCCATGGAGGGTTGGCCGATGACACGGATCATCCGATCGCGCCCGGTCACGAACACGGCAAGCGCATCCCCGATCAGGGAAAGTCGATAGAGAAACTCAGCCGCCGGGTTCGGCGAGCGTACCGACGGACGAAGATCGAACGTGGCGTCCACGTCCGCCTCCATGTCTTCGACCATCAACAAGCGACGCTGGTCCTTTCGCTTGAGCGAGACCATGCGCACCTGCGCAGTATCGAGCAACTCCCGACGAAGGGTTTCAGGAACGGTGCCGCCGGGGACGGCATCGGTGGCCAAGGCAGCAAGGCGGGCGACCACCAGCCGTTCGCTCAGCCACGTCACGCGGAAGTTGGCGATCGAGGGTACGAAGATGACGACTTCGGCAAGCATCACGAAGAAGGCCGTCATCGTGAGCAGTTTGGCGGGGAGGCCAATTCCGTAGCGCCGTCCAGCAGGCGCGATCCGGCGAGCCAGCGGCCGCAACACTGCCAGCTTGGATGCGCGGCGAGCGGCGACGTGCAGACGCCGCTGCAGCCGTGTTCGCCCGCCGACTGGCCTTGCCTTGATACCCACCGTTCAGCCCGTTTCGGCCCTAGAGCCGTTGTTCCTGTTCCTCACGGCAACCTACGCAGTAGCCCAAAAATCCGGCGCACCAGTGGGCGCGAGGCCGTGTCGGCATAAATCCGGAAGGCGGCCCGTTTCGAAATCTCAGACAACGTCGGATACGGCGAAATCCACTGCGTCATATCGCTCAAGGACATACCCTTCGATATGGCGAGTGACCACATCTGAATCAACTCGCCGGCTTGCTTGCCGACGATCGCGCACCCGAGGATGCGGTTCTTGCGATCAGCAATCACCTTGATGAAACCCTCGATGGCGCGCTCGGCCTGGGCGCGGTCGTTCTCATGGTAGGGCCAGCGATATACGTTGATGCGCCCGTACAACTTGCGCGCCGCTTCCTCCGACAATCCGACATTTGCAATTTCGGGATCCGTGTACGTGACCCAAGGAATGTGGCGCGTGGAGACTTTCGCCGGTAGCCGCAGCAGGGCGCGGCGAAACACGATGCCGGCATGGTAGTTCGCAACGTGTGTGAACTGATAGCCTCCGATCACATCACCGATCGCGTAGACGCGACGATTGGACGTCGTCAATCCAGCGTCGACCTTGATGCCCCTGCGATCGTACTTGATGCCTGCTGCATCCAGGCCGAGGTCCGCGACATTCGCCTTGCGACCGGCAGCGACCAGGACATGTGTGCCTTCGACGGTGGATTTGGAGCCGCCTTCGGCGATGTCGACCAGGATTCGTCCCGGACCGCCGGAGACGCGCTCGACAACAGCTCCTTCGCGGATCACCACGCCTTCGGCCCGGACGTGGGAGAGCACCACTGACGTCAGCTCGGGGTCTTCCTTGCCGAGCGCTCGCGCGCCCTCGATGACCGTCACCTGCGATCCGAGACGGCGATGGGCCTGAGCGAGTTCGAGACCGATCGGGCCCCCTCCGATCACGACCAAACAGGGCAGCGGTTGCTGATTGGCGAAGATCGTCTCGTTGGTGAGATATGGCACCTGGTCGAGGCCAGGGATCGGCGGGATCGCGGGAGAGGAACCGGTCGCGACGACGAAGCGGCGCGCCACGATTCGAGTGTCCCCCGCCATCACTGTCGCGGGGTCCAGAAAACGAGCGGCCGATTGGATCACCTGCACCCCGAGCCCCGTGAACCGTTCGACACTGTCATTGGGTGCAATCGCGGCGATCACGTCCTGGACGTGGTTGTGGACGGCGGCGTGGTCGATGACCGGCTCGACCGGCCGGATGCCGAATGCGCCGCTGCTGCGCATGGTGTGCGCCCGCCAGGCTGCCGCGATCAGCGCCTTGGATGGGACGCAGCCGTAGTTCAGGCAGTCGCCGCCCATCTTGTGCTTCTCGATCAAAACCACGCGGGCGCCGGTCTGGGCCGCGGCCGCGGCCACCGAGAGGCCCCCGGAACCGGCCCCGATGATGCAAAGGTCGGCCTCGATGGTCTGGGACCCCGCCGATAGGCCCGGAGCAGGAGACCTCGATGGAAGTTTGTCAGCCATTGCGGCGGTTCCATTTCTTGTATGCAACGGGAATGAGCGCGACAGTGCCGAGCAGCAGGAACGCAACGAGAAGCTCTCGCGTCAGCAAGGATGCGGGGTCGATGGACAGCTTACAAGCGCCGGCCCCCTTCTGTGCGACACAGGCTGAATGTGCGCTCCTCGCGGCGGCGACGACGCTGTCCAGACCGGCGCCGACCGACGCGAAAGCGAACGTGCCGGGGATGATGCCGATCGCGGTTCCGATCACGTAGGTCCTGAGTGGCACGCCGAGCACTGCGGCAGCTATGTTCACGGCGAAGAACGGGAAGATGGGGGCGAGCCGGAGGAATAGGAGATAATTCAGTGCATCATCCTTGAAGCCGTCGATGAGCCTGCCGAGGAACGGGCCAGCCTTTACCCGCAATGCATCGCCGAACGCGGACCTGGCGGCAATGTAGAGCAGTATGGCTCCGGCCGATGCACCGATGACCGCGGCGCTGCCACCGAGCAGCATTCCGAACATGAGGCCTCCGGCAATGGTCATCAGACTGGCGCCGGGCAGCGACAGTGCGACGATCGCCGCATAAGTAACCACATAGGCTGCCAGCGCAGCGACCAGATGGTTGTTCAAGAACCCGTGGAAGCGGTCGCGCACGGCGACGACGTTTTCCAAGGTCAAGGATTTGTGCCAGCCCATCGCGAACGCGATCGCCATCGCGACGGCCACGATCGCCAGCGGCACGAAGCGACTGTAACGTCGATCGGGACTGGGCATCGGGGCGGCGGCAGGCGCGGATCCGGACGTTCCAGTCACGGGATCTACGACCAGTTTGTTGCTATCGGGACCGACGATCGGCATCGTTCAGGCTCCAGTCGTAATCGTACGAGACGATGGCACTCACTCCGTCAAGACGCTTGAGCAAGTCCGGTGCGGCATACGTGCGGGCATGGTCCAATACCTTGGCCGGGCTGCCACCGAAATCGGCCTCGAACCAGCTGTAGATGCTGGAAGCCCGAACCACTTTGCCGCCTTCGACCACGAACCCGCGGGGACTGTTGACGAAAGCGCGTGCTCCAGCCTCCAGCAGACGCTCCAGATTGGCGCCAGTGTATGCCTCCGCCGCCAGATTCGGGCAGCCGATCGAGGCGCAGTTCACCGAATAGTGGAGGCGCGGATCCTTGGAGACTGGCCGAAGCACCTTGTGCTCGATGTCGTCCAGGCTGATGTCGTGGCCCATCACCTTGACCACATTGGCTTGCCATGGCCCCCCCGTGACGAGCGTTTTCAGGCCACCGCCGAGGCGGACATCGCGGATCGACTTGATCGGATATTTGTCCAGGACCACGTCTATGGTGATCGCGTTGTATAGATTGGCCCAGTAGGCAAACTGCTCCGGCCGATCGAGCCTTGGGACATCGACCTTCTGCAACATGGCGACGTAGGCCTTGAGCGCCTTGTGGTCGCTGGCCTTCCAGTTGCCGTAGGCCACCCGGTTTAGTCCAGTGCCGTCCGGCTTCACGTAGGCCTTCAACATCTTGTCCCAGCTGAAGTGATCGACTGTCGCTGTGCTGGCGGGGGTATGACGTGCGGCAGACTGCTCCAGGGTGGATGCGGGCGCCGGGGCGGCGGCCATCGCCGCCACTGTCCAAGTCACGATTGCGGCGGCGATCCACATCGGGGGATGAAAAAAAACTCGCCGGCTATGTCGTCGGGCGCAGCGGCTCATCTTCACCTCTTTTCCAACTGACGGCAGGGTTCCAACTGCATGTCGGATCCCTCGGCCGTCGACCATCGGACTCATACGACGGCTGATCAGTCACACGAGAACACGAACGCGTTGGCTCAAGTGGTGTTGAACATGCGTCAGCCGCCGTGATCGGTCGCAGAGCGCAGGTGTCCGATTGGTTAACGCCTCAGCTTCGCCGTTGCGATCGTCGATCGCGTTGACTTGAGCGGCCAACGGACCTTATAAGCGGCGCCAAAACCGGTCAGCCAACATCGACGGGGTCTGGCGCTCGCAGCTCAGCTGCGCCCGAACGGGCGCGTGCGGCGGCCTCCGCTCGGTGTTCTTTGGTCATTGTGCCATCCGAAGCTCCGGGCGGCGCGGAACTCGAATGGAGAGTGCGACGTGAAACGTACCTACCAGCCCAGCAAGCTCGTCCGCAAACGCCGGCACGGCTTCCGCAAGCGCATGGCTACCGTCGGCGGGCGCAACGTGATCAGCCGTCGCCGGGCGAAGGGCCGCAAGCGTCTTTCCGCCTGATCGGCACCGCCCTGCGCCACCCATCGCCGACGGGGAAGCAGCCGACGGGGAAGCAATGGCGCCGACGACGCTATCCCGCGACACGAAAGATGCCGACGGCTCCGTGTCCACGCAGGTGCGTGGACGGGCAGTCACCACCCTGAAGCTTCGATCCGAGTATCTTCGGATCCGTGGCGGCAGGAAGTGCGGGACGAGTGGCTTCCTGCTCGAGGGCAAGCGTCGCGAGGGGGGAGAGCCGGCCGGCGCGCCGAGGTTCGGCTTCACAGTGACCAAGAAGCTCGGATCCGCCGTGATCCGGAACCGCATCAAGCGGCGCCTGAAGGCTGCAGCGGGTGAATTGGTGGGAGAGGCCCACGCCGACCTCGACTATGTGCTGGTCGCACGCAAGCCAGCATTTGACATGCCCTTCCAGACGCTGCGGGACGATCTGCGCAGAGCGCTGACCGAGGTACATCGACCTGGATCGCGACCCGCAACGGGTCGGCACCGAGAAACAAGCTGACGAGGCAGCCTTCCGATGCAGCAGCAGGACCCAGAGAGCCAGAAGAACATGATGTTGGCTATCGCGTTGTCGCTGGCGGTTTTGCTGGCGTGGCAGTTTCTTTACGCCATGCCGCGCCAGAAGGAGCTGCAGCGTCAGCAGGCGACTCAGCAGCCGAACGTGACGGCGCCGGCGACACCCGGCTCGACGGCGGCTACGACTCCTGCACCCGGCGCAACGGCCCCCGCGGCCCAGAGCGGCCAGCCATCGGGAACGGCTCCTGCGCCGAACGTGTCCATCTCGCGCGATGCGGCCCTGGCGACATCGCCGCGCATCAAGATCGCGACGGAGAACCTGACCGGCTCAGTCAGCCTGAAAGGCGGGCTGATCGACGATCTGCGCCTGGTCAAGTACCGCGAAGAAGCGAAAGCCACGAGCCCGAGCGTGACGCTGTTTTCGCCGGCCGCCACGGCAAACGGCTACTTCGCCGAATTCGGCTGGCTGCCGATGGCGGGGTCCACCGTTGTGACACCTACGGCGGATACGTTGTGGACCGCCGTCGGAGCGGGACCGCTGACGGCTGCACAACCCCTGCAGCTGACCTGGGACAACGGCCAAGGGCTGGTGTTCAAGCGCACGATTTCGCTCGACGACAGGTTCATGTTCACCGTTCGCGACGAGGTCACGAACCGGACTGGCAAAGAGCAGGCCTTGCTACCTTATGGCCGCATCTATCGCATCGGTACGCCGAAGACCGAAGGCTGGGCTATCCTGCACGAAGGTCCGATCGGCTTCATCGGCGAAGACAAGCTCCAGGAACTGGCCTATGCGGACCTGACCAAGGAAGCCGACAACGCCGCCAAGGCGAAGCGCACCGCCGAGTTCCAGAAGGTCTACAAGCCGGCGAAAGGCGGGTGGCTCGGTTTTACGGACAAGTACTGGGCTGCCTCGCTGGTTCCTCCGCAGGAAGCGACCTTTGACGCGTCGTTCGGCACGATCGGAAAGGCTGCTGGCCGCTCCGAGATCTTCTGGGCGAACTATCAGTTGGCCCCTTCGGTGATCGCCCCAGGCGCCAACGCCGTTTCGGAGGGTCGGCTGTTTGCCGGCGCCAAAGAGGTCAAGACGATCGAGTCCTACGGCGACGCGCTCAAAGTCCTGCGTTTCGACCTGATGGTCGATTGGGGTTGGTTCCACTTCATCACCAAGCCGCTTTTCAAGCTGCTCGAGTGGCTGCACAGCAAACTCGGCAACTTTGGCTTGGCGATTCTGGCCACCACCGTGTTCGTGAAGGCGGCGTTCTATCCGCTCGCCAACAAGAGCTACGAGTCGATGGCCAAGATGAAGAAGATGCAGCCGGAGATCGAGACCATCCGGGAGCGATACAAAGAGGATCGTGCTGCCCAGCAGCAGGAATTGATGAAGCTCTACCAGAAGCACAAGATCAATCCGGCTTCGGGCTGTTTGCCTATCCTGCTCCAGATCCCGGTATTCTTCGCGCTCTACAAGGTGCTTTTCGTGACGATCGACATGCGTCACGCGCCCTTCTACGGCTGGATCAAGGATCTGTCTGCTCCAGACCCGACCTCGCTCTTCAATCTGTTCGGTCTACTGCCGTTCGGGGTTCCCGAGTTCCTGCATGTCGGCGTGTGGCCGCTGGTCATGGGGGCGACGATGTGGCTGCAAATGCAGCTCAATCCCCAGCAGCCAGATCCACTCCAACAGAAGATCTTCAACTGGATGCCGGTGATCTTCACGTTCATGCTGGCGTCGTTCCCCGCCGGTCTGGTCATCTACTGGGCATGGAGCAACGTCCTTTCGCTGATCCAGCAGTATTACATCACGCGCAAGAACGGCGCCGAGATCCACCTTTGGAAGAATCTCGGCCTCGAAAAGCTCCAGCGGCGACTCGCGAAGAAGTCCTGACGTCCGGGTCTGGGCCTTTCGTGTTCGTCCGGCGCACCGTGCGCCGGACGCCTCTGGAGATTTCATGCCACTTGGGTGCCGCACTCTGAAGCAGTGCGTCGGTCGGAGATTGCGATGTCGTTTGTTCGGCACTAAGCAGGTTCGTGTGGCCGTCGCTCCGGCCGGCCTCAGGCATTTCAAAGTCAGAGACGTGCATGCGTTCTGTTCGGCTCGTTCATGCGATCCTCCTTTCGCTTGCTTGGCTGGCTATAGGCTCCCAGGCCCTGGCAGGGCCGCAGCTTCTGATCGACGCCCGGAGCGGGCAGGTCCTCTTTGCTGATGCGCCGGATCGACCTTGGTTCCCGGCCTCCCTGACCAAGATGATGACCACGTACGTGGTGCTGGAAGAGGTCAAGGCAGGCAAGCTGGCATTCGACTCGAAGGTGACGCTCTCGGACTATGCGCGGAGCCAGCCGGCGACGCGGATCGGTTTGAGGCTCGGGATCGAGCTCAACATCGAGCAGGCCTTGCGCGGGTTGCTGCTGCGTTCGGCCAACGATTTCGCGGTTGCGCTCGCGGAGACGGTTTCGGGCAGCGAAGCCGCCTTCGCCGAGCGCATGAATGCGGCTGCCAAGCGCCTTGGAATGTCGCGCTCACAGTTCCGCAATCCGCATGGGTTGCCGCACGACGAACAGGTGACGACGGCGCGAGACATGGCAATCCTCGCGCGCGCCCTGCTCGAACACTTCCCGGATCGCGCCGAGTTGTTTTCGACTCGCGAGGTGCGCATTCATCGGCAGACGTTTCATTCGCAGAACGACTTGCTTCGCGTTCTCGAAGGCGCGGACGGGATGAAGACGGGGTTCACCTGCGGCGCCGGTTACAACGTGGTCGCAAGCGCGACACGTGACGGTGTCCGCCTTATCGCAGTCGTCTTCGGCGAACAGACCCGCCAGAAGCGCTCGGTCAGGGCCGCAGGGCTCATCGAGCACGGTTTCCAGGTCTATCCGTGGCGCGAGATGCTGCCCGCGGCGACCTTGTCGTCGATGCGCATGGAGCCCGCCGATACCATGTCGCCCCCAGACGCCAGTGCGACCGTGCGCATGCGCAAGTGCCGGGCGCCCGGGCCGCGGCCGGTTGCCGCCGCGGTTCCTGTGGCGGATGCTTCCGGCGCGTCGACGGGCAATGGCGCAATCAAGCAGCCGGGCGCAAAGAGCGATTGATCGGAATCGTGCCGGTTCCCCAAACGTAAACGCGGCTTAACCGACAGGACTTCATCAATGCGGCATTCTCGTCTCTCGAGCGAATCGGGAGCCGAGCAATGCTCTGTCATTACGTGAGCGACCTGCACTTCGAATCACAGGACACGGCGTTGCGGTTTCCCGGTGGGGATCTGCTGATCATCGCAGGCGATCTGTGCAATGCGAACCGGCTGAATCCGGCGCTGCAGGATCGCATCAGTATCGAGCAGCGGTCTCGTGTCATGCGCTTCATCGACGGGGCCTTGGCCGGCTACCGCAGAGTTCTCCTCGTGCCCGGCAATCACGATCACTACGAAGGCGTCATAGAGGATACGGCGACGACGCTGCGGCACTTTCTGCCCGGCGTCGGCGTTCTGGACGGCGAGGCGACGGACGTCGACGGCGTCGGGGTCTTTGGAACGACTCTGTGGACGGATTTCGATGGCGGCGAAGCTGCGACGCTTGCCGCGGTGCGCCGGCGCATGGGGGAGTATTTCTTCGTCAAGACGCGGTCGGCGGACGGTTCATTGCGGAGATTCGAGCCCGGCGACGCGCTGGTGCGTCATCGAAAGGCTCTCACTGCTCTCAAGACCGCTTTGGACGCGGCACCGGCGAAGCCTTGGATCGTCGTCAGCCATCATTCGCCCAGCCGGCTCGGCGCGAACACAGCGATTGCGGACAATGGGCTCGATGCGGCATACTTCAGCCGGCTCGACAGCGAAATCGAGGCGTTGCCGATGGTCAGTGTCTGGGTGCATGGGCACACGCACGTCGCGCGGACCTACCGTGTGGGCGCAGCGTTGGTGGCATCGAACGCGCTGGGTTTCGTCGGTCGCGGACTACGTACGCCTGGCTTCTCGGCTTCTGCGGGGTTCCGACTGGACAGCGGCCGGGCGTCGCCTGTTAGCGCGGTATCGCGGCGGCGGGGGCGTAGCCCGAAGTCTCGGGCGACGACCTGCGACGGATGATGTCCTTGTGAACAGAAGGCGTATGGATACTCTGAGCGCCGTTGGACTCACGGCTGCTCCAGTCTGGACCTAGGTGGAGATGGAACCGACAGCACTTCGACTTTCGCGTCCGATTTCCCAAATCGGCGCCAGATACGACGCGATCGTGGTCGGATCGGGTTACGGCGGTGGCGTTGCTGCCGCGCGATTGGCCAGGGGCGGCAAGAAAGTCTGTGTCATCGAACGCGGACGTGAATTTGCTACAGGCGAATTCCCCAGCCGATTTCCGGAGATCAGTCGCGAAATGCAGGTCACGGGCCGTCGCCTCAGGACGGGCAAGGCCGATGCACTCTACGATGTCCGGCTCGGCGACGACATGCATGTCCTGGTCGGCTGCGGACTCGGGGGGACTTCACTGGTCAATGCAGGCGTGGCTTTGCGACCGGATCAGAGGGTGTTCGCCTCCGATGATTGGCCCGCAAACCTGCACGAGGGCGGACTGCTCGAGGAAGGTTACCGGCGGGCGCAACGATGGCTGCGTCCAGCGACGGCGCCCGACTCCGACGGAATAACGAAGCTCGGCGCATTGCGCAGCGTCGAGCGTGCGGTCGATGCGCAATCCGAACTCGCGACGGTCGCTGTGAGCTTCACCGACACCGTGAACCCGGCAGGAGTGGCTCAGAAGGCATGCACATCGTGTGGTGATTGTTGCGGTGGTTGTAACGTCGGCGCGAAGAACACCGTAGCCTTGACCTATCTTCCTTTCGCGCATCGCCATGGCGCGGAAATCTATACTGGCGGAACGGTCCGGCTCGTCCGACGTGAGCGGGGCGACTGGGTTGTGCGGTTGGTAGCAACGGGAGCCGGGCCCGAGACAGAACGCGAGGTGCGCGCCGGTGTCGTCGTACTGGCGGCCGGGACGCTCGGCTCGAGCGAGATACTGCTCAGGTCGCGCGAAGCAGGGCTCGCCGTATCGGACACACTTGGCGGAAGGTTCTCGGGTAACGGCGACATCATCGCATTCGGATATGGCGCGCGGATTCCGGTGCGGGCGATCGGCGTGGGTCATCCCGCGAAGGTCGAGGGCGCCACGACCGGCGCGGCAGTGACCGGCCAGATACGTATCGACGATCCCGAGGATCTGGGGCGCGCGCTGATCGTTCAGGAAGGCGCGCTGCCGTCGGCGTTCGCGCCAGCCTTGCCGCTGCTGTTCGTGCCAAACGGCCGACTGCTCGGTGCGCTGCAGAGCCTCGTCAAGGGCGTCTACAATGGCCCGTTCGCGCACCTGCAGACGTTTTTTGCTGTCGGCCACGATGCGGCTGCGGGACAGCTGAGATTGGAGGATGATCGCCTGTCCTTGTCCTGGCCAGGGGCGGGCGATCAACCGGTCTACAAGCGTCTCGACGATGTCCTGACAAGACTGGTCGGCGCGGCCGGCGGAACTTATGTCAAGAATCCCTTGTCCGGCACGATCATGGGATCGCAACCGGCTACGGCACACCCGCTGGGCGGGTGTGGAATGGGCGAGGATCGTACCGGCGGTGTCGTCGATCATGCCGGGCGGGTGTTCGACGCGGCGATCGGGCGGGGCGCTGCGGCCACGCACGATGGCCTCTATGTGCTCGACGGTTCGATCATTCCGCGGTCTCTGGGATGCAACCCGCTGCTCACGATCACCGCACTCGCCGAGCGCGCGATGCTGCTCATGGGGGCGTCACAGAGTTTTTCGGTGGACGATGCCTGAAAAGAGTGGGGCGCTCGGCCTCACTTCATCGCCGAAGAGACCTTGTTGGCCGTTCCGTTCCAGCCGCTGCTCGAATTGCCGCCAAGCTGCGTGAATGCGCCGATGCAGGCGACCGCGATCATCGAAGCGATGAGAGAGTATTCGATCGCGGTCGCGCCGCGCTCGTCACTGAAAAACCGAGTGATCCACTGCAGCATTCTTGGCTCCCACCCCAATACCAACTTCAGAGGACGTCGCGCAGCATAGCGCAAAGGGGCGCATCAGCGGGCGGCATCGAAAAGTCATTCAACCGGGAAGCCCGCACCCAGGCGAACTCCTGGCCTTCTCGCGCCGCGATCTCTCCCGACCAGTTCCGGCAGAGATAGAGTGGCATCAGCAGATGAAATTTCCCGTAGTCGTGACTCGCGAACGTGAACGGTGCGAGGCACTTCGGCGCGACATCAATCGAAAGTTCTTCGCGTAACTCTCGAACGAGCGCCTGTTCGGGCGTTTCTCCTGCTTCTACCTTCCCGCCCGGGAATTCCCACAGCCCTGCCATCGAGCGTCCGGGCGGGCGGCGTGCCAGCAGCACACGACCATCCGGATCGATCAACGCACAGGCCACGACCAGGACGAGATCACGGCTCATATGCTGGACCCTTATCGCCCGAGGCGGGTTAAGAACTTGCTGATCAGATCGAACACGCAGAAGATTTGTTCCAGACCAGAGTCAACTCCGATAATCTGCGTTAATCGAAACATAATCATGCGTAAGGTCGCAGGTCCAAACCACGGCGCGATCGTGACCGACGCCGACGTCGATCCGGATCACGATCTCCTGCCCCTTCATGTAGTTCGCGACGACGCCCTCCACGTACTCCTCCGCGCGTTCGCCGTTGCGCGCGACGATATGATCGCCGAACCAGATGGACAGGCGATCCCGGTCGGCGGCCTCCCCGGATTTTCCGACCGCCATGACGAGGCGGCCCCAGTTGGGATCTTCGCCTGCGATGGCGGTCTTGAGGATCGGAGAGTTGGCGCAGGCTAGTGCGATCCTGCGTGCCGCCGCCCATGTCTCGGCGCCAGAAACCTCGAACGTGACGAACTTGGTGAGGCCTTCGCCGTCCTTGGCCACCTGGATCGCCAGATCGCGCATGAGATCGTGAAGGGCGGCCTCGAATCCACGCAAGCGCGGATCGGCGGCGTCCGTGACGGGCTTCTGGCCGCGGCGCGCAGCTGCTCCCGTTGCGAACAGGAGGCAAGTATCGGACGTGGAGGTGTCGCCGTCGACCGTCATGCAGTTGAACGTGGTGGCGGCATGAGCCGACATCATCTGCTGAAGCACGCGTTGCTCGACGGCTGCGTCGGTGAAGATGAAGCAGAGCATGGTCGCCATGTCGGGGGCGATCATGCCGGCGCCCTTACAGAAACCATTGATCGTGACTTTAGTGTCGCCGATGGAAACCGTGCGAGTCGCGAGCTTGGGAAATGTGTCGGTCGTCATGATCGCGCGAGCGGCGGCCTCGAAATTGTCGGCCGATGCCTGTTTCACCTGGTCCGCGAGCAGGTGCGCGAACTTGCCGGCATCCAGCGGCTCGCCGATCACGCCTGTCGAGGCAACGTAGACGTCTGCGGGTTGCGCACCAGCGGCGCGCGCGGCGAAGTCGACTGTCATGGTGACCGCGTCACGCCCCTTGCGTCCGGTGAAGGCGTTGGCGTTGCCCGAATTGACCACGAGGATGCGGGCGCTCCCGGTCCGCAGACTTTGCCTGCAGAGTTCCACGGCGGCCGAGCACGTCTTCGACTGGGTCAGAACGCCCGCCGCGACGGTGCCGGGCTCAAAGGTGGCAACCATCAGGTCGGTTCGGTTCTTGTAACGAATGCCGGCCTCGCAGGTGGCGAAACGGACACCATCGATCGCAGGCAGACGCGGCAGCGACTTGGGTGCGAAAGGAGAGACGGTGGTGGTCTTGGCCATGGGCATTCGTCCTGGATCGAAGGCTGCGGCCCGAGGGCGGGCCAAGGCGCGGCTATAACCAGCAGATGCGGCCGGTCAAATCAAGCAAGGCGGGCGGCGTCCCGGGGCGTGGTGTAGGAGGCGGGGCGGCGGCGTTGCGCGGAAG
>CAYMEB010000050.1:0-23861 GCA_964389095.1 uncultured Hyphomicrobiaceae bacterium
TCATCATCCAGTACGGCGGCCAGATGCCCCAGACCTGGGGCGTGCCGGTCGAGGAGATCCAGCGCGGCATCAAGCACGGCGTGCGCAAGATCAACATCGACACGGACAACCGGATGGCCATGACCGGCCAGATCCGCCGCGTGCTCGCCGAGCAGCCCGGCGAGTTCGATCCGCGCAAGTACCTCAAGCCCGCCATGGAAGCCATGCAGAAGCTGTGCAAGCAGCGCCTGCAGGAGTTCAACACCGCCGGCCAGGCCAGCAAGATCAAGAAGGTCGTCCCGCTCGCCGAGATGGCAAAGAAGTACGGGAAGGGTGAATTGAAGGCGTGAAGCCAGTCCGGCACTGACGGCGGGCGCGCCTGCATAAGTCTCCAGCGTACGCTCTGCCGTCCAACGGCCGACCGCTGATCGACCTCAGCGCATCAGGCAACCCGTCGCCGTGGGATCTGCGACGGCGCGCAGGAGTGTCGCATCGGCAGCCGCGGCCTCGTCGAGCACGAGCAGGATGCGTCCCTGGCCATCTGGTCCAGGCAGCCTTCGCTTGCACTGCGTACCGTCGACCGTCTCCACCACCAGGGCTCGCGGTGCGGCGGCGAAATCATCGAGCTGCACGAGCAGATAGATCTGCCCTGAAACGCGGGAGGGATGCCACCGCAGACTGCCACCCGGGAACTTCCGGGTTTCCAACTGCCCACTGTCGGCCGCCGCCAACTGCGGCAACTCGAAAACCGCCAGTTCGCCGCGAAGCCGCCTCAGGTCGGCGTGCAGCCCCTTGTCGGCAAACAAAGCGCGCTGCTCGTCCATGGACAGGAGCCGCTCGGGGTCTGTCAGGTAGGCAACGAGGTCGGCGAACGTCAGGCGCGGCGCGGTGCGGGCGTTTCGTGGCCACAGTCGTCCGCGCGGCATAGAGTTCGTCGGCGCGCCGGATCACGGCCGCATCGTCAAATTTGTAGTCCATTCAATGGAATACCTTCATCTGTCCATCGACGGATCGCACCCTGGATCATCCCGGCGCGAAAAAAGGAACACGACGAACTCCAACGAAAAACTCAGTGACCGCGCGGCATGCTCGGGGAGGAGCCCTGGCGAAGCCAGTTGGGGGGACGACGAACCACGCGGTCACTCGATCATCCTTTACGGCGGTTCTGACCAGGATTTCCCCATAGGTCAATGTTGGCCGCGCAACCCGATCGCGGCGTCGTGAAACTGAGCGCGCTCGCGAGTGCTGGGTCGCACCATGACCCCGTGCAATAAATGGTCGACCACAACCTGCGGAGCACGCCGTGTCAGGGAGCGCGATGACAGTTGCAGCCGTGCTTGACCTGACCATCGCGCGGGAGGGTCCGCGAGGCGACCCGTGGTGCCCACCGCACGATGCTCGCGCACTTCGCAGGTGGATCATCGACCGACCGCCGGAACTGGGGGGTGGCCTGAGGCGGCTGGCTCGCTTGGTCGCGCTCGCGGCCGTGGCAGAGCCGCGCTCCTACGCCTTGTTCTTTTATGGCGACATGCCTGCGCTGCGCGCAGCCGCGTTCCGGCGCAAGGTCGATGCAGCCAAGGATGCACTGGCAGCAGCAGGCGTCGTCGTCGGCCCAACGGGCGTGGCATTTTCCGCTACTGCAGAAGCAACCTCGCCTCCCGGCGGCGCGTTCGAGATCTCCTACGCCCAGATGCCACGCCTCGCAGCGCTGCTGGACTTCACCCACAACGCACTGGGCTATCACGTCGTCGCCGACATCCTCGCGCCTGCCCTGAGCCGCAGAACAACCACCGCGCTGGACGACGTCTCCCGCCGTCTGCAGTCGGCACTGTCGGCCTGGCTGACCGAGAGGCTCGAAAGCGCGCATCATCTGCGCCAGTCTCAGACGATACGACGGTTTCTCGCCAAGCGCGGGGCGCATCGGCCCGACGCGATCGACGACGACAGCATCCTCGGACTTTGGGAGGCCCAGGCGACGGCGTCCGATGCGGGGGAACCCGCGGTGGAAGGGTTCCGGCTCTTCCGATCCGTCGTGCAGGCCATGCTCGTCTATCGAGGCGCGCTGGCCGACGCCGCAGCCGAGAGAAATCTAGAGAACCCTGCGAGTGCCGACGCCACGCCGGAACTTCTCGCGCGAGCAGAGGCCGACCCCGGCTGGGATGTCGAAGATCGCGACCAACGGATTTCGGCCGCGCTCTTGAACGTGATCTCCGCGTCGCGAACCTCGGTGAAATGGTTGAACGAGGGCGAAATCCGCGATCTCGTCTGCGTTCTCGGCGGCTCACTGGAGGGAACGGGAGAAGCCGATGGCCTGGCCGGACTATCACCCGTGCCGCCGGGGTTCGAGAAGACCATTCTGCGCGTGGAGACCTTTGCGCCGATCCAGGCGAAGCTGATCGCAGCGGTCCGTCGCAAGCTCGATGCCGCCTCGCGACTGGACGCCGAGATTGCCGCGTTGCCCGCCGACTCCTATGTGCGTGCCGCCGCCACGTTCACTTCGATTGCAGGACACCTGCGATCGGCGCTTCTCGTTGCCGCGGGCACATTGCTCGAAGCCGGCCGGGTCGAGGGCGTCGTGCTCGCGCTCGAACTGAGCCCGGACGGATTCGCAGCGGACCTGATCGGGTCGGATTGGCAGCGCCGCGACACGGAGCCCGGAAGCGCCGACGTCGCCGCCATGGTCGAGCATGCGCGGGACGTATTTTCGAGCCGCGGTTCCAACGCCGCGGTAGTTCGATTCGCCCGCCAGGTCTCGGCAGCACGGCGCGACCTCAAGCGCCAGGGCTTCAGATCCGGTGATTCCGGCGACCCGCGTGTCACCGAGACCTTCGCGTCCACGAGCAGTGCGGTCCGCGAGATCGCAACGGCCGTCCAGCTCCTTGCCGACGCGCTGAGCGCCACTGCGGGCCGACACGGAGTTGAAACAGACGCCGCTCGTTTCGAGGCGACGCTCAGGCGCCTGCATGCCCGGTGACGGAGAACGGGCGGATCAGGCGCGAACGCGGGCGGTGAGATCGTAGGCGTCCGCGCCCGTCACGACGGCCCGCAGGATATCGCCGGGCTTGGCCGAACCCGCACCATGCAGACGGACGGCGCCATCGATCTCCGGTGCATCCCATTTCGAACGCGCGATCGCCGTGCGCCCCTCGACCCGGTCGACGATCACGTCGATCTCGCGACCGACCCGTGTTGCCATGATGTCCGCCGAAACGGCCTGCTGCGCGGCCATGAATCGATGCCAGCGCTCTTCCTTGACCTCCTCGGGCACAGGTTCCGCGATCTCGTTCGCGGCAGCGCCGGCAACCGCCTCGTACTTGAAGCAACCAACGCGATTGAGCCTGGCCTCCGCGATGAAATCGAGGAGCTGCTGGAAGTCTCCTTCGGTCTCGCCCGGGAAGCCGACTATGAACGTCGAGCGGATCGCGAGATCGGGGCAAACGCCGCGCCAAGCCGCTATGCGCGACAGCACGCGCGAATTTCCCCCGGGCCGGCGCATTGCCTTGAGCACGCGAGGGCTGGCATGCTGGAAGGGAATGTCGAGATAGGGAAGGATCTTCCCTTCCGCCATCAGCGGGATCACGTCGTCCACGTGGGGATAGGGATAGACGTAGTGCAAGCGCACCCAGCTCCCCAGCGAGCCCAGTTCGCGCGCCAGATCCAGAAATCGCGCACGCACCTCCCGACCCTTCCACTGGCTGCCGGCGTACTTCAGATCGAGACCGTAAGCGCTGGTATCCTGGCTGATGACGAGCAGCTCCTTTACGCCGGCGCGTACGAGCCGCTCTGCTTCCGCCAAGACCTGGTTGGCAGGGCGGCTGACCAGATCGCCGCGAAGACTGGGTATGATGCAGAACGTGCAACGATTGTTGCAGCCCTCGGAAATCTTCAGATAAGCGTAGTGGCGCGGCGTGAGTTTCAGTCCCTCGGGCGGGACCAGATCGATATACGGATCGTGCACGTGGGGCACGGCGGCCTGAACCGCTGACACGACCGCCTCGTACTGATGGGGTCCCGTCACCGCGAGGACGCCCGGGTGCGCTGCGCGGATCCGCTCCTCTTCCACGCCCATGCAGCCTGTCACGATCACGCGGCCGTTTGCGGACATGGCCTCGCCGATCGCGTCGAGGCTTTCCTGCTTCGCGCTGTCGAGGAAACCACAGGTGTTCACGATCACCACGTCGGCGCCGTCGTAGGACGGCGAGAGTTGATACCCCCCCGCACGCAGCTGTGTGACGATCCGCTCGCTGTCCACCAGCGCCTTCGGGCAACCCAACGAGACGAGCCCTACCTTGGGCGGGGGGCGCCGCGCACCGTCAGCCGCTTTGCGCTTGGATTTCGTTTGCGGGGCTTTGCTCATGCCCGGCTTCTAAGCAGGCTTTTCAGCCTTCGCCAACAGGAGCGTATGCTCCAGCCACGGCCCGGGCCACCCCCTGAGGGCTATTCCGGGCCGGCGCGCCTTCATGGACCCTGCCCAAGCGGCGCGATGTTGCCGTACGAACTCGGCCTCGGAGAGCCTCGACTAGGCATCCCGTCGAAGGGACAACAGCGCCAGTAACGCGAAGAGTACCTCGAAGCACAATACGGCCAGGTAGAGCGCCACCGGAACGCCATCCACGACGATGCTGGTGACGCGCCCGAATGCGAACCCGCCGAACAGCAGCAGCACGGCCAGCAGGGAGCTGTCCTTAAGCTTCGGTCGAAACAGGCCCGAGAGGAAAAGGGCAGCGATTCCGAGATAGGCGCCGCCATAGGCTGCGCGAACGAGATGCAGGTGGTTTACCGAGTTCAGCCGGATGCCGGGCGCATCCATCATCATCTGTGGAGCGGCGAGATGCAGGGCACCCACGACCAGCATCATCAGGCCCGCACCCAGCAGCGTGAGTTTTGACATCCGATCCTCCCCCGTTGCGACCGCATCCTGTCGGAATGCGGGCATTCGTCAAATGCATGAATATTATCTCCAACATGAAGCATATGAATTGGCATAGAACCGATCTGGATCTGCTCGTCGTATTCGACGAGGTGGCGCGGGCGCGATCCGTGACCGGCGCGGCCGCCGCGCTCTCCCTCAGCCAGCCGGCCGTGAGCCACGCGCTCAAACGCCTGCGGAACTTGATGCGTGATCCGCTGTTCTTGCGTGGCCGCGACGGTCTGGTCCTCACGCCGCGGGCCAGCGCCGCCGTCGTCGAGGTTCGCGCGATCCTGGCGTCGGTCACGCGGCTCGTGGATGGCGATCGCTTCGTAGCCGGAAGCACCGCCAGGACCTTCCATATCGCCTGCAGCGACTACGCGATGATGACGCTTGTGCCTCCCATCGTCGCGTGCCTGCGGCGGCGCGCTGCCTTCGCCACGTTGAAAGTGTCCCAGATCGATGCTGCCAGCCCGGCACGGATGGAAACCGGCGATGTCGATCTGGGGTTCTATGCTCTCACCAGACCGCCCGGCGCCTTCCGCGAACGGGAGCTGTTCCGAGAAACCATGACCGGCCTGGTCTGCGCGCGGCACCCGCTCGCGAGCCGTTTCCCCGGTGGAAAGCCGGGGCTGGAAGACTACCTCGCATTCCCACACGCAGTCGTGACGCTTCCGGGACCCGCGAAGAGCCCGGTCGATGTGGCCCTCGAAGAGATCGGCCGTTCGCGCAGGATCGGCATGATCACCCCCAACTTCGCTGCCAACATCGCAGCCCTGGGCGGCTCGGATCTCGTTATGTCGCTGCCATCGCGATTGGCCCGCGCGCAGCCGCGGCGGGCGACCAGGAACTTCCAGCTGCCGATCGAGGTCCCCAGCTACCCCTATCTCATGGTCTGGCACGAACGCGTGGACGCCGACCCTGCCTTGATTTGGCTCCGCAAGCAGATCGTGGACGCGGTCTCCGGCGGCGCAGGCGCCATTCACCAAAGCAATGCCCGGATCCGCCAGGCGTGAGCACACCGCATGCTCGCTGTCTCCAGAATATCTCGTCGGTGCAGGGGCCAACGGCCGCGATCGGCGGAATGACTGATTTGTCACCGTTTCGATGGCAATGCCTGCGGCTCTGGGATAACGCATCGGCACGATCGAGGAGCGGCAATGACCAGACCAGAACATGCCGAGCCGCCGTCCGCGGCTCCCGCCGCGCGCGCGAGCTGTCTCGTCACGACCATCGACCTGTGGAAGATCGCGGCGGTGGTCCTGATGACGATCGATCATTACGGCCATTTTCTTGCCGACGACGAAAGCATCTGGCGCGCCGTCGGCAGGGCCACGGTTCCGATCTGGTTTTTCCTCATCGGCTTCGCGCGCAGCCGAAACGTGCCGATCTCGTGGCTGGTGCTGGGGGCGATCCTGACCGCGCTCGACGTGATCTACAATCGCGACATCTCGGAAAGCCTGGTGAGCATCCTCTTCAGCTTCGCACTGCTGCGCCTCGCCTTGCCGTTCGTCGAAACGCGCATTCTGCCTTCGGGCGCTGCGACGCTGGCACTGGTCGCCGCGCTGGTTGCGATCGAGCCGGTCGTCGGCAAAATCGTCGAATACGGTAGTCTGGGATGGCTGTTTGCGCTCGTCGGCCTGCTTCACAGGCGGTGGCTCTCGGGCACGCTCCCAGGAGGACGATGGCTGCGCATTTGCGTGGCGGCGATCGCCGCCGTGGCCTTTGCCTGGACCGAGCACGGCGTGCACGACTTCCCGGCTCATGAGCTGGCGCTGATGTGCGGCTTGCTGGCGATCGTTTCGATAGGGCTCATTCTGTTCGAGCCGGGGACGGCCGGCGAAATGCGCCCAGCCTGGCTGGCGACGGCGATCCGCGCCGCCGGCCGCTCGACCTTGTATCTCTACGCTGTACCCCTCGTCGGGCTGTACCTCTACGGAATCTATACTGCGGAATCCGATGACGATTCCGAGGAGGAGTGACGGCGACGGTTGCAGGGCGCGTCAGCGCGAGCGCTTGCGGCGCGGCTTCTTCGGCTTCTTGTCCGGCTTCACGGGCACGCCACAGCGCTCGTAACGAACACCGGGAAAAAGGATGATCTGGCACGGACCGTCACTTGAGGGCGGCTCGCGGGTTGGCGCGACGATGCGCCGGTATTCCAGGACGGTTGCCATGGCTGGCCCTCTGGCGGCGGCGATCGGAGAATATCCTCCGGCAATCGACGGCAGTCTCGACAAAGCCGAATCGATTGCACGTCGATTTGACGGCAGAACATCCTAACGAGAGGTTAACGCCGCCGCGAAACGAGAGCGGGGCCCGGCCGGGCAGCTCAGCTGCCGGCCGCGAGGAAGCGCTCGGCCTCGAGCGCGGCCATGCACCCCATGCCAGCGGCCGTGACGGCCTGGCGGAAGGTCTCGTCCTTCACGTCGCCGGCAGCGAACACGCCGGGGACAGATGTCGCCGTGGAATCCGGCTTGGTGACGATGTAGCCGCCCTTGTTCACTTCGATCTGGCCCTTGAACAACTCGGTCGCCGGCGCGTGCCCGATCGCGATGAAGACGCCGTCCGTCTTCAGGTCGCGCGTCGCCCCGGATCTGACGTCCCTGAGGCGCACGCCGGTGACCGACTTCGGATCGGCGCTGCCGACGATCTCCTCCACGACCGTGTTCCACACAACCTGTATCTTCGGGTTCTTGAACAGGCGCTCGTGAAGTATTTTTTCTCCGCGGAAGCTGTCACGGCGATGGACGACCGTGACCTTGGTGGCGAAGTTCGTGAGGAACATCGCTTCTTCCACAGCGGCATTGCCGCCACCGACGACCACGACCTCCTTCCCCTTGTAGAAGAAGCCGTCGCAGGTCGCGCACGCCGAGACCCCGTGTCCCTGGAACTTCGCTTCGCTCTCGATGCCGAGCCAACGGGCCTGGGCGCCGGTGCAGATGATCAGCACGTCGGCCAGATAAGTGTCGCCGGAATCGCCATCGAGCCGAAACGGCCGTTGTGACAGGTCGACCCGGGCGATGTGATCCATCACGGTCTCCGTGCCCACATGCTCGGCCTGCGCCCGCATCTCCTCCATGAGCCACGGGCCCTGGATGACCTTTGCGAAGCCCGGATAGTTTTCCACGTCGGTCGTGATCGTGAGCTGGCCACCGGGCTGATTGCCCTGAATCAGCAAAGGCTTGAGCATCGCCCGCGCGGCGTAGATCGCGGCCGTGTAGCCGGCGGGGCCCGAGCCCAGGATGACGACGCGGCGGCGGTGGGTCTGTGACATCGGTTGTCTCCGTTCGCCAGAATGCGCTGCCGGCCCGGGGGCCGTCGCGCGTGGCAACTGGAAGCGCATATGGCTGTTGGCGCACGCGCCAGCAATGGGCCGCTTCGCCCCATCCACCGCAGAAATGACCGGCCGCGCCCTCCCTGCCGCCGGCTCGGACGTAGATCACGTCGGGCTCGCGGCCGACGAGGACCCCAACGGTCAGGTCGCCCCGCACCTCGGCATCCGGGTCGGCGGGCGCCGGCAACCCGACCACAGCGCCGACCACTCGTGATTGCCGATCAGCACCGGTCGCGACAACGCGCAGCAAAGGTGCTATCGGGATGCCGCGCGCGCGTCCAAACTGCTGCGCTCCCAAGAAATTTCGATCTCGAACGGCCTCCCATGGCGCACACCATGTCGACCCCCCAACCGAAAGCCCCCCCGGTCACCGGGTTGCCGACGGCAAAGCCTCTGTTCTCCTACCGCAAGTACTGGGCGCACCGGTTCGGTGTCGCGCCGTTCCTTCCGGTGAGCCGCGCCGAAATGGACGCCCTCGGCTGGGACGAGTGCGACATCATCATCGTGACTGGCGATGCGTATGTCGACCACCCGAGCTTCGGCATGGCGATCATCGGCCGTCTCCTCGAAGCGCAAGGCTTTCGCGTCGGCATCATCGCCCAGCCGGATTGGCAGAGCGCAGAAGCGTTCAAGATCCTGGGCAAGCCCCGCCTGTTCTTCGGAATCACAGGCGGCAATATGGATTCGATGGTGAACCGCTATACCTCGGACCGGCGCCTGCGCCACAACGACAGCTACACGCCGAGTGGTGAAGGCGGGAAGCGACCGGATCGGTCCGTCATCGTCTATGCCCAGCGCTGCCGCGAAGCGTTCAAGGATGCAACCATCGTTCTGGGCGGGATCGAAAGCTCGCTCCGCCGCATCGCCCACTACGACTACTGGTCGGACAAGGTTCGCCGCTCGATCCTGGTCGATGCGAAAGGGGACATCCTGCTCTACGGCAATGCCGAACGCGCTGTCGTCGAAGTCGCGCACAGGTTGGCGAAGGGCGCCGTACCGGCCGACCTGGACGACGTCCGGGGTGTGGCGATCATGAAGCCGCGCGTTCCCGATGGCTGGACCGAGCAGGCGGCCAGCGACCTCGACAGCGGCGACGAGGGCGGTCGCTTCTCCGAATACGATCACACCGTGGTCCGGCTGCCCTCTTGCGAGCATGTCCAGGCTGACCCGGAAGCCTACGCGCGCGCCTCCCGCGTCCTTCATCGCGAGAGCAACCCTGGCAATGCACGCGCGCTCGTGCAGCGCCACGGCGACCGCGAGCTGTGGGTGACACCTCCGCCGGTTCCATTGACGACCGAAGAGATGGACGCGGTCTACGAACTCCCCTACGCACGTGCGCCGCATCCCGCCTATGCCGGCCAGAAGATTCCGGCGTGGGAAATGATCCGTCACTCCGTGACGATCATGCGTGGATGTTTCGGCGGCTGCTCGTTCTGCTCCATTACCGAGCACGAAGGCCGCATCATCCAGAACCGCTCGGAAGCGTCGGTTCTCCGCGAGATCGAGACCATCCGCGACAGGACGGAGGGGTTCACCGGCGTCATCTCCGATATCGGCGGGCCGACCGCCAACATGTACCGCATGGCCTGCAAGGACACGCGCACCGAGGCACTCTGCCGCCGCCCGTCCTGCGTCTATCCCGGCATCTGCCCAAACCTGAATACCAGCCACGACGCACTGATCGCGCTGTACCAGAAGGCGCGCGCTCTGCCCGGGATCAAGAAGGTCAACGTCGCATCGGGGGTACGCTACGATCTGGCGGTCGAAAGCCCTCAGTACGTGAAGGAACTCGTCACGCATCACGTCGGCGGCTACTTGAAAATCGCGCCCGAGCACACCGAGGGCGGTCCGCTTTCCAAGATGATGAAGCCCGGAATCGGCACCTACGAGGCCTTCCGCAAGCTCTTCGACGAGGCCGCCCAGAAAGCGGGAAAGAAGTACTTTCTCATTCCGTACTTCATCGCGGCACACCCGGGCACCACCGACGAGGACATGATGCACCTCGCACTGTGGCTGAAGAAGAACCGCTATCGTGCCGATCAGGTGCAGACCTTCCTGCCGTCGCCGATGGCCCTGGCCACGGCCATGTATCATTCGGGCAAGAATCCGCTGAAAGCCGTGCGGCGTGGCGCATCGGAGGATGTGGAGACGGTGCGGGGCCTGCGCCAGCGTCGGTTGCACAAGGCGTTCCTGCGCTATCACGACCCCGAGAACTGGCCGCTGTTGCGCGAGGCGTTGAAAGCGATGGGCCGCGCCGACCTGATCGGGCCCGGCAAGCACCAGCTCGTGCCGGCGACCCAGCCGCCGGGCACCGGCCTCGGCGGGGGCGAAGGCCGTCGCGTCGGCAAGAAGCATGGGCTGCAGACGTTCACCACCAAGGGCGTACCTGTTCGTGACGCGGAGGGGCGCAGACATGGTTTCGGAACCACCGCGACAGGCAGGGCCAGCGACGGACGCGGCACTGCAGGCACCGGCCGCAATGCCCCTCGAAAGGGCAGGTAAGGGAGTCGCCCCGCGACGGAGGATTGACCGCACGAGCGTTGAGACGCTGTAACGTCGATGCCGGAGCGAGACATGATGCCGACCATTGCCGGAGTGTTCGCGGGCTTCCTGGTCGTAGGCGCCGTCATGCTCACATTGGAGCGGTTGTGGCCGGCCAACCGAGATCAGCCCGTTCTGCGCCGGGGTCTGCTGCTCGACGGGGCCTAATGGGCGCTCACGCCCCTCGTGACGCGATGGATTTCCCGCACCGCCACGATCGCCGGCCTGATCGTGATCGCGCTCGTGCTCGGATGGTCGATCGAGAGGGAGACGTTCACATCGGGCTTCGGTCCGGTCGGCTCTCAGCCCCACTGGCTGCAGGCGATCGAAATGATCGTTGTGCTCGACTTCATCGGCTACTGGATGCACCGCGTGTTCCACGGCCGGCGGCTGTGGCGTTTTCATGCCATCCACCACAGCTCGGAAGATCTCGACTGGCTGTCCGCCGTGCGCGTCCATCCCGTCAACGATCTCTTGAACCGCCTGGTCCCGGCAGTGGTCGTCGTCCTGCTGGGGTTCTCCCCGCTGGCGCTCGCAGGTGTGCTGCCGCTGTTCGCACTCTACGCGATCCTCCTTCACGCCAATCTCGACTGGGATTTCGGACCGCTGCGGACGGTGATCGCGAGCCCCCGGTTCCACCGTTGGCACCACACGGGTGAGGAGGAAGGGCGCGACAAGAACTTCGCCGGCCTGTTGCCGGTGTGGGACATTCTGTTCGGCACCTATTTCATGCCGGGCCGCGCGCCCGAGCGATTCGGTGTGAGCGACCCGGTGCCACGCGGTCTCATGGGCCAGCTCGTCTGGCCGTTTCGCAAGGGCGCATGAAGCATCCGCCGGCGCGGCCGCGACGGCAACGGAGGTCCCGGCGCGCTCGCCGGGCCGCACAAGAAACGGGTCGCGTCTCATCAAGATATCGCGGATGAACCCGCATCAACTTGCGGAGGAGACGCCATGTCGTACCGGATCGATGGATTGGCGACCGAAATCGTCAGGACTTTGCAGAATGGAGGGCTCGATGCCTACGGCAACGTGCCCGAAACGCGCGTGTCGGACGGTACCGGTGTGCCCTGCCGGCATTGTCTGCGGCAGATCGCCAAGGGAGAAAGGTATATCGTCGTCGCCCACCGGCCGTTCACGACACTTCAAGCATACGCCGAAACAGGGCCGATCTTCCTGCACGCGGAGTCATGTGAGCGCGGATCGCTTCGCTCGGCATTGCCCGAGATCCTCTCGAGTCCGGACTACATCGTCCGCGGCTACAATGCGGCAGAGCAGATTGTCTACGGCTCCGGCGGAATCGTGCCCACCGGCGACATCGGCGCGCGTGCGGAACAGCTCCTGGAGGACCCCGGCATCGCCTTCGTGCATGTGAGATCGGCGCGAAACAACTGCTTCCAGTGCCGCATCGAGCGGTGAACGTGCGCAATCGGCCGGAGGCGTATCCTACGGGATGCGCGCGAGGGCCTGGGCGACGTCGGCGACGAGATCATCGGGATGCTCGACGCCGACAGAAAGGCGGATGGTGGTGTCGAGCACACCGATCCGCGCGCGCACGTCGGCCGGCACGCCCGAATGGGTCATAGCTGCCGGATGGCTCGCCAGCGATTCCGTTCCGCCGAGGCTGACGGCCAGCTTGAAGACCTGCAACGCGTTGAGGAAGGCGAATGCGGCCTTCTCGCCGCCGACGATATCGAAGCTGAAGGTCGATCCGGCGCCCGTGCATTGCCGCAAGAACAGGTCGCGCTGCGATCCCTCGGCCAGGAAGGGCAGGAAATGAACCTTCTCCACCTTCGGATGCTCGCGCAGGAAAGCCGCCACGGCCGCCGCATTCGAGTTCGAACGTTCCATGCGCAGCGAAAGCGTTTCGAGCGAGCGGCCGAGCATCCAGCAAGAATGCGGATCGAGCTGCGTGCCGATTGCGCCCCGCAGCGCCTTCACCGGACCGATCATAGCTTTGGTTCCGATTGCCGCGCCCGCGATGAGATCGGAATGCCCGCCGACGTACTTCGTGAGTGAGTACAGCGACAGGTCCGCGCCGTGGTCGAGCGGACGCTGGAACACGGGACCGAGCATGGTGTTGTCGCAGGCCACGACCGGCCGAAAACCCTGCTTGGTGCCGATCTCGTCCGCGAGCCGGCGAACGAGTGCGACGTCGACCAGCGTGTTGGTCGGGTTTGAGGGCGTCTCGATCAGGATCATGCAGACGCGCCCCTTCTTGGAGCCGGCCTCCAGAGCATTGCGGATCGCGGCCTCGCTGCACCCGTCACTGAAGCCGTGCGCGGCGATGCCGAATGGGGCGAGCGTGCGGCTGACCAGTGTCTCGGTGCCCCCGTAGAGCGGCTGCGAGTGCACGATCACGTCGCCGGGCCGGGCATAGGCCAGCACAGAGGTCGCAATCGCGGACATCCCGGAGGAAAAGAGGATGGCCGCCTCGGCGCCCTCGTAGACGGCGAGGCGGTCCTCGACGATCTCGCTATTGGGATGATTGAACCGTGAGTAAACGAGGCCGGCGCCCTGACCGGACGGGGGCTGACGTCGCCCCGATACGTAGTCGAAGAAGTCCCGCCCCTCTTCGGCCGAGCCGAAGACGAAGGTGGAGGTCAGGAACACCGGCGGCTTGACCGCCCCCTCCGACAGCATCGGGTCGTAGCCGTAGCTCAACATCAGCGTTTCGGGCCTGAGCGGATGATTGCCGATGTGAGTGCGCGAGGGGCGAGGCGCAACCATGTGTCAGCTCCGTTGCCTGAATCAACTGTGCGCAATATACATGCGCCGATTGAGCAGTACCCTGCTAACTTGGACCCTACTTGGACCCATATTCGCAATATAATGCCATAAAAATGTAGCAAATCGACAAAAGATGGCTGAATTGCTCGATGACGTCGATCTCCGCATTCTCCGCGAGCTGACGCGGGACGGGCGGATCACCAATCAGGAACTCGCCGAACGAATCGGCCTGTCGCCCTCCCCGTGCCTGCGGCGCCTGCGCCGGCTGGAGGAGACCGGCGCGATCAGGGGATACACGGCCATCGTCGATCCCAGAGCCTATGGCTGGACGATGACAGCTATCGCGACCATCCGGCTGAACCGCCAGGTCGAGGACGAAATCGAGATGTTCGAGAGCGCGGTTCGTGGCTGGGACGAGGTGCTCGAGTGTCATCTCGTAACCGGCTCGCGCGACTATGTCTTGAAGGTCGTGGCCGCCGACCTCCAGCAATACGAGCGGTTTCTCAAGGAGAAGATCGCGCGACTGAAATGCGTAGCTTCGATCGAGACCAGCTTCATCATGAACACGATCAAGGGCCGCGGGGACTGAAGCGCCCCGCGAGCCACCTGCGCGGCGATCAGAAGTTGACCCGGTCGCCGCCCTTGAGCTTCAGCACCTCGCGCGCCTCGTCGGAAGAGGCCACTTCGAGCCCGAGCCCTTCGATGATCTTGCGCAGCGCCGTGACCTGCTGGGCGTTGCTCTCGGCGAGCTTGCCGGCGCCGATCCAAAGCGAGTCCTCGAGCCCGACGCGGGCGTTCCCGCCCATGGCGACGGCCTGTGCCGCGATCGGCAGCTGATTGCGCCCCGCGCCGAGGACAGACCACACGTAGTCGGAGCCGAACAGCCGGTCCGCAGTCCGCTTCATGTGCGCCACGTCCTCGGGATGCGGACCGATGCCACCGAGAATGCCGAACACCGACTGGATGAAGTAGGGCGGCTTCACGAGCCCCCGGTCCGCGAAGTGGCGCAGGGTGTAGAGGTGGCCGATGTCGTAGCACTCGATCTCGAACCGCGTATCGTTCTTCGCGCACGCCGTCAGGATGCCTTCGATGTCCCTGAACGTGTTCTTGAAGATGCGATCGTCGCTTTCGGCGAGATAGGGTCGCTCCCATTCGAACTTGAAGCCCCCGGCAGCGTCGTAGCGCGGCAGCATCGGGTAGAGCCCGAAGTTCATCGAGCCCATGTTGAGCGAGGCCACCTCCGGCGCGAAGTGCGCACACGGCTTCAGCCGCTCCGCAATGCCCATGGTGGGTGCGCCGCCCGTCGTGATGTTGATCACGGCATCGCAGCGCTGCTTGATCACCTTGAGGAACGGCGCGAAAGCCTCCGGCGACTGGTCCGGCTTGCCTGTCTTGGGGTCACGCGCGTGGACGTGAACCAGGGCGGCGCCGGCCTCGTGCGCCCCGATCGCCGCGTCAGCGATCTGCTGCGGCGTGATCGGCAGGTGGGGCGACATGGTCGGCGTGTGGATCGCGCCGGTGACTGCGCAGGTGATCATCACCTTGCGCGTGCCCTTGCGGACGGCTGGCGCCTTGGCGGGTTTCTTGGACGCTGCGGGAGTTTTCGACATGTCGATCAGGCCTGATGGGGTTTCTGCTTGCGCTTGTGGGATGCCAGCGCGGCCAGCCGATCATTGCGCCACGCCGACTTGGCCGCAACAGCCGCTGCCGTCGGGGCAGGCCCCCAGGCATCGGCGACCTCCTGCCAGGCCGCATCGTCCCACACGCCGGGGCCGGGCAGATCCTTCATGTAGCGTCGGAACCAGGGCGTGTAGCGCCGGCAGTAGTCGGCGATGCCCTCCGGCGCATTCAGTTCGATGGTCTCCATGGGCCCCATGAATGACCACCTCAGGCCCAGACCGTCGGCAACGACGTGGTCCAGGTCCTTGGCGCTCACGTAGCCCTCGCCCACCAGCCGAAACGCCTCGGTGAGCAGCGCGATCTGCAGCCGGTTGAGGATGAAGCCGTCGATCTCGCGCTTCACCGTGATCGGCACCTGCCCGGCCTCGAGGTAGATCGCGTGTGCTCGCCTCACCGTCTCCGGCGCGGTCCACGGCGCCCCGCAGAGTTCGACGACGGGCACCAGATGGGGCGGGTTCACCGGATGCGCCACGAGACAGCGATGCCGTCCGGCCAATCCCTCGGTGAACAGCGACGACACGATCGCCGAGGTCGAGGACGCGAGGATCGCCGCCGGCGGCGCCGCCGCATCGAGTTGCGCGAAAAGAGCCTTCTTGGCATCGAGCGTTTCCGGCCCGCTCTCCTGGACGAGATCGGCGCCGGCCACCGCTTCCGCCAGCGACCCGGCGACCGACAAGCGAGCCGCCGCAGCCTTCGGATCGTCGACGAGGCCGTGGCGCGCGAGATCCTCCAGATTGGCCGTCACGTTCGCGATGAACGATTGCTGCGCGCGCTCCACCGGATCCCACGCCACGACCGAGGCGCCGCTGCGCGCAAAGACGGTCGCCCAGGATTGCCCGATCAGTCCGGCGCCGATGATGGCGATGCGAGGCATGGTTCCTTCTCCCTGCTGCCCGTGCTCAGCCACCATACACCGGCCACGGCAATCGGCACGCGCTTGCGAACCGCGCAGCAGCCAGCGGCGAACGTAACGGCACAAGCGCGAAATGGAAGGCTCGAATGGGAGTTCGCCGAGCCAGCGGGCGGCAAAGCCTCACCCATCCGCCGCAGGGCGCGTGCCTTGAAGTCGCTCGGCGGGCCAGAGCCGGGCGCCACCACGATCGTGATCGCGCGGAGCCGGCGGTGAACCGGCGGCATGACCACACCCAACTTTGAATGCACTCCGGCTTTGACCTAAAACGCCACGGTGTTGCGGGGCGTTGCAATCGAGCGAGACCAGACGATGCGGCAGTTGCTTTGTTGTCTAGCTGTCATGGGAGTTTTGCAAGCGTTCCTAACTACCCCTGCAGTCGCTCAGAACAAGCACGCGTTTTCCGTAGGAATAAATCAATACGACAACTTGCCGTATGCCGCCCAACTCAAAAAGGCGGTCGGGGACGCGAATACGGTGGCAGATGTTCTGCGCGGGCTCGGCTTCAAGGTCAGAGTCGCCTCAGACTTGACGAGATCCCAATTCAATCAACGCTGGCAGGATTTTTTGAGCACCATTGCCCCGGGCGATACAGTCGCCTTCACTTTCTCCGGGCATGGGGTGGAAATAAACGGCATGAACTATCTGCTGCCGCGCGACATTCCGGCCATTCGGAGCGGGCGCGATGAATTGTTGAAGCGGGAGGCCTTGTCGCTGCACGAAATCATGTCCGACCTTCGCGAACGCAAGGTCGGGTTCTCGTTTCTCATTATCGACGCTTGTCGAGACAATCCCTTTGTGGATGGCACCAGAAGCGTTGGCGGGGCGCGCGGCCTTGCTCGAATCGATCCACCACAAGGTACCTTCGTCATTTTCTCTCCGGGAGCACACCAAACAGCGCTCGATCGCCTCTCGGACAATGACAACGTGCCGACCTCCGTCTTTACGCGTTCCCTGATTCCGCAGCTGAGAGCCAAGTGCCTCAGTCTCCTGGATATGGCCGACTTGGTCGCCGAGCACGTGAGAGATTTGGCGGGCACCGTCTCTCACCGGCAGACGCCCGCATTCTACAGCGGCGTCGTCGGCGCGAGGCGCGTTCATTTCGCGGGATGCGAAAATGTGACGGAGCGGCGCGAACCGGTTCCGCCGCTTCCTCCGACGCCGCTCCCCAGAACTCAAACTTACGCAGGAGAGTGGCTCGTCACCACGCGCTGGACGGACAAATGTACGAATCCAGGCAGGTCGATGATCATAAATGTCGATGCCGCAGGCAGAATAACAGATCTCTGGCGCCTGGGTCCGGACGGTCGCCGCTCAAACTCCATCAAAGGGAACATCAGAACGGGCGTGGTGTCCGAGCGAGGCAATGTGACGTTTTCATATGAACTCGTTGCACGCGCCGGCGACGAGCCGCACGTCAACATTCTGGAGGGGGAGATCGGCACTGGAACTGGGCATGTGCGATCCGAGCGCAGGAACGGGGCGCCGGTAGGGTGTCCCGGATACTTCAGCATTTCGAAGATCAAATGAGTGGGTTGGGCGCTGCGATCCTGCGATCCCGCCCGCAGTCGTCAGGCACTCCCGATCAGGATGCCGGCGGCGAACACGATCAGGCCGCCGACCACGACCTCGAACGCGGCGCGCAGGAACTTGGTGTCCATGTAGCGGGCGCGCACCCAGGCGATCGCCCACAGCTCGACCAGCACGATGATAACGGCGAGCGTGGTGGCGACTTTGAAGTTCGGGATCAGGTACGGCAGCGTGTGTCCGATGCCGCCGACGGCGGTCATCAGCCCTGTGATGGTGCCGCGCAGCCAGGGCTGGCCGCGCCCGGTCAGCGAGCCGTCGTCCGACATCGCCTCGGCCATGCCCATAGAGATACCGGCACCCACCGAGGCCGCCGTGCCGACCAGGAACGTCTCCCAGGTGTTCTGTGTGGCCATGGCGGCTGCGAACAACGGCGCCAGGGTCGAGACCGATCCGTCCATGAGCCCGGCGAGCCCCGGCTGCACGATCTGCAGCACGAACATCCGGTGGCGGGCCTCGTCCTCCTCGGCCTTGGCATCCTTGGTCAGATGCTCCTGCCCGAGCTGCTGGGCGAGGCTGACGTGCTCGCGCTCGGCGGCGGCGAGGTCGCCGAGCAGCTTGCGGATGTTCGCGTCGCTGACGCGCTCCAGCGAGCGCTCGTAGAACAGCCGCGTCTCGTACTCGATCGCCTCGGCCTGCTCGCGAACCGTGTCGAGGCCCAGCGGCCGCACCATCCAGAGCGGCTCGTGTTTGACGAAGCCCTTCACGTCCTGCCGGCGGATCAAGGGGATGTGGCTGCCGAACTTGGAGACGTAGAGGTCGATCAGCCAGCGACGATGGACGTGCTCCTCCTCCGCCATCTCGGTGAACACCTTGGCCGAGGCCGGGAACGTGTCCTTAAGGCCGTCGGCATAGTCGGCGTAGATGCGGCCGTGCTCCTCCTCCAGGCTGATCGCGAGGGCGAGGATCTCCTGCTCGGTCAGTTCGGCAAAAGCTCTCAAGGTCGCGGCTCCCGCTACAACTCGGTTCACGTGGCGAGGCCCCGCGGATTCCGCCGTCGCAGCCGGCTGACGGAAGGCATTCGCTCGAGCCGCGATTGGCCGTCGGCCCACGCAGGCACGAGAGCAGCAGGCTCGAAGTGAGCCCTGCGGGGTCAGGCGATAGGTCCTCAGAACTTAGAACGATTCAAAATTTTCGCAAGCGGGCCATTTCGCTTCGCCCCCGGCGCGGAGCAGAGTATGAGGGCGCTCCACACCCCAAGGACCCGCTAGTGTCCCGCACCGCGGATGTCGCCGGAGAGAGCGCAGCAACCCCGGCGGCAGGTGCGAGACACCACACGAGAGGCTCCCCATGTCCGAGCTCTTGCTTGAACTTTTCTCCGAGGAGATCCCCTCGCGCATGCAGGCGCGGGCGGCCGAGGACCTCGCCCGGCTCGTCTTGGACGGCCTGAAGGGACATGGGCTGGCGGTCGGCGCCGCCATGAGCTTTGCAACCCCGCGGCGCCTGGCGCTGGTGGTGCGGGACGTGCCCGCGAAGTCGCCCGGCGTCTCGGAAGAGCGCAAGGGCCCGCGCGTCGGCGCTCCGGAGCAGGCTCTGGCAGGATTCCTCAAATCCGCGGGCCTCGCCTCCATCGCCGAGGCGACCATCGTCAAGGACGAGAAGAAGGGCGACTTCTACATCGCGCGCATCGAGAAGGCCGGCCGGCCCGCCGCCGAGATCGTGGCCGATGTCGTGCCCGAGGTGATGCGTAAGTTCCCCTGGTCCAAATCGCAGCGATGGGGCTCGGGCGACTTCACCTGGGTGCGCCCGCTCTTTTCCATCCTCTGCCTCCTGGACGGCAAGGTCGTGCCCTTCGAGGTGGCGGGCATCAAATCCGGCAACGTCACCTACGGCCACCGCTTTCACGGCAACCACGCCATCACGGTCACGGCCTTCGAGGACTACGGCGTC
Source organism: uncultured Hyphomicrobiaceae bacterium (assembly GCA_964389095.1). Lineage (GTDB taxonomy): Bacteria > Pseudomonadota > Alphaproteobacteria > Rhizobiales > Hyphomicrobiaceae > JABFRJ01. The sequence continues at coordinate 19,558 of CAYMEB010000050.1, forward strand.
AAGCTGAAAGAGGCCAAGGTGCTGCTGCCGCCGTCCGAGCGCGCGGCCTGGATCGGTGAGCAGGCACGCGCGGTCGCCAAGAAGGCGAAGCTCGCGCTGGTCGAGGACGATGCGCTGCTGGCCGAGAACGCCGGATTGACCGAATGGCCGACCGTGCTGATGGGCGGCTTCGACGAGGCTTTCCTGTCGGTGCCCGGAGAATGCCTCACCACGGCGATGAAGAACCACCAGAAGTGCTTCTCGCTGAAGGACCCCAAGACCGGCAAGCTCGCCAACCGCTTCCTCGCCGTCTCGAACCTGATCGCGTCGGACGGCGGCAAAGCGATCGTCGAGGGCAACGAGAAGGTCATCCGCGCCCGTCTGTCGGACGCCAAGTTCTTCTGGGACCAGGATCTCAAGAAGCCGCTCGACGAGATGGCGAGCGCGCTGGCCTCGATCACCTTCCACGAGAAGCTCGGCTCGCAGAAGGATCGCGTCGAGCGCATTGCCGAGCTGGCCTTCCAGCTCGCGGGCGCCTGCGACGCTGATCCCGAGGACGCACGCCGTGCCGCCCAGCTCTGTAAGGCGGACCTCGTCTCCGGAATGGTCGGCGAGTTCCCCGAGCTGCAGGGCCTGATGGGCCGCTACTATGCCGAAGCCGTGGGCACGAAGCCCGCGATCGCGCGGGCGATCGAGCTGCACTACAAGCCCAAGGGCCCGACCGATACGGTGCCGAAGGAGGAGGAGGGCGATGCGGTCGCGTGTGCCGTTGCGCTGGCCGACAAGCTCGACACCCTCGTCGGCTTCTGGGCGATCGGCGAGAAACCGACCGGCTCGGGTGATCCCTACCAGCTCCGCCGCGCCGCCCTCGGCGTGATCCGCATCGTGCTGGAAAATGATCTCAGACTGCCGCTTATGCAGGCCTTCGCCACCGCGGATCGGGTATGGTCGGCTGCGAAGTCCGGCAGCGTCGGCGACGCGAAGAAATGGCAGCCCGATCTTCTCGCCTTCTTCGCCGACCGCCTGAAGGTTTACCTGCGCGACAAGGGGGCACGGCACGACCTGATCGACGCGGTGTTCTCGCTCGGCGGCCAGGACGATCTCGCGCTGATCGTGAAGCGGGTCGAGGCGCTCGACGCCTTCCTCAAGACTGACGACGGCAAGAACCTGCTGGCCGGCGTCAAGCGCGCGTCCAACATCCTCGCCATCGAGGAGAAAAAGGACAAGGCGAGCCACACCGGCGACTACGACTTGAAGCTGCTGCGGGAGAAGGAAGAACTGGCGCTGGCCGCTGCAATCGAGCAGGCGCGGCAGGATACGGTCGCCGCAATCAACCTAGAAAGCTTCCAGGGCGCGATGAACGCCCTCGCCGACCTGCGCAAGCCGGTCGATGCCTTCTTCGACAAGGTGACCGTGAACGCCGACGACCCGAAGCTGCGGCTCAACCGCCTGCGGCTCCTTTCGCAGATCCGCGCCGCCACGCTGACGGTCGCGGATTTCTCCAGGATCGCGGGCTGAGGCGGCGCAGCGGTCGCGAAGGCGGTCGCGGTGCACGCGCACCCCGCCGCCGCCCGTGATCCCTGCCCGGCCACACCGCCGCACCGGACGCATGCCGTCAGCGGGAATTGCAAACCGCGCCCCGGACGCCGATACTCTGCGGCATCTCCGGCGATCACAGACCCAGGACGCTCCATGGCCTCCGCCATCCCAATGACCGTGCTGACGGGCTTTCTCGGCTCCGGCAAGACGACGCTGCTGAAGCGGCTTCTGAACGACCCGGCCATGGCCGGCACCGCCGTCATCATCAACGAGTTCGGCGAGGTCGGGCTCGACGACGCGCTGGTCGAGAAGACCGACGAGGATGCGGTCCTTCTGCCCTCGGGCTGCGTGTGCTGCACGGTGCGCGGCGACCTCGTCGAGGCGCTCGCCAGGCTGCACAAGCAGTCGCTGTACGGCGAGATCCCGCCGATGCGGCGCGTCGTGCTCGAAACCACCGGCCTCGCCGATCCGACACCGATCGTGCACACGCTGATGACCGACGAGCAGACCTTCCGCATCTATCAGCTCGACGGCGTGGTCACGACCGTTGACGCCCAGCACGGCCTGAAGCAGCTCGACGAGCAGTTCGAGCCCGCCAAGCAGATCGCGGTCGCCGATCGCATCGTGATCACCAAGCCGGACCTCGCCGACCCCGGCGAGCTCGCCAAGCTCGAAAGCCGCGTCCGCGCACTCAATCGGTCGGGCGAGATCCTGCGCGTGATCAAGGGCGACGTGACGCCCTCACGGCTGTTCGGCCTGGGCGCGCACGAACCCGCGATCACCGGGGCCGATGCCGAGAAATGGCTCGATGCCGACCGCCACGAGCCGCGGGACCACATCCATCTCACCGGGCCGCACGACCATGCCTGCGGGCCCGACTGCACGCACGAGCATCATCACCACCACGCGCATCACGACCACGAGCACCACGATCAGGCGGACTGCGGCCCCGACTGCGACCACCCCGACCATCACCACGGCCACCTGCACGGCGTCGCATCTTATGCGCTGACGTTCGACAAGCCGCTCGACGGCAACGCGCTCTCGATCGCGCTGCAGTCCATGGCCGCGGCCTACGGCGACCGCCTGCTGCGGGTGAAAGGAATCGTCACGGTGGAAGGGCAGACCAAGCCGTTCGTCGTGCACGGCGTCCAGCACATCTTCTATCCGCCGGACACCCTCAAGGACTGGCCGAAAGGCAAGGACGGCTTGCCCGACAAGCGCTCACGCTTCGTGTTCATCACTAAGGACCTGGGCCGCGACACCGTCGTGAAGCACCTCAAGCCGTTCCTCGGCGAGCCGGCCGCCTGAGCGGACCAGGCTGCGGCCTCACAGAAAGCGCTTCTGCCCGCGGTGATACCAGCCGCACTTCTGGCGCGTGCAGCGCCAGGAGACGAACGCGCTGCGCGGACGCGGCGGGCAGGCGATGCGCTCGCCTTTGAGATTGAAATAGCGCCAGCCGTCCTTGCCCCGCAGGCAGACCATGCGCAACTGGCGCGGCTGGGCCTGTACCGGGACGACCGGCGTCGCCGGCGCCGACGAAGGAAGGTTCGCCGCGGCTCCGGGCGGAGGATTGGCGCGGCTGGCCCCGATCTGCAGGGACATGCCCACGACACCGGCGGCAATCATCAGTGCTGCTTTTTTCATCGGGGGATCTCCAGTTCGGGGCGGTGTGCGTTGCATCATAAACGCAACGCGGGTCAACGGTCCGTTGCGATTCGATCAAAATGACGTGCTCGCATGGCAGCCCCGCCCCCCTGGGGGCGAGCCCGGTTGAGCACCTGCCCGCTCAGCCGCGCCCACGGTACGGGGCGACCCCCTGATCGGGCAGCCAGACCCCGGCTGGAAGCTCACCCGACTGCCAGAACACATCTATCGGGATGCCCCCGCGCGGATACCAGTAGCCGCCGATCCTGAGGAAACGCGGCTCCAGCAGCGCGACGAGCCGCCGCCCGATCCCGACCGTGCAGTCCTCGTGGAACGCCCCATGATTTCGGTGCGATTGGAGAAAGAGCTTCAACGATTTCGATTCGACCAGCCAATCGCCCGGAACATAGTCGATGACGAGATGTCCAAAATCCGGCTGACCGGTGACCGGACACAAGGACGTGAACTCCGGGCAGGTGAAACGGGCGACGTAGGACGTATCGGCGTGAGGGTTCGCCACACGCTCGAGGACGGCCGATTCCGGCCCTTCCGGGACCGGCGCCTGCCGGCCGAGCTGACTGACGTTGAGAACGGACGTGCTCAAGGGCGTATCTCCGATTTCTATAGCGCAACGAGATGGCGCGCTCGGGTTCAGGTCGGCCTCCATGGCCGGACGGACCCGCCCGATAGCCGACGCGGCCCGCCGGAACAACCGGAAAAGTCGCGAGCGGTGAAGGGTGGCGGGTCGAGGCTTGCCGGATGCCGCCCGCGTCGAACGCGCTGGCCTCGGCGACGCGCGATCGAGAAGGGACGACCTCCCCGCAGAAGTTTCCGGCCACGTCGGATCGCCCGTTGCCACGAAGAGATCGAAGGCAACGCCCGTCTGCCGGATCGTCGGCCAGACCGTTGGGGCGGTGAATGAACCCACGCGGACATCGGTGCGCGTCCGCGCGCTTGCGGCTGCGCTCGGCGACGGAATCGGCCAGGGAAGAGGAGTATCTGTCAGGAATGCTGCCGGTCTATAGCGTCAGGACTGTTCCCGTCGTTCATGCGGCTCAAACAGTCGGCAAACGACGAGAATGGGCCCAGGCTGTGTGAAAACGCTCCGACTTTGCCTCAGCCTGCCAGAACCGCGGCGT
>CAYMEB010000051.1:0-23783 GCA_964389095.1 uncultured Hyphomicrobiaceae bacterium
GACCACGGCGGCTCTGGCGGTGATGCGCCTCGTCGACGTCACGTCCGGCGAGATACGCCTACAGGGCGAGGAGATCGGGCGGCTTTCCGGTAATGCGCTGCGGAAAGTCCGCCGGCGCATCCAGATGATCTTTCAGGACCCTTATTCTTCGCTCAATCCGCGCACCCGGGCGCGCGACCTCGTGCGCGAGCCCCTTGATCTCATGGAAATCGGCACTGCCGCCGAACGGGATGCGCGCGTCGCGGAGCTCTTTGCGCAGGTGGGATTGCGCGCAGATCAGATGGGCCTCTTTCCGCATCAGTTTTCGGGCGGCCAGCGCCAGCGGCTGGGGATCGCGCGAGCCCTGTCGACCAAGCCCGACGTGATCGTGTGCGACGAGCCCGTTTCTGCGCTGGACGTAGCGATCCAGGCGCAGATCCTCAATCTCTTGGTGAGGCTGCAGAGCGACTACGGGCTGAGCTATCTGTTCATCTCTCATGATCTGGGTGTGGTGCAGCACATCTGCGACGATGTCGCCGTGATGTACCTCGGAGAAATCGTCGAACGTGCGCCGCGGGAGCGTTTGTTCAGCGCGCCGAAGCATCCCTATGCCGTGTCCCTCCTCGATGCCGTCCCGCGCCTTGGGCGGCGGCGCGCGTCGGTGAAGCGGCTCGATACGGCCAGCGAGCCCCCGAGCCCTATCGACTTGCCGAAGGGCTGCCGCTACGCCGCGCGTTGTCCGCACGCGGTCGATCGCTGCCGGGCGGAGCGGCCGCGACTTCGTGCGATTGGGGATGCGCACGTCGTTGCGTGCCATTTGGCCGGCGAGGTTCAGGTGGGCTGATCGAGGTTTCCAGCGTGGAGGCGCCTCGTTTCGTTGTGCCGGGCCTCGAGATCGCAGCCGGGCCGGTAGCGGCAATTGAAGGCTCACGGCAACTCTCGATGGGGACCGTTGCTGCAGTAGTTACGAAACTTCATGCGCCTGCATTCTGTTTTGTCGGTCGGCGGCGCCGTGATAGATTCGGGGCGTGCTTCATGGAACAACTTAGAGGCTTATAGCTATGAAAAGGCGTCGTTTCCTGTCGCTGGCTGCTGCGTCGGCTCTTGTTCTTCTCGATTGGGTAACCCGCTCAAGTTCCGTTCATGCACAACGGTCCCAAGCCAAAGTCAGCGGCAATGGCTAGAATTCGACCACCGGCGGTAACACCAGGCCTGCGTCTCGGAAGAACACTGCCAAGTCTAGCGGCCAGGGTGGGTCATCGTCTGGAGGGAGTGGGAAAGGCGACTACGGCGCCGGGATTATAGCACCCCGCCGAGGCGGGGGCGGAACCTACTGATCGGTTTGGTCGCTTGTCGTTGACATACTCGAGCCTAAAGGGACTTCCAGTTCACGTCATAGAGGAACATCACGAGTGCTTCGTGGTGTTCAATTATGTTCTGTCGAAGAAGCCGCTCACGAGCTCGCGCTTCGGTTTGTGCATTTTGACGAGCATTCCGACCTCGGATTCCCCTATCTATCGTCACCAGTGCCGAGGCTCGGTGCTGCTGTCGGCGACAATGCGAAATTCGCTTATGATCAGCTCGCTATCGGCAATTTCGTCTACCCATTGCTGCTTCAGGGAAGGATCGATCCCTTCATCTGGATACGGCCCGACGACATGCCACTGGAGGCGTCGGATCGGGTCGTCCAATTGTTCTCGCGGCATTGTGGACGGCGGGACATCTGCATCACCTCCGACATCGAAGTCGCCGGCGCGCTGAACTGGTCGCGCAGGTCAGTGCAGATCTCCGAGACCTCGCTTGCCCGAGGTCTGTCTGTCCCGACTGATTGTCCGATCTTCGTCGATATCAACCTCGACTACTTTGCATGTGATGCCATCCACGGTGGCGGCTGGAAAATCGAGATAACTGAAGCGGCCTTCACAGATTTCCGAAAGAACAAGTACAATTCGGTACGCCTTCTCTACGGTGGTGCGCGGGCTTCTGTCTTCGAGAGCGGTGGTCGCTTCTGGTTCACGGTCGACGAACCGTTTCGCGCGGCGCTGGCATCGAGGCTTTCCTCGCAGAGTGAGGTCTCGCGGAAACTCGACCGAGTTGTGGATTGGATCGTCGGGCATCGATCAAGGGTCGAAGCCATCTGCATCTGCAAATCGCACCGGAGTGGATTCACGCCGGCCGGAAGTTGTGGAGCAATCCTTGACGCTCTCGTCGCACGGCTTCATGAGGCCCTGCCGATCTCACTCGGAGACATCGATGGAATTCTGAGTGACCGGTCAGCATCGATCATCGATACGCATTCATCACGGGGCGAGACGAGCGTCATGTTTGCCGGTAGCTCCCGTTCCGGGAGTACGTCTGCAAGGAAAAATCCGATCGTCGCGTTCAAGGAATTCCTAGCTGGAGACGTTGATGCCCAGTTGCGACTGCAGGGCGATACGATGTTGGAGTTCTTGAGCGAAGCGCTCAGAATTGCAGCGGATTACGGGCATCCGGTTACGATCCATGAGCTGGCGGCTGCGATACAAGACGCGACGCTGGCAGCGGATCGATACTTCGACGACGTCTATTTCAAGGCCCTTGTAGGCCGGCAGTAGAGTATCCGGGAACGCCGGTGCGCTCCTATGATGCCGTGAGCCGCCAATCGACGGCTGCCACCATCGACGTGGGCTTCAGGAAGCCGAGCATCTCGTCAATTCTGATACCACTCTGGTGAGGGGACGACGCAGGACGAGGCAGAACGGGCACTCGTGCGCCCAGGGCCGGGGCGTGTCCGTGCAGGACTGTCGCAACGGAAGAACTCGCTGAGATGCTGGCTGCGCAATATCTCTGTCATGCAATAGCGGGGCCCGAGGCGATCCTGCCTACGCAAAGTAGTTCGCGCCAGTTTCCGGCGCTTGCCGTGGCTAATTCAGATGAATGAGGCAATGGGGGCAAGACCGACGCCTTTCCCCTAGCGCGGGGGCTGAACGAGGGTGCGGCTGGTGCTATCGACGCGGTGAGCATTCAGGATATGCCCCTTTTGCCTCTGGGGCGCTGGGAGCGCGTCATTCCCCCATTGCTCCAACCCCGCCGTGACTGCTATCGGCACGGCTTCTCGCAACAATCCGAGGGTCGATGTCGCGCGCGCTCCTATCGCTGGAAGGCATCCGGCTCACGTACGGAAGCACACCGCTTCTGGAAGATGCTGCGCTGAGCGTGGCCGAGCGCGATCGCGTGTGCCTTGTGGGGCGCAACGGCTCGGGCAAGTCGACGCTGTTGCGGATCGCCGCCCGTCTCGTGGAGCCCGATGCGGGCATTCGCTACGTGCACCCGGCCGCGCGCGTCGTATACCTCGCCCAGGAAGCCGATTTCGGGCCCGCCGCCACCGCGCTCGACTATGTCGAGTCCTGCCGGTCGCCGGTGGCGGGAGAAGGTGTCGCCCGCCGGCTCATCGACGAGCTGTCGCTCGATCCATCCGCAGAGCCGGCGTCGCTCTCGGGCGGCGAGGCCCGTCGGCTGGCGATCGCGGGCGCGCTCGCCGCCGAGCCCGACGTGCTGCTGCTCGACGAGCCGACCAACCATCTCGACGTGACGGCGATCGAGTGGCTCGAGCGCCGGCTCGCGAGCCTGCGCGCGGCGGTCGTGCTCATCAGCCACGATCGGCGGTTGCTGGAGACGGTGTCGCGAGCGACGGTCTGGCTCGATCGCGGGACGACGCGGCGCTTGGGCGAAGGGTTCTCCGGCTTCGAGGCCTGGCGCGACCGCCTGCTGGAGGAGGAGGAGGTCGAGCGGCACAAGCTCGACCGCAAGATCGTCCGTGAACAGCAATGGATGCACGGCGGCGTTACCGCGCGGCGAAAACGCAACGTGAGGCGCGTGCGCGAGTTGGCCGAGCTGCGCCGGCAGCGCAAGGAAGCGCGCATCGTCCCCGGCGCGGTGGTGCTGACTGCCGGCGAGGCGACCGCAGTGGCCGGCCGGATCGTGATCGAGGCTGAGGGGATCTCGAAGAGTTTCGGGGCGGGACCGGTGGTGCGCGACCTCTCGGTGCGGATCGCGCGCGGCGACCGGGTCGGCGTGGTCGGTGCGAACGGGGCGGGCAAGACGACGCTGTTGAAGATGCTGACTGGGAAGCTCGCGCCCGACACCGGCCAGATAAGGCTCGGCACCAACATCGAGCTGGTCGAGCTCGATCAGCGCCGCGATGAACTCGACCCGGACGTGACGCTGGCCGACGCCTTAACCGGCGGGCGCGGGGATCAGGTGATCGTCGACGGCAAGCCGCGCCACGTGGTGGGTTACATGCGCGATTTCCTGTTTGCGGCCGAACAGGCGCGGACGCCTGTCGGCGTGCTGTCGGGCGGCGAACGAGCGCGGCTGATGCTGGCTCGAGCGCTGGCGCGGCCGTCCAATCTGCTTGTGCTCGACGAACCAACGAACGATCTCGACTTGGAAACTCTCGACCTGCTGCAGGAGATGCTCGCCGACTACTCGGGCACGTTGCTGCTGGTCAGTCACGATCGCGACTTTCTCGATCGTACGGTGACGTCTGTGCTGGCGAGCGAAGGCGAGGGGCGCTGGATCGAGTATGCCGGCGGCTACTCGGACATGCTTGCGCAGCGCGCTGCGGGGGCTCCCGACAGTGTTGCACGCTCGCGACCGGCAGGGCGCGGCGCTGCGCCGGCTGCGGAGGCGGAGGCCGCTGCGGCGGTCAAGGTGAAGCGGAAGCTCTCCTACAAGGAGCGCCATGCGCTCGAAGCGCTTCCCGGTGAGATCGCCGCGCTGCAGGCGGCGATGGCCCGGCTGGAGGCCGAGATCGCCGATCCGAGGCTTTATGCGCGCGATCGCGCGCGCTTCGACGCGGCGGCGGCCGAGCTGGCCGACAAACGCGGGAAGCTCGAGGCGGCGGAGGAGAAATGGCTGGAACTCGAGTACATGCGCATAGAACTCGAGGAGTGATGCCTCCACCGGCCGCGCGGCCGGCTTCTCAAGTGTTGGCGCCGTGAATCGCGGCGATGACGGCGGCGGTCACGTCGGCTGTGCGCGCTTTGCCGCCCAGATCGGGCGTATGGAAGCTCGGGTCGGCGGTGACGCGCTCGATCGCGGCCATGAGGCGCGAGGCGGCCTGCGATTCGCCCAGGTGTTCGAGCAGCATCACGGCGGACCAGAAGGTGCCGATCGGATTGGCGATGCCCTTGCCCATGATGTCGAAGGCCGAGCCGTGGATCGGCTCGAACATCGAAGGAAAGGCGCGCTCGGGATTGAGGTTCGCGGTAGGGGCGATGCCGAGGGAACCGGCAAGTGCCGCGGCCAAGTCGGACAGGATGTCGGCGTGCAGATTGGTGGCCACGATCGTGTCGATCGACTGGGGCCGCATCACCATGCGCATGGTCATGGCGTCGACCAGCATCTTGTCCCACGTGACATCGGGGAAGTCGCGCGCGACCTCGGCCGCGATCTCGTCCCACATCACCATGGCGTGGCGCTGAGCGTTCGACTTGGTGACGACGGTGAGCAGCTTGCGCGGCCGCGAGCGCGCGAGATGGAACGCGAAACGAATGATGCGGTCTACTCCTGCGCGGGTGAACATCGCTACGTCGGTCGCGGCCTCCAGGGGTGAGCCCTGATGCACACGGCCGCCGACACCGGCGTACTCCCCTTCGGAGTTCTCTCGGACAATTACCCAATCGAGTTCGGGGCCGGATACATGGCGCAGGGGTGAGGTGATCCCTGGCAGTATCCGAGTTGGTCTGATGTTGGCGTATTGGTCGAAGGGTTGGCAGATTGCGAGGCGCAGTCCCCACAGCGTGACGTGGTCGGGAATGTCGGGATGTCCGGCGGACCCGAACAGGATGGCGTCATGGCTTCGGATCTGTTCGCGCCCGTCGGCGGGCATCATGCGGCCATGACGCTTGTAGTACTCCCCGCCCCAGTCGAAGTGATCGAATTTGAAAGCGAAACGCGCCTCACGCCGGGCGAGGGCGTCGAGAACCTCGATGCCTGCGGCAACGACCTCGGTGCCGATTCCGTCACCCGGAATCGATGCGATCTTGTAGGTCTTCATGGGGTCTCTCTGGAGCTCCGAGCCGTCGCTCAATTGCCCTTGATGCCCGCGGCCTTGATGACCTCGCCCCAGCGAGGCACCTCTGCGGTGAGCTGTGCCTTGAGGGCATCGGGCGTCGCCTGTGCCTGGGGCACCGGCTCGGTGCCGAGGCTCGCGAAGCGCTCGATCACCTTCGGATCCTTGAGCGCAGCCTGCAGCGCGCCGACCAGCTTGTCCGATACGTCCTTGGCCAAGCCTTTCGGGGCCCACATGGCATGCCAAGCCGAGACATCAAAGCCCTTGAGCACAGTCGCGTCCAGCGTCGGAAGCTCGGGGAGCGACGAAACCTTGGTCTTGGTCGTCACGGCGTAGCCTTTGATCTTGCCGTCCTTGATCTGATTGGTGGTGTTGGTCGTCTGATCGCACATGATGTCGAACTGGCCGCCGACGAGATCGTTCATGGCCGGTCCGGTCCCGCGATAGGGCACGCCGACCCATTTCACGCCGAATTCCTTCTGCAACATCATCGCGCAGAGGTGAGAGGCCGACCCGATACCAGCATGACCATAAGTGACCTTGTCACCGTTGGCCTTGATCCAATCCAAGAGTTCGCGAACATCCTTCGCGGGCAACGCGGTCTTCGAGACGAGCGACATCGGTGCGTCGGTGATGCGTCCGATCGAATCGAAGCTGTCGATCACGTGATACCTGAGCGTGTCGTACAGCGCCGGTGCGGTCGCCTGCGCGATGTGCCAGACCGCCACCGTATAGCCGTCGGGCGCCGCCGCAGCGACGCGTGCCATGCCGACGGTCCCGCCCGCTCCCGCGACGTTCTCGACGACGACCGTCTGGCCGAGCGTCCGGCCCATGCTCTCGGCGACGAGACGGGCGACCGTGTCGGTCGGCCCGCCGGCCGCGGCAGGCACGATCAGGGTGAGCGGCTTGGTTGGGAAGGCGGTCTGTGCCGAAGCTGCCATCGGCAGAACTGCCGCGACGAGAAACAGGACCCCGGTGAAGATGCTGCGCGGCGTGAACGTCATCGCTTTCTCCCTGTGAAAGGTCCTCCGCGGATTGCATCAAGTGATCCGGGCGCGAGTGTGCGCCTGCATTCGATAGCGCGACGGCGGTCTATCGGATAGGCTCGGATCATTATATAAATTGTTTTTACAATCGACACGACCGGACATCTCCGCAGGACATGCAATGGAACTGCGCCAGCTTCGTTGCTTCGTGGCGGTAGCCGAGGAGCTGCATTTCGGCCGTGCCGCGCGCCGGCTCGAAATGTTGCCGGCAGCGCTCGGTCGTCATATCCGCATGCTCGAATCCGACCTCGCCACGCGCCTGCTGACGCGAAGTACCCGGACTGTTGCCCTGACTGAGGACGGCGCCGGGTTGCTCCAGGATGCCCGCGATGTCCTGGGACGTGCCGATGCCCTCGCGGCCAGTTTCCGCCAGCGCGGACGTCGCGCGGCGACCACTCTGCGCTTGGGTGCGATCGATACCGCCGCGGCGGGCCTGGTACCGTTGCTTCTCCACGACCTGCGCCGTGCGCGCGCCGACCTCAAGGTCCAGCTGTTTGAGGACAAGACGGTCCGGTTGCTTCCCCGACTGTTGTCGGGCAGCCTCGACCTCGCATTCGTGCGTCCACCCGAGCAGTTCGACAAGCGCATCGAGTTCCGCATGGTGCTGCATGAGACGGCGGTGGTTGCCGTGCCGGCCGGCCATCGCTTCGCGAAGCGCAAGCTCCTCTCGGTCGAGGCGCTTGCCGACGAGCCGCTGATCGTGCCCGAAAGGCGCTCGCGGCCGCACAGCTACGATCTGACTTTCAAGCTGTTCGAGGGGGCCGGATCGCGGCCCAAGATCGCTCAGGTCGCCCAGGAAAAGCAGACGATCGTCAGCCTTGTCGCCGCGGAGATCGGTCTGGCGATTGTTCCGCGGTGGGCGTCGCGGCTGTCGGTCGCCGGCGTGCGCTATGTTCCGCTGAAAGCGCAGACCCACGATCAGCCGGGGCTGCTACCGCTTGCTGCGGCCTGGGTGCGCGGCACGCGCGATCCCGCTCGCGACGCACTGTTGGCGCTGCTGGAGGCTCGACTTTCGCGCTACTCGGCTCAGGCTTGAGGAAGCGGAAGGTTTCGCGGTGCCGCCTCGCCGTGTCGGCAGCGGAGCGTCGGGTTAGGGCGTTCCATTGCGGCCGTGCAGTTGGTAGGCGGGCCGCTCGGTCAGCCGGTCGTAGTATGCGGATACGTGCGGCAGCGACGGTTTCTCGAAGTCGATCGAGAACCAGCGGTTGACGACCAGTCCGACCGGGATGTCCGCGATCGTGAAGGACGGTCCCATCATGAAGGGGCCACTGCTCGACAGGTGCTGTTCGAGCATCTGCATGCGCGCGACCCAGTCCGCTCCGCCGATTTCGACCAATTTGGGATCAGCGAAGGCGCCCTGCTGAACAACCTTCCCCATGAAGACTGGACGCACACCCCAGTAGAGATCGCTGCCTGCCCAGTCCATCCAGGCATCGACGGTGTAGCGCGTGCGCTTGTCTTCGGGGTAGAGGTCGGTCCGCTGGTGCTTGTCTGCGATGTAGCGCACGATGACGTTGGATTCTCTCAAGATGAATCCGTCGTCCTCGATGACCGGAATCGCGCCCATCGGGCTGATGGCCTTGAAATCCGGGTCGTCGAGAGGCCGGAAACCGCGGCCCCAATCTTCGCGCACGTAGACTTCGCCGACTTCGTCCGCGATCCAGAGCACCTTGCGAACATTGATGGAATTTGCGCGTCCGTAGATCTTGAGCATCGGCTTCCTCGCTGACGGCGACTTCCGGTTCTTGCGGATACTCGCTCAGTCGCCGGGAAACTCCAGGCCCATTTCGCGATAACGCGCCGGATCGTTCTCCCACCCCTCCATCACCTTTACGTGAAGAAACAGATGTACCGGCTTGCCGACGATTTCGGAGAGCTGGGTTCGCGATCCCATCGAGAGCTGCTTGATCGTGCGCCCATCCTTGCCGAGCACGATGGACCTCTGGCTGTCGCGCTCGACATAGATGATCTGCTCGATGCGGACGCCCTTGGCGCCCATGTCCCTCCAGGCCGTCGTCTCGACGGTGGCGGCGTACGGCAACTCCTCGTGCAATCGCTCGTAGAGGCGCTCCCGGGTTATCTCTGCGGCCAGCATGCGAAGCGGCAGATCGGTGATGTCGTCGTCGGGGAAGTGCCAGTTGCCCATCGGCACTACGCTCGCAAGGTGGTGACGCAGCGCCTGCACGCCGCTCCCTGTCGAGGCGGAAACCATGAATGTGGCGTCGAACGCGAGCGCGCTATTGAGGCGCTGAGCAAGATCGAGCAGAGTCTCCTTGCGGACCTTGTCGATCTTGTTGAGCGCGAGGATGCGCGGCACACGCACCGACGACAGTTCCGCCATGATCGCGTCCTTCGGGTCGCTCGGTGGGCGGGAGGCATCGACGAGCAGGACAACCGCATCGGCCTCGCGCGCTCCGGACCATGCGGCGCTGACCATGGCGCGGTCGAGACGGCGACGCGGCCGGAAGATGCCGGGCGTATCGACGAGCACGATCTGGCTCTGACCATCGATCACGATGCCACGGATGGGCATTCGCGTCGTCTGAACCTTGTGGGAGACTATGGTGACCTTGGTGCCGACCAAGGTGTTCACAAGCGTCGACTTGCCCGCGTTCGGGGCGCCGATGATCGCCACGAAGCCGAAGCGTCGCGCGTCTGCGGCCGATGATGCCGCAGGATCGGCTCGATCAGGATCTGGAGCGGGCATTCCAAACTCCCTCGCGCACCAACAATGTCGTCGCTGCATCTTGCTCGGCGGCCCGTTTGCTGGCGCCGCTGCCGCGCGCCACGTAGTGCCGTCCGATCTGAACTTCTGCCGTGAACATCGGCGCGTGATCGGGGCCTTCGCGTCCAACCTCGCGATAGGCCGGCAGATCCAGGCCGCGCCCTTGCGCCCACTCCTGCAGTGTCGACTTGGCGTCCGCTGCGACGGAGCCGGGAAGCTGCAGGACACGGTCTGCCCAATGCTTGCGAATGATATCACGGACGCGCGCGAAACCGGCCTCGATGAAAACTGCGGCCAGCAATGCCTCACAGGCGTCCGCGAGGATGTTGACTTTGTCGCGTCCGCCGCTCTCCGCTTCGCTGCCGGACAGGATCAGGCTCGGGCCCACTTCCCAGGTCCGGGCGACTTCGGCGCAAGTCTCGCCGCGCACCAGCTGATTGAAGCGCCGCGCCAACTCCCCTTCGTTCGCCTGGGGCAAGACTTCGAGGAGCAACTCGGCGATCACCAATCCCAGTACGCGATCTCCGAGGAACTCGAGCCGCTCGTTGTCGAGCGGCTGGGATCTGCCGGTGCGAGCGCTCGAGTGGGTCAGAGCACGATCGAGCAATGCGCGGTCCTTGAAACGATAACCGAGCCTCGTTTCAAGGGTCTTGGCTTTGCGCGCTCCTGCAGCCACGCGATTCTACTGCACGAGATTGAACAATCGCCCGACGCGAACCGAGTTCTTCAGCGTACACCAGCCACCGGCGAGGAAGCGCAGCGGCTGACTCTCCGGCAGCGGATCAGGGCAGATGCCGTCGATGGAGAAGAAGATGATGTCGGCCCGGCCGACCAGGTTCTCGTAGGGCACGTAGCCGACGTGGAACTGGGCGCGGCTGTCGGTGGAATTGTCGCGGTTATCGCCCATCATGAAATAGTGACCGGCGGGGACCGTGTAGGGGCCGACATTGTCGTAGGGGCCGTTGGGCTCCGCATCCAGAACGTAATACTTGACCCCGTTCGGCAGGGTTTCCTCGAAACGAGCGATGTTCCGGCGGATACCGTCTTCGTCGATGTCTGCGAAGGTGTCGACGCGACGCTTGGGGACGGCCTGACCATTGATGAAGAGCACGCCTCGCCGCATCTGGATCACGTCGCCGGGCATGCCGACGATGCGCTTGATATAATCCGTCGAGTTGTCGCGCGGGAGCTTGAAGACGGCGACGTCGCCACGCTTGGGCTGGCTGGCGATGACCCTGCCAGAGAACGGTGGCAGGCCCCATGGGAACGAGTAGCGGCTGTAGCCGTAGGACAGCTTGGAAACGAAGAGATAGTCGCCGATCAACAATGTCGACTTCATCGAGCCGGAGGGAATGTTGAAGGGCTGATAAAAGAACACCCGCACGACCATGGCGATGAGCAGCGCATGGACGAGAATTTTGAGCGTTTCCCACCAGCCGCCGTCGCCGCTCGTGTCGCTGTCCGCACCGCCCCGAGGGCCGTTGCCGCTGGCGTCGATTTTCAGGCCCATTCCGATCTCCGAAGGCCTGCTGACCGGCCCGCGCGGCTGGCACGGGCACCGCTGCCGGCGCTGGCGCCCATATAGCCCGTCCAACCCCGGGTCGCAATGCGCGGCAGCGCCGTTGCCGGGACGGGGCCCGCTATCCGCCCCCTCAGCCGGCGGGTGGCTGCCTTCGGATCGCCCCGCCGGTCACGCCTCCGTCGATCACCAGTTCGCTACCTGTCATATAGGACGAGGCATCGGAGGCGAGAAAGAGTACCCCGCGGGCCACGTCCTCGGCCGTTCCAATCCGAGCCAACGGCACGCTCGTCGCCGCCATGGCATGAGGATCGGGGGGAGCGTTGTGCCCGACCCTGCCGGCCGGCATCTTGGACCAGATCTCCGTGTCGATGATCCCGGGATGCACCGTATTGACACGGATGTTCATGCCGGCCATGGCGCACTCCATCGCGACTGCCTTGGCGAACAGGCGGACGCCGCCCTTGGTGGCGCAGTAACCGGCGAGGCCCGGCGATCCGCGCAGGCCGGCGATCGAGGAAAGCATGACGATCGATCCACCACCTGCGCGGCGCATGGCGGGGACCGAGTGCTTCACCGTGAGGAACACTCCATCGAGATTGATCGACTGCTGGCGGCGCCAATCGTCGAGCGACATCTCGAAGATCGGTGTCATGATGGCAATGCCCGCGTTCGCGACGGCGATGTCCAGCCGGCCAAAGCCACGCTCGACCTCCGCGATCACCTCGGGCCAGCGACCTTCGTCGGTGACGTCCTGATGGAGATAAATCGCCTTGCCGCCGGCGGCCGTGATCTCGCGCACGGTCGCCTGTCCTCGCGGGGTGTCGATGTCGGTGACTGTAACGGCGGCGCCTTCTGCCGCTAGCAGCCGCGCACAGGCGGCGCCAATACCCGCTGCTCCGCCCGTCACGAGCGCCACTTTGCCTGCGACCTGTCCCACGTTGTTCTCCCGATGCCCGTTCCGTTTTTCAATGATGAGGACTTGGGGCGCCGTCACGCGTCAGACTGGGCGAGCCAATCTCGATCGCGGCGCGAGGGGCGCTTGTGCAGGCGCGCGTCGATGAGCCGGCGGGCATCGGCAGGCCTGCCGGCACGAAGCCAAGCCACGATCGCCGTATCTTCGACGACCTCTCTTTGGGCATGGCTTCCGCCGAGCCGGACAAGGTCGCCGAGGTTTGCCGTGATCGTGCTGGCGGCTGCTTCGTAGCGGCCGGCGGCGAAGTCGCCGAGTGCGCGACAATAGCGTGGCAGCGCCTCCCCTGGCGCTAGTTTGCCCGCAGCGGCGCGGGCTTCCAGGGCGGTAACTCGTGTGTCCAGGTCGGCGGTGTCACCGACGGCTGCCGCAGTGAGCGCCGCGTGGAGGTCGGCAAAGTGCACCCCGGCCTGGCCGAACCTGGATCGCCCGTACTCGGCGACGTCCTGCCAGTCTCGTGCGTCGACGGCACCGCCGCGCAATCCTGCGCGCCACAGAAGCGAGGCAGCATCTGTGAACACGTTGAGCGGAGGCGCCTTGGATACCTGCGGGCGGATGCGGTCGCGATAGAGCCGCAGGGCTGCGTCGCAGTCGCCTTCATCGATCAGGAGCAGGGCGAGGTGCCATGCGATATGGCCGTTCAGGATGCCGCCGGTATCGTAGATGGGGAGCCAGTCTGCGATCAGCCGCGTTCCGGCATCCGAGTCTCCCTGCTCCAGCAGGGCGTGGGCGAGGGCATGGGATGCGTTCGCGTTCTCGCGGCGCAGGGCCATGGCCCGTTCGGTGACGGTTCGCCCGGCGCCGACGTTGCCGGCCTCTGTATGCGACCAGCCGAGATAGGTCAGAAACCACCAGTCGTCGCCGTAGTGCCGGGCGTGGCGTTCGCACAGGTCGACACGTGCGCGATCGTGGTCCGCGCGGCCGGAGAACGCGTAAAGGCCGAAGGCGCCCAGCGGCAGCGCCAGGATCATGGCGTCCCGCGGCCAGCGCTCCACATGCGCGAGCGCGAGTTCGAGGGCGCGTGCGGGCTGGCCTTCTATGCTGGCAGCAATAGTCTCGACGTGACTGCGCTCCCGTTCGCTCGCCGTCATGGCGAGTTCGCGCGCGCGTGCGGCGCAAGCACGTGCCTGAGGGACCTCCGCGTACATCTGATGCAAGCGACCACGAGCGATCTGCGCGAGAGCGAAGCCCGGATCGGCCGCGATGCCTCGATCCAGCGCCGCCTCCGCTCCCGGCCATGCGGCGAGCACCAGATCAATTCCGGCGCGATAATGAGCCGCTGCGTCAGCACTCGCTGTCGTGATGGGAAGGCCGTACCGGTCTGTCTCTGCCATCTCGTCTGCCTCGGGGTGTGCTTTGTTCAGCGTGGGCGCAACGGCGTGAAACTGAGGTGGGAGCCGGCGTCGGTCAGAAGGGTTTCGCCGGTCATGTTGCGCGCGGCATTGGAGATGAGGAACAGCGCCGTCTCAGCGACGTCCTCGGCGGTCGACGCCATCTGCAAGGGCGTGCTGGCGCGCACGTTCTCGCGAATCCGCGCGACAGTTTCGGCACTGAAGGCCTCGCCGAACCACCGCGTATCGATGAAGCCGGGACAGATGGCGTTCACCCGGATCTTCGGCGCCAGGGCGCGGGCCAGTGAGAGTGTCATGGTGTTCAGAGCGCCCTTCGATGCCGCATAAGCCACCGACGAGCCGATGCCGGCCACGGCGGCAATCGACGATGTCATCAGGATGGATGCGCCCGGAGTGGCATCGAGGAGCGGCCGGCAGGCGCGGATCATCTGGAATGGCCCGACGGTGTTGACCGCATAGAGGCGCAGAAAGTCCTCCTTCGTCAGCGCATCCAGGTCGCCGTGCTTGGGGGCATGCTTGGTGATGCCCGCGTTGTTGACGAGCGCATCTAGCCGACCGTAAGACTCCGCCGCCGCCGCAATGCGCCGGCAATCGGCGTCCTCGGAGACATCGCCTTGTACGATCTGCGGCTCGGCGCCGCAAGCCCGGATCACCTCGGCGGTCGCCTCGGCCTCCTTGCGGCTCTTGGTGCAGTTGATGATCACGGCGCGGGCGCCGCGCTTGGCCGCCCCGACCGCGATCGCGGCACCGAGCCCAGTTGCGCCGCCGGTGACGAGAACGACCCGGCCTTCGAAATCAGCCATGGGATCACAGGCCTTTCTTGATCGGTGCGAGATCGGGGAACCGCGGCGCGCGCTTCTCCTTCTGCGCCAGGAAGGCCTCGCGCATGTGATCGCGCGCGAACATGCCCGTCTGCCACAGCGCGATGCGGTCCAGGCCGTCCTTGATCGAGTGATCGCGGGCGAAGTTGATCATCATCTTGGAGCCTGTTACGGCGAGCGGGTCTTTCGAGGCGATCTCCCGAGCCGTGGCCATCACAGCTGCGAGCATCGCGCCGTGATCGGGGTAGACTTCGTTCACGAGGCCGGACTTCAGCGCGCGTTCGGCCGGGAGCCTGCGCCCGGTATAGGCGAGTTCGCGCACCAGGCCTTCAGGGATCAGCTTGCACAATCTTGGGAAGGTGCCGACGTCGGCGGTCATTCCGATGTTGATCTCCTGGATCTGAATAAATGCGTCCGCGGTGCAATAGCGGATGTCGCACGCCGAAATCAGGTCTACAGCGCCGCCGATGCAGCCGCCCTGGATCGCCACCAGCACCGGCATGCGGGCTTCGTCGAGACAGGAGAAGGTGTCCTGCAAGGCGAGGACCTTGTGGCGGAAGGCCTCGTTCGCGACGTGGGTATCACCAGCGCTGCCGCCCGCCAGATCCTGGTCGGCGGAAAACACGGCGAGGTCCATGCCTGCGGAGAAGTGACGCCCCGACGAGGACAGCACGATGCAACGCGCACGGGCGTTCTCGGAGATGTCGCGTACGATCGCCGGCAGTTCCGACCAGAAC
Source organism: uncultured Hyphomicrobiaceae bacterium (assembly GCA_964389095.1). Taxonomy (GTDB): domain Bacteria; phylum Pseudomonadota; class Alphaproteobacteria; order Rhizobiales; family Hyphomicrobiaceae; genus JABFRJ01. Next base: position 15,208 of record CAYMEB010000051.1, read on the forward strand.
CTGGGAACCATCGCATTGAGCTTGTCGGGACGGTCGAGACGGATGTGAGCGACGCCTTCGGCGATCTCGACACGAAAGACGTGCTCGTCCGCAGTCGAGGCGGCGGCTGTGGACTGGCTCATGGCAGGCTCCGGTTCACGATGGTGGCAGGATGCTCGAAGGTTCGTCGACTGGAGCCGGCGCGCCGAGACGAACGCCGGCAATCGCCAAACCCGCAAGGTGAAGGTCGCACTGTGCCCGTCCTGCTGCGGGCCCACAAGCCGCCAAGTTCGGCACACCTTGCAGCACACACCCGCACCGAATTGCGAGACGATCGCTGGGCCGGCCACGGGCCGAGGACCGCGAGACGGCGGATGCTCGAGCGGGTTCGGGGCGAACCGGCTCGAGCCCCGATCACGGGTGCGGCCGGGCGGGCCGGCGGCATGGTGGCGATCGCGGGTGCGGACCGGGGTGGTGTACGGCTCTCGCGAACCGGTATGCTGAGCCGTACCATCATCTCGAGCGGGGATCTGACCATGCTGCCCAAGACCTTCAAGCGAGTCGTGCTGGCCCGGCGTCCGCAGGGTGAGCCGTCGGAAAGTGATTTCCGCGTCGAGGAGGTGGCGATGCCGTCGCCGGCGCCGCGCCAGGTGCTGGTCCGTGTCGTCTACCTGTCGCTCGATCCTTACATGCGGGGCCGCATGCGCGATGTCGCGTCCTACGCGCCGCCGGTCGCTCTGGGAGAGGTCATGCCCGGCGGAACGGTCGGCGAGGTGGTGGCCTCCGAACATCCGGATTTCAAGGTCGGCGATATCGTCGAGGATCGGTTGGGTTGGCAGGAGTATGCGCTCGCCGGGGGGGGCGTCGCAGCGCAAGATCGATCCCAAGATCGCGCCCATCTCCACCGCGAACGGCGTGCTCGGCATGCCCGGCATGACGGCGTGGTTCGGGTTGTTCGAGATCGGCCGACCGAAGCCGGGCGAGACCGTCGTTGTCTTCGCGGCATCGGGCGCGGTCGGGCAGGTGGTCGGGCAGTTGGCCAGACTCGCCGGCTGCCGCGTGGTCGGCATCGCGGGCGGCGCGCGCAAGTGCGGTTTCGTGACCACTGAACTCGGCTTCGACGCCTGCGTCGACTACAAGGGCAGCAACGATTTCGCCGCGGCGCTTCGTACCGCGTGCCCCAACGGAGTCGACGTCTATTTCGAGAATGTCGGCGGCGCGATCGGTGATGCCGTGACCTTGCAGATGAATACCTGGGGCCGCATCGTGCTGTGCGGAGCGATCTCACAGTACAATGCCGAGCAACCGGAAATGGCGCCGCGTCTGCCGGGCTTCTTCGTGGGCCGCCGCGTGACGATGCAGGGGTTCATCGTCTCCGATTTCGCGCCTCGTTACGAGCCGGCGCGGCGGACGATGGGTGAGCTGGTGCGCTCCGGTCGCCTCAAGTATCGCGAGGATATCGTCGATGGCATCGAGCGGGCGCCGCGAGCATTCATAGGCCTGCTGCGGGGAGAGAATTTCGGCAAGCTTCAGGTGAGCCTCGCGGCCGAGCCACAGGCGAGCTAGATCACTTCGGCGCGCGCGCGTAGGCCTCGATCGCCGCGCGGGTTTTTTTGTCGATCCAGCCGGTGTTGGGACCATCGTAGTGGCCCCATGCCTTCAGCAGCGACTGGATCTCCCTCCGGGTCGTATAACGCCAGGCCTCCGCCTTGGTCGAGATGTCTTGACGGGCGGCCTCACTGCCGCCCTTGTAGGCCAGCAACAGCATTTCTGCGGCCCGCCGCGGGTCGCGTTTGACCGCCCTGCCTTCGTCGTGGAGACTTGCGATCTCGCGCATGGCGCCGGCATGTCCGCCAGCGGCCGCCGCCTCGAAGTAACGCAGTGCCTTGGCGGCATCGGCGGGCTGTCCCTCTCCACGCAGTTCCATCAGTGCGAGGTTGAACTGGGCCCGGGGATAGCCGCGCTCGGCCGCGATCCCGTACCAGCGGCGAGCGGCTGCGAAATCCTTGGCCACGCCCTTACCGGCGGCGTGCAGATAGCCGAGGCTGGTCATGCCGGCGAGATCGCCCTGCTCCGCGGCCATGCGATAGAGGCGCACTGCTTCGACCAGGTCGACAGCCACGCCGTCGCCGAACTCGTAGAGCGCGCCGAGCGCCGACATGGCGGGTGCGAACCCGGCAGTGGCGGCGCGCCGGAACAGGGTTATGGCCGTGACAGGGTCCTTGGGCACACCGGTGCCGTATTCGTAGAGTCGCGCGAGATTGTGCATGGCGGCGGCGATACCCGCGTCGGCGGCCGTCGCATAGAGCCGCGCGGCCTGTTCGAGGTCGCTGCCGGTCGCGCCCGGCCGGTCCAGCTGCAAAGCCTGCTCGAAACTCTGGGACGCGGCGCCGCGTTCGGTGCTTCCGGTGCGGATCGAGGCGCCCGTTTCTCCCGTGATCGTCCAGCCCCAGGCGGGGCTCGCCACCCGTGGATCCGGCGACAGTTGCTGGAGGCGCCAGCGCGCGACCTCGGCGAACACGCCGGCAGGGTAGCGGGCCAGGTGCCGCTCGAAGTCGCGGCGGCTGCGGGAGCTCTTGATCTGCTCCCATTCGGCGATCTCGGCGAGGCGCGCGGCATCGACAGCGCGTGCGAGATCAGGGCTGCTGGGCTCCTGCGCGCCCGTCTTGGGTCGGAAATAAAAATCACCCACCAGCGACGAGCTTTCCCACGGCGTTTGTCGCTCTGCAGTCTTGGCGAGCACCTGCCGCCGGGTCCGCTTGAAGACGTCCTCGACCGGCAATCCGACCTGCTGCATCGAGCGCGCCAGCGCCTCGGCGAACGGGCTGTTGGCGCCATCACCGTCGAGTGCGACCTGGCCCGGGGCGGTAGCATAGCTGATCAACGTGCCCGACGGCGCGTTCATGGAAGCGAGGCCACGGGTGCCGTCACGCGACGAGGCGGCGAAGGGGTTGTTGCGGCAGGCGTCGAGGATCGCGATGGCGATCCGCCGCGACGAGGCATCGAAGGTCTTCAGGACCTCGCCGAAGTTGACCGCCTCGACAGGAATTTCCCGCGCCTCGTTGATCTCCGCGCCGACCGGGATGAGATAGTTCTCGCCGTCGAGCTGTACGCCGTGGCCTGCATAGTAGAACACGCCCACGGCCTCGGCGGCCTTGAGCTTACGGCCGAATTCCAGGAGTGCACGGCGCATCCCCTTCTGGTCGACGTCGACCTGCTTGGTGACCTCGAAGCCGAGCTGGCGCAGCGTCTTCGCCATCAGCTCCGCGTCGTTCTTCGGATTGGCCAGCGGCGCCGTCATATAGGCGCCGTTGCCGATCACGAGCGCGAAACGGGGCTGTGCCAGGCTAGCCATGGCGGACAAAAGAAGAAGAGCGAGGCCCGCCGCGGCGGCCACGGCCGCGCGGTGCAGGCTGCGCAAGGCAGCTCCCCTCTCAAGTACTCGCGCGTGCAACGGCTGCTCCGGCTGCTTCAGCCCGCCGGGTCATCCGTCGAGGCGAATCGGCGTCATTCTCCCGCTCGCCCGTCGGCCTGTAACCGCCGAAAACGAGGCAGGCTCCGTCTGTCCACTGCGAATTCGGCCGGAGGCGACGGTTGCTGAGCCGAGGGAGACGGCTGTCTCGGTCGCGCGCCGACCCAGGGTTAACGCCAGGGATGCCGGCTGTCGCTGCGCTTGCGCCGTGAGGCATGGTCGGGTATCACACGCCCGCGTCGGCCGGACAGGTTCCGGGCGGCCCGTTCGGCGCGTGAGCCCGATGCCGCAATAGCTCAGCTGGTAGAGCACATCATTCGTAATGATGGGGTCGGGGGTTCGAGTCCCTCTTGCGGCACCAATAAAATCAACCACTTGAGTAGCGCGTCCGGGGAAGAGGCCAAGGCGCGCGATGCCTTGGTGACCACCGGGTGACCACCGAAACATGTGGGCGTTGCGGCAACTGACCGCACGTCTTCACTGCAAACGCGGGCGACAGGGGCAACGCGTCAACAGAGGTCCCCAATGCGATCGGGAACATGGCCGGCGAAGTCCTGCCGTCGATAAACGATGGCAGGTTCAGAGGGACTTGCTCCCGAAAAGCATCGCTGCTGCACTCATCTTGTTGACCCGTCTCGACGGCTGACTCCGTGGCCCCTGACTTCCGCAGCATGGGTACCGCGTTCGGTCCGGCAATCGCTCGCTTGAGCGGTTGCTGGATCGTCTTTTGCCATGTTCGAACCGATCAGGCCGGGAACGCCAAGAATCCACCCCTCCACCAGCGCAAGCGTGCTTTCGGGCGGCGATAGTTCGGGCTTAAGAAACAGCGCGAGCGTTCCGTCGCGATCTGCGCGCGACACCCAAGCGGCGATGCTGAATGCATCGTGTTGATCGCCGGTGCGGTCCTCTTTCGCGAAGCCGCGTGACCATAGGGCGGGATAGACCTCAGCGATGGCCGAGCGGCTTACCGGAACCTCCCAGCCATCGAACGGCCAGAAATGAACACGCACCCCGAGGCGCTGGCGGATGAAACGCAGCCAGGGAATTCCGGCATGGGTGGATTTCGCCGCCTGCCCTTGAACGTCAAAGTGAAACACGGACTTCGCGCCGCCTGCCAACTCTTCGGTCAAGCGCCGCCAGCGGGCATTGCCCATTCGTCTTGCGCCGTTCCCTGCGATACCGTCTCGCACAAAATCGACATAGACATGATCTTCGTCGGTCGGCCAGTGGCGCTGGAAATCGTCGAGGAAGCGCGGCCAGTCCGGCAACAGCCCGTGGGTTTCGAAATAGCGCAGCGGAAAGGAAAAGCCGTGGTCGATGCCCACCAGCGTCGGCACGTCTTCGCCTAGCCGCTCCACGAGCCATTCGGCGATGCCGCGCCGCGTCCAATACTTCTTGGTCGAAGGCGGCGGCAGCACTTCAATGGGCGGCGCTCTTCCTTCGGCCTGATAGACGCGCAAGCCTTTGAGGCCCGAGGTCGGCGTTTCCGCGCCCGAATAGTCAATGCCGATATGGCGGGCGAAGGCTGGCATGGCGTCAATCCAAGAAACCCTTACCTGCCCGCGCCAACAGATCGCTCAGGCGGCCAGGCATGGCTTGAGCCAACACGTCTGCGAGAGCGCAGCAATACCACTGTGTGCCCTCTCCCTTCAGACAGTGACACAAGAAGCGGTTGCGGCGTTCGCGTGAGCGGCAGCTATGTGGGGTCTATCGAGCAGTGACAGGACGGCAGCCAAACGTCGATCATGACCCATACCAACCTGTCCGCTTTCCGCAGAGCCGGCAGCTTATCGGGGGTACAGCGGAAGCAAGCCGTATCAGCAGGCGCTCTCACCACGCGTTGTTCAGCCCGACGGCGAAGTGACGCCAATTGCCAATCTGCAGTGAGGGTTTGCCGTCATGTTCGTAACGCTCGCCTGTCGCTATTATGCTCCAGCTAAGCGGTAGCGCAGGAGGGCAGCCGATGGCGACCTGGAAATCCCAGCCGATCTTCGTCAGCTCGACCTTCGCCGACATGCAGGCCGAGCGCGATCATTTGCGGTCCGTCGTGTTCCCCGCTCTGGAAGAGCGGCTGCGGGCGCGCCGGAGTCACGTCGAGTGGGTCGATCTCCGTCTCGGCGTCGCCACTGCATTGCTCGCCGAGGGCGAGGCCCGCGAGATGCAGGTCCTCAAGGTCTGTCTCGCCGAGGTCAGGCGCTGCCGGCCTTTTCTGATTGTTCTGCTCGGGCATCGCTACGGCTGGGTGCCGCCGCCAGAGCCCATGCTCTCCGCCGCGCGAGAAGAAGGCATGGACGAGGGCGTCGTCGGCCGCAGCGTCACAGACCTGGAGATCCAGTTCGGGATCCTCAATGACCCCGAGCAGCAGCCCCGCAGCTTCGTCTATCTGCGTGAGCCCCTCGACTACGGCGCGATGCCGCCCGAGATCGCTGAACTCTACAGCGACGAGTATTCCTCCGACATTAGTGACACCGAGAGAGCCCAGAAGCTGGCCAGCCTGAAGGCGAAAATCTCCGACCGGCTTCCCGACCGTGTGCGCACCTATCGGGCCGATTGGGACCCTATTAGCCGGCGTGTCACGGGGCTCGACGCCTGGGGTCAACTAGTCGTCGACGACATCATCGCCGAGCTGGATAAGGATACCGGCGGCGAAGCGCAGCCCGAGCTGACATGGCAGCAGGTTGACCGTCTCGCACTCGATGATTTTACAGCCGACCGCGCGCGTGACTTCGTCGGCCGCGAGACCGTTCTCGCTCGGCTGGAAGCCTTCGCGCGCTCCCCCAAAACCGAAGGCGCACCGTGGGCACTGAGCCTGACCGGCCAGGCTGGCGCGGGTAAGAGTGCCATCTTCTCCGTGCTGCGGACGAGATTGCAGACCGACGACATCGTGGTTCTGGCTCACGCAGCCGGTGCCAGCCCTCAGGCCCCTTCGGTCGAGCGCATGCTGCTGCGATGGATCGAGGAACTGGCCTCTGTTCTGGGCGTCGATGCAGGCCTCCCCGAGAAGCCGTGCCCGGATGACATCGACACGGCGTTCGCGTCGCTGCTTGGCCGCGTGGGATTGCAGCGCCGTGTGGTTGTCCTGATCGATGCTCTCGACCAGTTGGAGCCGACAACCCGCGGCCGGCAGATGACGTGGCTGCCGAGGCTGTGGTCCGACAATGCACGGCTGATCACCACAGCGATCCCGGGTGAAGCAACCAAGGCCATCTCGGAGCGCAAGGAAACCGAGACTGAAGCTCTCGGGCCACTAACCCAAAATAAGGCTCGCCAGATTATCGACGGTATCTGCGGCCACTATCACCGCACCTTTGAGCCTGAGGTGATCGAGTCGTTGCTCGCCAAGTCCGGCCCGGCTGGACCGGCCTGGGGCAACACGCTCTGGCTCGTGCTGGCGGTCGAGGACCTCAATCTCGTCAATGCCGACGACTTTGAATATGCGCTGAAGACCTACCCGGGCAGCCCTGCCGAGCAGTTGCGAGCGCTGATGGTCGATCGCGTGTTGGCACTGCCGTCAGACATCGCCGGTGTTTATCTCTCAGCCTTTGCTCACGCTGAGGATCTGTTCGATGCCATCGAGGTGCGCTCGTTCTTGGGAGCGATCGCCGTAAGCCGGAGCGGCTGGCGCGAGAGCGACTTCCAGGCGCTGATGCCCAAGCTCGCGGGGCTCCCGTGGGATGAGCTGCGATTTGCGATCTTGCGACGCCTGTTCCGAGGTCAGGTCAAACAACGCGGGGTGCTCGGCCAGTGGACGTTCACCCATACCCAGATGGGGATTGCGGTATCAAGGTATTTGGAACAGCAGGAGGTCAGCCCCTCGGAGATCCACACCGAGATTGTGGATCATCTACTGTCGCTGTCGCCCGAAGATCCGCTGCGACAAACCGAGACTATGGTGCATCTCTTGGGCAGCGGCGATCTAAACCCACTTTCAGCGATGGCTCCAAATGCTCTACGCAGAAGCGGGCGAGCACTTCAGCGGCACCATCTGATGTAGCAAGTCCTACCGCGTGGCGTCCTCACTGCGCATTCGAGCAGAGCCCGATGCCGCGCATATGCGAGATTAGGGCTGCTCGCCCAACCCCATGAACCAGTGCTGCTCGAAGCCCGGCACGTCCAAGCCAACCCCTCCGATGACATGATAGTAACACCAACAATCAGTCCAAGGATTTTGAGAGATACTTGCATGGGCCCGTCTCCTTGCTGTTCTGTCACGCACTTATGCGCGAGGGCATCTCAATGAAATTCCATTCCTTGTACTCGCTTCGGTTAGGGCCGAAGGACTTCCATCTGCTTGTTTAGCAGCCGCTGAAAATCGGCCCACTCAGCAAGACCGTCTGGCGTAGGCAGTTGGTGCGGTGCCGTACTCTCTGGCGAGGCGCGCCTTCGCAAGGGCAGCATACTGCCCCACAGGACCATCAACGGCGCACACCCAACCAGGAGCGAAATTCGGATATTGCTTTGGGTTGGTATGAATCGTGAAGCTGTCGATCGCCTCCCGTTGATAGCTCCAATTCTCGGCTTCCCGAGCATTGCGAGAGCACATGTAGACGACATACCAACCGCAGGACTGTGCTATTTCGGTGCCGGCTTGCGGCCTCTTGAGGAAGCCGCGTGTCTCGTCCTGTTTGCCCGAGAGCGCGTCGCAGGTCACTGTGAGGATGACTAGTCCGGCCATGACGTTGAGTGCCAAAAGACTTAGAGGTCGCACTAGGCCGACATTCCCCAAGTAGCCTCATGACGACCCGAAGCTACGCCGTCCGTCGGGCGTTGACAACGGCTATGGCAGCGTTGGGCGCCCCTGCGGGCGCTGTTGCAGCGAGATCCTGGACGTACGTTGGCTGTGCAGCGGCTCGCAGACGCGCTCCGACCATCGTTCCCGGCGCACCTGGGCAACGCGCCGCCGTGGAGTTCGTGCCGGTCGCATCGATCGCGTGCGCGGAGGCCGAGACGGTTCGTCATGATGGCGCCGGCGATGGTCCGAGTCGATGGATGGCAGCCAGGATCCGGCCGAAGAGATCGCGCGGGATCGCGACCTCGGCCAGCTGGAAGATGATCGTGCGGGCATGGCGGACGACGCGCGCACGTCCGTCCTCGGTCTTCAAGTCAGCATGTTTGGCGAGGAACT
>CAYMEB010000052.1:0-23504 GCA_964389095.1 uncultured Hyphomicrobiaceae bacterium
GAGAGTTGTATGACGAAGAACCCGGGTGATGACTACCGAAACATTTCTGACCCGAGCGACATGGTCGAAATCCTGCTGCGGCATGAAGAGCTGCCTCGCCCAAACGATCTGGAATGGATCTAGCGCATGGATGAGACCGCCTTGCGATTTGAACACTTTGAGGGATTCACTGAGCGTCAGACCGAGGTAATTATCCAAATCTTCAGAAGATACTTCCCGATCTGAGATCGCGTCGCAACGCGTGCCCTGCTGGATCTCTGCCCAATTCTTAAGAACGAAACAAGTGGCGATCCAGCGGGAGTTCCCTCACACCCCGAAGACGCGACTCGCGCTTAATGAATTCACGAAGCGTGTTCGCACTACCCCAGCACTGGGGCAAATCCCCGATGCCTCCAAGAGCGCTTTGGGAATCCATTTCGATCAAGCTTCCTATTTTCCGGTACCGATCGATACAGCAATGGCGCCCCTGAGCGCTCGCTCAATGCTTGCCCTTCCCCGACCGGTGCAACTGCGCCACTGAATGTTGGACTCGCCGAGTAGACGACGAAGATTTCGACCAAACTGGGTTCGAACAAGCGTTGACAGAACAACAACCCTTGGCTTTACAGATGACAAGGTGTTCTGCACGGCCTCGAGTTCGACGTGCCAGTTCGAAGTCCACCCAGGGAAATGAAATCGAACCATAATGCCAGGAAATTTTTGCCTGAGTGTCTCAGCAATTGCTTCCTCGTATTGCTGCTGAATCTCGTTACCCCCCACGTAAACAAGTCTCACTTCCGAGTAACTGCGCAATCGAATTGCACTTTCCGTCCGCTGATGACGTTCCTTCAGCCGATGCCGGTAGTGACCAGGAACCTCGTCACCGTAACCGGTGGCCTCAACCAACTCGATCAGTTCTTCAAGAAAGCCGTCATCCTCGCGCTGCACCGCACGAGGCAATAGAAGCTTTGCAGCCTTGGCACACCACTCCGCGTCATCTGCAGCCTGCGCGACTGCAAGCAGGGCCTCGAGGCGAGAATCCGGGTCAAGGCATGCCGCCAAATTGTCGCCCTCCCTGAGACAGAGGCGCTCGAAATCCGCACGTACACCTTGATGCAACATCGCAAGCTGCTGCATTAAGTCGAATGCATCCGCAACCGCCTCAGCGACGCGCTCCCCTGTGCTCTTGAGCAAAGCGTGGATCAGCTTGCCCGCAAAATGAAAGCGAGCCTCAGGCCGAATTCCGCGTCCCTCTTCGCGAAGGTGGACGAGAATTCCAGAAGCGACCGCCGGCGAATGTCGCGCGATGTCTTCGATCGGAAGCCGATCCAACGAACCCGCGCCGAACGACTTCAAAAGTGTTTCCGCTAGGTCGGTGGCATCCGAAACTCCACATGCAATGGAACCCTCCAGGGCCCGGTACAGAAACTCAGATGGCGGCCTTTGGTCTGGCAGGACGCTATCGAGCCACAGCGCAAGGCTTCGCGTCGACTCTGCGGCTAGCTCTCCGTTGACCGCCATGAGGTCTGCGATCGCGGCCCATGCCTCAATCCGCTGAACAAATTCGGCGCCAAATCGGCTCGTGGATGCCGACGAATCCAGATCTGCCACGACCCCACGCATAGTGCCGCCGATCATCTCAGGGCCAAGCAGATGCCGTTGTTGCACCAATAGATCATGCAGGGCAGCGAGTAGCCGAGGGAGCCAGTCGGAAGAAATCTTGAGCTGCCGCTCAAGGATGTCGCGCGCTCGAACTAGTCCGCCGCGCAGCTCACGTACAGACCGTTCACTGATGACAAGATCCTGGACATCTGATATCTGGAGGTCGCTCAAGACGAGGACCAGTTCCGACAGGCCTGGCACCTTGTCCGCCTCAGCAGATGCCATCGCTTTTTGGTAGTGCTGCTCGGCATCGGCGAACCGACTCTCCATACGTCGCAGCTCGCCAAGGAGATACTCCATCATCGCGAGACAGCCAGGCTCGATTTCCTCAAGGCTGTGCAGACTCCCCGAGTCCACCTGCCCGAGCACTCCCTTCATGGCCTTGCGATCTCGCGAATCGCGGCAACGGAAGGCGAGTGCCAACTGACCGCGGACAAATGATGGATTCTGCGCTGCCTGCGCCCGCAGGATTTCTGAGGCGAGCACATGCTCGCTCGCCTTCGGTAACCACTCGAATACAAGGTTCTCCATCACTAAGCCAGCGGCCCGAGGATCAACATTAAAAAGAGCACTTCGGTATTCGCGGCTAAGCGAGCGGATCCAAGCAGCCATTTCTGCATGCGTGCGCGTACGCATGAGACCCTGTGCGAAGCCAGCCAGGTACCACGACCGTCGATACACATTGTCTCCTGCGACAGACAGCCCAACGCCCGCTTCAGTCATCGCGTCGAGCAGCCCAGGGAGAAACGATGTCTGCAACCGAAGCGGGTCAAGTTTTTCAAGCTCGCCCAGCAGCGGCAATAGCGTGTTTCGCGCGCTCGCGAGATCCTCCTTCTGCCTGCGAACCTCACGAACAATCTGTGCAATAAAATGGCGGTCGAGTGCGGTCTGTTGCACCCACTCGATTGCTTCAGGCTTCTGCTGAACAGCTACAGCATGCTCGGCGGCTGGCTCGACCCCAACAGAAACTCGCTTGGCATCTTGCTCAGGGACCGGCGATACTGGCGCCACGGCCGGATCCGCGGGCGTTTCGGCGCGAACCTGCCCAGTAGAGACCATGTGTGCGGAAGCAAGCGATATGCCCAGGGCGATCGGGGTGCAAGCGCGATCAATCGATTGAGCTGGCCGAACAAGTGACCGCAGGAGCCGGTCCACAACTGCTCGAGTCGGCCGTCGCCACTGATCGATGCCGGCACTGGCGACTGCCGAAAGAAGTAAGAGAACGTCCTCGGCCGAAAGCCGATGTTCGGACCGCAGGCGCTCTGCCGCTTCGATAAAGTCAGATTCCTGCTTAATGCCCCCTGCGGTGCGCACGCCACCCCCCGAGACATCCTCGCCGCGCTTGACGCCCAGCAATGAAAACAGCGAATCATTATGGCTTGATCGGGTGGTGGAGTAGATGCGGTTGAGCGCATTGAAGATGACCGAGTCGCTCGCTTTTCGGAACGACTTTTCCGCCGTTTCAAACGACTCGTGCGCAAATTTCGCAACCCCCGGGCCCATCACCGACGTCTGAACGCTGCCAGCGCTGTTATCGAGTAGGTAGGACTGCTGCAGGTCGTTGATGAACCGGCGGCGCGCCTCGTCACCCACGGCCCTCCACACACGCGAAAATGGTTCCGGAAGACCCATTGTGCTTCTCCTTCATCCAGTTGCTGAAAGCACTTCCTGCTTGCGAATGGTTCACGACCGGGAGACTATGTACAAACCACGGATTCACATCAGCCGCGCTTGTCCGTCAATCTAACTGACTGGGGTGCGCTAAACAGGCACACCCCTGTCGGACAATTCAGATCCGGACGAGGCTGCTCCATGCCGATTGGCCCAAGACGCCGGGCGACCGTGCGACGTCGACCCGCCCAGCCGATCGAGCCGGCGTCACCGAAGGAACGCGGACTACCAATCTCGATCAGCCAGCGACCCTCGGGCAACTTCACAAATCCGTGACGCACGGCGCCGATGAGGGGGAGGGTCGTCATGGGGCGCCCCCTGGCGCTGCTTGATGTAGAGGATCAGCCTCGCCCGAATTAGTCCGGAACGCTCGACGCACCAGGCAGGGCAGGCGCGGCTCTCGTCGCCTCGAATGGGCAAGCAGTTGACTGGTCCCCGGCACTCGTACCTGGAATACGCCGTCATCGGCGGGCGCGACCGAGTGTGATCCTGTCTGTACCGCGAAGAAGGCCAATTGATCTCACCCTAATCAAAGGTTCAAACCAGACCGACGCAGCTCAATGGCTGCTTCAAGCTGCGAGGAAGCCTGCCGGATCGCTAGCCGGTTCTGCAACGGCACTCGCCCCATCGCTTGCCGCATCGGCCGCATGGCTTGTAGCGCGTCATCTCCTCTCGCTGCACCTGCGTGGCGCCATCGGTGATCAGCGTGTTGAAATCAAAAAGCCTGACTTCATGCCGCAACTCACCCGGCACTGAATCCCAATGTCCCTTGTCCTTCTCCAAATTTGATCGCACGCCAATCTCGCCTGCCTGAGCACCCGCCCAAACGTCGCTGACGCCCTCGATTGACTGCCTCGCCCGGGTGGAACTTGTGCTCGCATCAGCTGCAGAAACACCACCCCCTAGTCGGAGGCCAAACTCAAGATCGGCCACGGTACAGCTCGCCGAAGCGCCAGTGAGTGCCGACGTCGCTTTGCATGTGAGCATCAAGTCCTGATCCACCTCAACCTCAAAATCAAGCCTTTCGAAGAAGGGATCCACTGAAGGATCCACTGGCAGGGAGAAATGACCGAGGTGGCGTCGCTTGTCGGACGCATTCACCACCCGACTGAGAACATCGGGCGTGGAGATCGTGAACTGGGCCTTGCCATCACGAGGATCGACGCAATACACCGACACTGTGTCGCGATGGGCAGCCCCCTCGAGAGGCATCGCCGCGCCGCTCTGAATGACCTTTAGGTGAGATTGCCGCGCCAGCGAAAGCTCGACGTCGCGAGCAAGGGTGAGCGTCGCACGATCATGCGCAATCCAGGCCGCGCCCTCAGATATCGCTGCTCCGATCGATTCGGTGAGGTGCACACGGTCAGATCCGAACTTCTCGGCAAGTCGAGTTCGAATAGCCGGCGTACCGAGCATGCCACCGGTGGCGAGGCAGAGATCGATTTGGGACGGCGAGAGTCGTGCACGCTCAAGCACGCCATCGATGCTGCGAAGCCCTTCGCGAATCAAAGCATCAGTCATCATCTGCAACTCCACGCGACTCACGGTTTCCGAGATTTCGGATGACCTGGTGTTCGTGAAAAAATCGTCCACGAAAACCGTCGCCGAATCGCCGCTGGACAAGTCGATCTTGAGGCGCTCGCACGCAAAGTGGAGAATTCTTTCCGCGTCGAGGCGGCACTCCACCTCCGGGCCAAGCGCGCGCTTACTCCGCACACGATTGATCACGGCCTTCTTGATCACCTCATCGAATTGATCACCGCCAACAAGATCGGTCCCCGCGTTGACCAACTGTGTCACATGGCCCGATTCGACTCGGCACAAAGTGAGATCGAGGGTGCCCCCGCCCCAATCAAAGACCAGCACTGTCTTGCGGTCGAGTTGCTGTCCCACCGCCTCGGCCGATCCGCTGCCTCGCAAATATCCATAAAGCGCGGCAAGTGGTTCATGGATGAACTGTCGCACCCGGATACCGGCGGCCTGAAAGGCGGCACGAAGATCACGCCGTTGCCGAGCGTCGAAGTCAATCGGGATCGTCGCGACGACACTCTCGACAGTTCGATCGATCCTGCTCTGTGCGACGACCCCCCTCAAGACGTCCGCCACGACATCGACCACGGATCGCGCCACGCCATCAACATGCAGTGTGTTCCTACCCAAAAACATCTTCGGCGACTTTACGATGTTGCCATAAACGCCTCCGCCCGGCTCCGCAATTCTGAGCTTCGCTCGGTGACCAACCAGCCTTTCGGTGCCCTCGTAGCACACCACCGACGGGATTGGACTGAGGCGATCCGGATCAAGAAACTTTCGCAACCGTCCGTTTTCGATCACAGAAATGAGGCTGTTGGTGGTGCCAAAATCGAAGCCATAGACCATGATCAGCGGCCCCCCGAGCGAAGCATTTCAAGATGAGAAGCCACTCGGACTTCAACCCGCCTTGCGTGATCCGCCAAAATCGAGACAAACTCCTCGTTCGATCGATCCTTGTTGTAGGCCGCAAGGCCGACCCCGAGCATCTCAAGCCACTCCGAAGCGGCTTTCATAAATCCGGCGCGCATCTGCCGCAGATCGTCCCCGGCCTTGTCCTTGCTGGCCAACAACTGCTCCTCAAGCGTGCGAAGTTTCTCGTCACGAACCGCGATCGCTCCCCGAGCGGCATCCAGGGCCGCTGATTCATTGCTCAGCCGGGTCGTTGCTTCGAGCCGCGCCTCTTCGAGCTGCGTGGCGCGTAGTCGTTCGGCACTTGCCTCACGTCGGGCACTGTCAGCCAATTCTCGAAATGCCGTCGCTACGTGACCGGCCTGCGGCCCTAAGCCGAGCACGGCTCGGAGGATTTCCGCATCAGCCGTCGCGCAATCAGATTCCGGCTCCCAGCAGCGCTCAGACAACCGTTCGATGAGTCGCGGAATAGGGATGGCATTTACCGATGCAAGCCAGACAACGATCGATGCGATTCGATTGACACGTACTGCGTTGACGGCAGAGCCGTCGACGCCTTCCACCAGTGCGAAGGCTGCATCGAAGCACGCTTCGATGCTCTCAGCCGAAATTGGTCCGTCGACGATTGCCGACTCGAGCCCGGAAAGGGCGGGGCACGAACGCACACATTGGCGGAAAAGATTCTTGAACCAAGGCCACGCGGGTGACCTGTGCTTGTGCTGCCACCCTGCAAACAAGATCTGTGCTGCGACAGCGCCGCTTGCGTCCTGCTTGGACAATCCTTCGACTATCCGCGTCAACTCGCCTGTCAACTCGCCCTGAAACCCGCCATCTTCAGGGATCCTGCCGAGCGCGCACGACTTCCCCTTTCGTTCAAATGCATATCGCACATAAGTTTCTACGTCACGCACGTCCTCCTGCCGCAGTCGCGATTTCGGATTCCCTCGATCCGTTGTCGCGGGTTCCGCGCGGGGCGTGTCTCCATCAGACTCAGACCGGGATGCCTTCGACATCGTCTAGATTCCTTCAAGTTGTCGGGAAAGTTGCAGTGCCCACCTACCGAATCCAGTATCGTCGTGGATCATTGCCTGAAGATGCGGTTCCGCCCTTCGGCGATCGCCGATCCGTGCGTAGTGCCCAGCGAGAAGCACGCGCACTTTCACCTTGTCCAACGCAGGGCTCTGACTCCGAATAAAACGCTCCATATCCTCAATTTCGACAGAGCGCGAGAATGTCTCCTTGGCAGCCCATGCGCAAATCTGGGAGGTATCCCGATCAAGAAACATTTCGCCAAATCCATCCCATGCCGAGCTTGCATGATCGAATTGCAGCCCGAGAATCTCGCCGAACCGCCTGGCGACCGCCGATACCTTCCTGCCCGCCGGCGCGCGAGCACTTTCCGTAAATTGATTGAAGTGAAGATTGATGATGCTTCGGATCTCGATTGCGATCGGGTGCCGCATGTCCGAAAGACGATCGAGCGCGCAGTTCCACTTCTCCCGATAATCGATTCCGTCTCCAGCCTCTGACTTGCCCTCCTTGGCGATTACGCCAAAGAAGTAATCGACGATGGCGGCGCTCAGCCGCCTTGCCGACGGGAATCGGCTTGTCGCTGCGATGAACTCGCCGATCATCTCATGATCAAGCCTGCGACGGCCGATCACAGCCTGAAGTTCGGTGACCACTCCCGTCAAGTCGTTTGCATCGGGTACATCGAACTGGAATTCGATCACACGATCCGAAGTGGCGCCCTTAAGCGTGAGTTGCAGCGCGCCTTGGCGCATTGAAACAAGCCGCGCAATTGCTTCGGCTGTTCTCATGCAGGTATCGCCAACTTTCGCCCGTGAAACGTTGATCATCTCAAGATCGGACAGCTTCAGCGGCACCTTGAAGACATGCAATCCATGCCCAAGTGGAACTCCGCGATAGAGAAGCGCCGGCTGCGGTAGCGGGTGATCCTGAAATCTGTGCTCCCTGAACTCCGCCTCGGTCGGAAACTTCCTCTCACAGAGATCGCAAGGAAACAGGATCGGTGACGGCTCCACAAAGGCAGCCGCGGGCAACCCGCGCTCCTCGTGATGGTCCATGTATCCGGTGTGCCAGAATCCCATGCTCAATCTCCGGGCCCCAAGAATCTCCCGGAAGCACGCAGGGTGCACCGGCCGCCGTGGGCAGCGTATCACTAGCGCGCGCCGACCTCGGCCAGCACACCAGACTCGTGTAAATTGCCTCGGTTACTTTACGGGGCGACAGCGAACCACCTGTCATACACGTTCACAAGGACGCATGCGAAGCTGCGATTCGTGCCGGGATGAGTCCCCCGACGCTGGCGAGACACTTCGTTGACGCGTGGACACACCTTCGGGCAACTCCGGGCAGCAAGATGCGGAGGCTAGCACGCACCCCGGGCAACGACTGGCGGCGCCGAATTCAAACTGACCGCTGCGTAGCCTCGCTTGTCCGCGAAACGGACGGCCGCCTCCATGCGTTCCCAGCGCGCCCCTGTCACCAGCAACGGTTATCAATCTCGCTCCGGCGCCTGTCAGGCTGAGGCGCATGCACACAGCGAAACGAAGATTTGCGGGGCCTACTCCCGGCTTCCCTTTGACGCATTGCAAACCGGACACGCCACCTGCCCGTTGGCCACCGTTGTCTTGCCGCCCTGCGACCATGCAACGCGGTGATCCGCTTCCCACGCATCCCATTCACATCGCCGGCCGTCACAGCGTAGGCGCAGCTGGCAAATGCCCTCATCCCGCCGGAAGATCGCCTTCCGCTGCTCTTGGCTAAAAAGACGCTGCTCGTCTTTTAGCTCAAGGCATGGGATGGCTTGAAGGAAACGCTGAAGCAAGAATGACTGCCTCCATTCAAGCGAAGCCTGCGAATCCGTACTGTGACTCGTGTGCTCGCGATACTGGACTAGATCTGCACTCAACTGATCTTCAGGAAGTTCGAGCTGTTCATATCGTTCCCGCTCGAACTTGATGAACCACTCACGCAGCGCCGACTCAGTGTCTCGAAACGCATAGCGCTCCATGCAGTGAGATACCAGCCCAAAAAGCGAAACCACGCTAAAACGCTCAAGCTCGGGCGCTCTCTCGGGGAAGGCTCGGCCAAGGTAATCCAACACACGCTTGATCTTGCGGGCCTTCGCACTGCCGGCATCGAAGTTCGCATGCTCCGCGTACATCGCATTCAAGTTTGCGTTCTTGACGTTACAGGGGCCGCCACTCAACTCGATTAGCGTCATCTGTGCCGCAACATGATCGTGCGTGAATCTTGAGTTCGAGAAATTGCAGCGCGCAAAGAACTCGTGATCAACCAAACTCTTCACGAAGCTGCGCATATTGCCTGGCATCGCATTGCGCTTCTCCTGCGCCTTGAGGCTCGTACCGTTCTGGAGGCGCAGGAACATGTCTCGCACCTCATCCTCGCTGGATTCACTCAGAACGACTACATCGAGCGCATAGGTTTCGAAACGCATCCGGAGATCTTCGGGCAGCTGCAAGTACTTCAGTCCTGCAACATTGACACCGTCGATCGGATCCGCGTCACGAGGAAGACTTATCTGCTCAGCCTGGAAATCAAATATCGCGCGTAGCCGTTGCTGTCCATCAACAACCGCGTAGCTCTCCGGCACTCTCGACGTCTTTCGCCAATAGAACTTCGGGATGTCGTACCCGCGAATGATCGTGTCTATCAGCAACTGCTTTTGCGATGTCGACCATACTGCCGGCCGCTGAAAGTCTGGATTTGTGTCAATCCTCGACCTGATGCTGCAGACCGAGAGAATCGGCCACTGACGCTTGTTGACTTCCATGAATTTACCCCTGTTGACTGCTTCTTCGCGACCTATTTGTTGAGTGTCGGACCGGCCTACTCAGGCCTCCCGGCCCTATCACTTCTCATCCAACGCCTTAAACACGGCATCCGCCGCGTCCTTGTAGAAGTCGATGCTGATCTTGGTCCAGAGTTCATCCGGCAGTTCGTTGAGTTGCCGGCGGGCGGCAACAGGCATCAGGATGCGCTGAGCCTGCTTGTCGGCGGCCATCTCCACCAGACCAACCGCGTTCGGGACCATGTCGATCGAGCCGCCAAGGTTCAGGCTTCCCACGACGATGGTGCCGCCCTGGGTGTTCTTCTGAAGCAGTGAGCCGACCAGCGAGATCAGCACCGCGAGCCCCAAGCCGCCGCCGTTGCGGTCGTTGTCCATCGCCCGAAGCTGGAGCGAATACTCGAACATACGCGGATCACGGTCGCCGACGAGCGACTTGGCATTGATGTAGAGGTTCTGCTCGCCCATCTTCACGCTCTCGCGGAAGGGGCCGGGGACAGGCTGGTTCAGAATCTTTGCGCCACTGCCGGGACCGACGGTTGCCTCGATGCGGAACAGGCCAGGTGCGGCGTCCTGTCCTCCCGGGCTGATCGCCCACACCTGTCCAGGCGGCAACGGGTCGCTGTCGATCGCGTCGTCGCTGTGAAGCTCCGGGGTCGCAACAAACTGCTCGACGCCATCCGGCATAAGCGAGAAGCTGAAGTGGGTGTTACGGAACTCGCTCTTCAGGCAACGCTTCTGCTGTTCCTTGACACGCCGGCGGGCCTCGAGCGCGATTCGCAGGATGAACTCGAGATCCTCGTCCGACACGGCCTCCATGCCCGGAAACAGAAGCTTGGTCAGCCCGGACACGGTCTTGTTGACCGCCTCGATATCACGACCGCTCAGCGCGCCACCAAGCTGTACCCGGCCCTGCATGACGGACAGCCTGCTCGTGTGCCGCATGCGCGTCCAGCACTCGCTCAGGAAGTCGCTCACCATCCCGAAGTGATCAGTGAGGTGCTCGGACGGCTTCAGCTTGGGGAAGTCCCAGCCCGGCACGAACGCATGGATGCGATCCTGGAATGCCGTGTCGTCTCGCATCTCACGCGGAAGCGGGCTTAGCAAGTGGCCGATCTTCTGCTGCTGCTGCACATCGACATCGAAGTTGCCAACCATGACCATCGACCCCTCGGCCGCGATCTGCTCCTTGCCACGGCTGAACTGACCGGAGGCCATATAGCCCTTCATGATGTTGACGCCGTCCTTCGAGTCGAAGGAGATGCCAGACACTTCGTCGAAGCACACGACGTCGTAGAGGCAGACCAAGCCACGCTGGCCGTTCGCGTTGTTCACGAACATCTTGGCCACCGTCGCCTTACCGCCGGACACCAGGTGCGAGTACGGAGAGATCTGCTGGAAGAGATGGCTCTTGCCGGTCCCGCGCGGCCCCAGCTCGACGAGGTTGTAGTTCCTCTCGACGAAAGGCACCATGCGCAGGAGCGTGACGCGCTTCGCCCGGTCGTCCATGTTGTTCGGCTCGAGGCCAATTGAGCGCATCAGGAAGTCGATCCACTCTGCAGTCGTGAAGGCCTGCCGCGCCTTCGCGAGCCTGTCGAGCACATCGGGGCTCGACATCTGAATGGCCCGAAGCGACGCGATCTTGAACGGGTTGCCGCCTTGAGCCTGCGCCGCCAAGGCGTCGTACTCGAGCTCGACCTCTGCGTAGAAGCCGTCGGTCAGCATGCGCTCGTTCTCGCGGACATCCTTGTCGGCGATCAGCACATCGCGCAGCCCGAGGCTTGGGAGCTCGGCAACATACCGATCGGCCTTGGCATCGAGGCGCGCACGCACGATGTCGATAAGCTTGACCGAGCCCTGCTCTCTGGCGCGCGCCTTGAAAAGCTCCTCGTCGCCAGTCCGGACCGTCCGGCCCTGCAGCTGCTTCTCGACGATCTCGAGCCCCTCCGCGATCTCCTTCTCATCCGTGCTCGCGCAGTACCGCCCGAGAAGGAACTCGACGACATAGGTCGGCAGCGGGAACTGCTTCGAGTACTTCCGAACGAGATCCTTGCGGACGAGGTATCCCTCGAGTGCCTTCGCAGCGATCTGGTCGAGGCTGTCGGGCTTGAAAGCGGTCATTCCGTTTGCGGTGCTCATGCTGTTTCTCCCACGCGGGTCTTTCGCTGCGCGATCACATTGCCGGCCGCATCAAGCAGCACAACAACCAGTTGCTTCTTCTCGTACTCGTCCTCGACCGGGATACTGGCGCATCCGTCCGCATCGGGGGCTTTGGGCGACTTGAGCACCGACTTCCCCGTCGGCGCGTCGACTCGGATGTCCACGCGTGTGTCGGAAGCGGCATGCCGGGTCTCGACAACGCATCGATACTTCAGCCATCCCACGCTGGCGATGCCAGGCTGGGCGCTCACGGATGACCCAGCACGAGTGACCGTCAGGTCCGGGATCAGGCACTCCTGAATGCTGACGCCGCCGTGGGTGTACTCCTGGCCGCCACTGAAGCACGCAATGCCAGGGGGAGTCGCGACCGTGTGCTGCGGGTTCCAGTGCCAGTGCACGAGCTGGACGCCGGCCGGCGTCGCCCCTTGCAGAAGTGCCACCCGAGACCACTTTGTGGTGGCGAGATGCTTGGGCAAGTCCACCTTCGGCAGCCCACCCGGCATCAGCAGCCAACCGTGATCGGTCACCACCCGCACCGCCCGCCATCCTGCGTCAAGCAGCGCCTGCACCGCCTCCGCAACACGCCGAACCTCGTTGCGCACCTCGCGGGCAAGTCGTGCATTGAGTTTGTGGCCCAGCGTGTCGATCTCGCCAGCTTCGCGCCACCCGCCGATCCCCCCGCCTGCGGGAATCGACAAGTCGCCCGCAGCAATGACCTGACCACCACGCTCCTTGATAGCAGCACGCAGGCCTGCGGCATCGGCAGTCTTCCCGCCCTTCTTCAGGACCGGTGCGAACGACTGGTCAAGCCCGCGCCCCTCGATGTCTGCCGCGACCGGAGTCACCGCAGGCTTCGCTGTCGCCGTTACGGTGGGAAGTGCCGCCCACCGGCTCCTGAGCTCCACCCGGCAGCCAAGTCCTTCAAGTGCTTCGGTCAGCAGCCGACCGAGGTCGTAGCGAAGCCCATCCACGAAGAGCAAACACACGCCCTCTTCGCCGACGATGGCCGGCGCAGCGCGTGAATCGGGCAGCGGCTTCATCGCGACTGCCCGTTGGAACGCCCGCGCACCTGCATCCAGCCACTCGGTCGCTAGGTGCTGCGCAACCTCAAGCACGGACTCGTCCTTGGCGCCATCAATAGCCGCCGCAACATCAAGAAGCGCAAGATCGGTCTTCCAGCCATCCTTCTCATAGGCATGGGCGAAGTCCTCCGGGGTTACGCCACCCAACGAAGTCTTCACGCCCGCCGCAAGCTCCGCTAGTGGCGCGAGGGCGTTCGCGAAGCGCGTGCGCCCAAACCTCGCCCAAACAGACTTTCGCCGTCCGGCGTGCCGCTTCTCAAACTCAAGCACCGCATGACAGGCGTCGATCCGCTGCAAGCCCTGCAGATCTGCAAGCGCGGCCTCGAGCTCTGACTCCTCTCGGTCGTTGACCTGCAGGTACTTCCGGGCATCGCCATTCGCAAACAGACCCTGCGAAGCAGGATCGACCCTGCCAAGCATCTCGATGAGCCCAGGGTAGGAATCCGGGGCTTCCTCGAAACGCTGCCAAACATGCGCCCACTTGCCTTCCGACTTACAGAGAAACTCGGCAGCGGTCAGCGGTCCATCCGTCTCGGGGCGGAATCCGAAATCAGACTGGACCGACTGTGCAAACGCATGCCATCGCTCCCCAGTCATGCCCCGCTGAACGCCGGCCTGATCACCAATCCACCGCAGCAGATCGCGGACGGTGTCGCCAGCCACGAGCTTGTTGAAGTCATCAGCCTCGAGGCGCCTTCCACTCAGCGAAACGACCGATGCTGCAAGGACCTCGCGCGCGGCGTTCACGAGTGCCCGATTGGTCGCAGCGTCTTCGGCGACATCCAGTCCAAGGTGTGCCGGGCTCTTCAGGAATGCGCTCAAGGTGTGGTCGTGGCCACCCTGATGAACCCACGCGTGCCCGCGGTAGAGAAGTTCCACGAGAGGGCGAAGATCCTCGGGGCACTCCTCGCCGGCGCGCAGCTGTTGCCGTGCAACACCCGGCAAATAGACGATGGGCACCCGATCACCCGCCTCCGGCGGCCTGGGGATTGTGCCATCGACAACGCAGCGAACCCAGATCGCGGGACCACGCCAGTCATCTGGGTCATAGGCACCAAGCTCGATCAACTCAGGAAGCTGCTGCTTGATCAGCGGCATCGCAGGAGCGAAGTGCCGGTGCGGATCGGTCCAGAGAATGGCTGCGGGCGCGAGCGTGCCTCCAGCAGCGCCACCGCACGCACGAACCCTTTCACAAAGGTGCTGAACGACGGTGGTCACTTCTTCTCCTTTGCGGCGCGCGCCCTGGCAGCGGCTTTAGCTGCAAGCGTGTAGTGCAAGCCATTCCAACGCTCGCCAGTGAACGCTCGCCCGCCAGTAAAGTCAGTCGCATGACTTGGGTTCTTGTCAAGTTCGCACGACCAGAACCACGGGTAGTCAGCCTTTGCGCGCCCTGGCTCCTTGCCGCGGTCCTTGTCCCACTTGATATTCGGCTTCGTACGCAAAAGCCCCGCGCCAGCCATGCGTATGTCCTCTGCGAGCATGAAGGGTCGGATGTTCATGCGGACACCATCGTTGATGTCGGGCGACCAGCCGATCGCCTGCTCCGAGAGCGGCTTCCAGCGCACGAAGACGTCATACGGCGCCTCGCCCTCAATGATCTTGATGAGTTCCTTCTGGAGCTTCACCGCAGCGGCAAGGCGCGCTTCAGCGCCGGCGTCGCCGTTCTTCACACCGGCATTCTGGCGGTCGATCCAGTCCTTCAGGTAGTCGTACGTCAGCTTCTCGAGCAACTGTCGACCAGCGTCGCCGTGGGCAGCGAGGCGGTGGTAGTTCACGAGAACATTGAAGCCATCCTTGCGGCCATCCCAGAGGTGCCAGACGAAGGGGCGGTTGTGGAACAGCTTGCAGTGTTGCTCGAAGAACTCGTTCAGCAGCCAGTCGCTGAGGTCGGTGGCTTTGCCGCCTGTCTCGGCGAGCAACTTGCTCGCTACGGCAAGGTCGAAGTGTTGACCCGTCGAGGTGTACGCGTCCCGTAGTAGCGAGATGAGGCGCTCCGAAGCGGCGGGTTCGCCACGCATCGGGTTGATGGGAACGATGCCGTCGTCGTCGGCGTGCTTCTCCAGACCATCCGGGCCGAGCGCCGGGCAATCGGGAAAACTTGAACCGGTCTGGCGCGGCCACTGGTAGCCGAGCAAACGCGCCACGGCTACGTGCAACGGCTGGTCTGCGCCGGCAGGGTGGCCGTTGAACAGCCATTGCGTCGGGTCGCTGGAAAATGGCTTCGGCAATCCGTGCGGATATCTCTCCGCCGCCACCTTCTGCCAGTGCGCCAGGTCGAAGGGGATTTTCCCTATTGTCGCACTCGTCACCTTTAAGGCTTGGTCGATGTTGCGAACGGTGCGATTGAAATCTGGAGAAGAGCAGAATGACCAAAGAGCGCTGAGATGCTTCGGGTCGGTTGGAATCAACACGGCGCAGTTATTGTCGAACGCGACACCCTCATAGACGGTTACAAACAAATCTCCCATGAGGCTGACAAGCACACCGCGTTTTCCCCAGACTTGAAGGCCGGCACACCAAATTCCGCTTGTGTAGCCGTTATCACGCATTCGCTGGACAAGTTCAAAGAGCTGACCTTTTCCATTCTCCCACCTCACTATCAAATGCCGTCCGTCAAACGGCGCGGTCGCGTCAACTGTCGTCTGAAGCGGAAACCAGCCATCAATTAACGCGGCTATCTCCCAGTAACGCTGATAAAAGCGAGGCGAATCAAATGTGCACATCCCCCCCGCAGTCTCCGCGTTCGTTGTGATGAGAGCGTGTTGCTCAACTTCATCAATCACGATTCTTGAATCAGGATTCTTTCTCTGGGCGTCCTGCCGAGCAAAGTGATTCTTTCCGCTCTCAAGGCATTTTGCTTTTGCAGCAGGTGATCCCGCCGGTGCAGCATCTAAACCAAAGATGCAATGGCCACTTTCTGGTGGTCGCGCTGTTATGCACGGGAGAACTACATTCACCACCTCTCCGCTGATGGTTTCAAAAGCCCCAGGTCCAAGCCTGGCGAGAACATTAAGCTCACGAGCTTTAAGTATGTTTTCACGAAGTTTGTTGTAGCGACCTAGGAAAAGCCAATTGTGCGGAGTAACGAGTGCTGTGCTGCTTCCGCCAGCGCAGAAATCCAAACAGCGTTCGATGAAACAAGTGGCGAGGTCGGCTTTGGCTTCGGGATGAGCGCGCTCGCAGTAGTCTTGAAGCACTTCATCCTGCTTGCCGCGCCCGAGGTAAGGCACGTTGGTGGCGACGAGCGTGAACTGGCCGGCGAGAATTTCCGCCGCCTTGGCCAGGCCGCGCGCGGTCACGGCCATTTCATGCGCGGTGTCGTCCTTGGTTTCCTGCGCCAGCGCCTTTTCCAGCAGCGGCTGGAGTTCATGGAACGCGGCGACCAGCAAATCGCCCTCGTCGGCGCGTGGGTTGATGAGGCTGCCCAGCACAGGCGCATTTTCGAACAAGCGATACAGGCGCTCCATGCCGTTACGGAGCTTCTGGTTCTCCCCCGCAATGGCCAGCCAGGCGGCTTCGCTCGCGTTGGGCGCGAGGCCGGAGCAGGCCAGGTTCATCAACGGCAGCTTGCAGTGGCCCACGCGCCGCCACGCGGCCAGCGCCAGGTTGAACGCCGCGATCTGCGTACATCGCGAGTCGATCTCCAGGCCGAACAAGTTGTCGCGAATGACTGCCGCCACCGCCGCCGCTTCGTCCAACTTTTCTTCGGCTAGGCGCAAGGCCACCAGCCGCTCGAACATAGCCACCACGAAATGCCCGCTGCCCATACACGGGTCGAGCGCACGGAGCGCGGCTGCAGACTTTGGCCAGCCATCGAAGGTTCCTGCCGCCGGCCGCCATGCGCCTTCGTCGGACTTGATGAAGCGGAGGTAGTTCCACGGACAACCAGGCAGCGACACGGCCTTTCGTAGCTCAACTTCACTCGTGGCGGTTGTTGCGAGCATGCCGTTAGCGGCAAGCACCTTCCCGGCCCACCACGCACCAAGCGTGTTGTCGAGCAGGAAGTCCACCATGTAGTCCTCGGTGAACAGCTGTGTGACTGGCGAGATTTCATCGGCCCCGATCTTCTTGCCGCTCGCGTTGACCTCGTCCTTCCTTTCGGTCTGCCAGAACTGATAAACCCAGCCAAGGGAGTCGGAGGCGCAGAAGATCTCCGCCGGCAGCTCGCCGACGATTCGCTCCAGCGCCGTCCTCGCGTTCGTAGGAAGCGTGACGCGAAGGGCCGGATCGTCCTGTCGGAAGATCTGCGGCAGCGAGGCCTGAGCAAAACTCGCCGCAAGTTCCCATGGATCCTTGCCCGCTTCACGCGCCAGCTCCTGGCATTCCTCGAGCGTGACCGAAGCCCCAATGGTCGGGTGCATCAGCAGACCGTTCTCGGCAAGAAACCGCGCGAAGAGCATGCGGTGCCAGTGCTCGAACGCAACCTCGTGCGTCAGGCGATCGATCGCCTGCGTGCCGCGCTTCGGGTCCAACGCATCGCCCAGCTGACGACCGTGGGCGCGCAGGGCGTTGCGAAGCTTGCGGGCGTCTGCATCCATGTGCCCGAAGGGCTCATGGTGGTCGACCGCGAGTGCGCGGAGCGACTCGCGAGCACCCGCTTCCGACTCTCGCCGCGCGTTGAGCACGGCGCGAGCGAGAAGTTTTCGATGCTCTGCTGCGAGACTGGTACCAGCCATGATCGACTCCCCCCGGCTCAGCCGAGAATGACAGGTCCTTGCTTGATCGCCTCGAGCAACTCCGTCTTGCGGGCAGAGACCCACGCTTCGACTTCGCTCTCCGTGGAGAGCGTGGCCGGCTTAATCGGGAGTTGACGGGCCTTCGGCGCGAGCAGCTTGACCGCTTCACCAAGTGCCTTCGCCACCCCCGCCTTGGCCACCGTGGCGAGATGCCCGCGCGCCTCCAAGGAGGTCGCATCGAGGGCTGCGATCAGCTCGTCGTCGGTCCCGACAACGGGCTTCGACGGTTGCAGGAGTCCGTTTGCATCGAGGATTGCCGTCTGCTGCTCTGCACTCAGGCGCGCCCAGGACGGATCCACATGCAGCGTTGCCCCCGCCTCAGCAACTTGGGCGGCATGTGCCTCGTACGCCGACTGCAGCTTGGCGCGAAGCGCCGCCGCAATCTGCTTCCCAATCGGTGCGACAGGGTCGGGATCGGCGAGGAGCGAACGGTTCTGCTCGACCGCGTCAAGCTGGGCCATCGCATCGGCAAGCTCCGGAAGAGCCTTTGAATGGGCTGATAGTCGCTTGACGCGATCCCACTGCGGACGACGCTGGGCGACCTGAGCGGCCACCTTCTCGCAGTGATCCCAGAACTGCTTGATTGCTTCGGCATGGTCCGCGATCGCCACGAGCAATTCAGCGCCCGACTTGGTCGACAACTCACTGAGAATGGCGAGGCTTGGCGCCTCCGGCGCCGGCGACAGCCCCCCGGCGGACTTTGCCTTCGCATCGAGCGCCCGGATTGCCTCGATCGCCTTGGCCTCCTCCTCGCCCGCCTTGGCGTTGCACTTGCAATGCGTGCAAACACCACGCACCGCGATCTTCTGCATGGTCGTGACGACGACCTGCTCGCGCTTGAACTCTCCGGTCGGCACGCTGCTCTGATCGAGCTGGCCTGCCGCGAGCGCATTGCCGTTTCGCGTGGCGCGGATGAAGCCGGACCGGTGCATCGCAATCAGTGACGCATCGATGGCGTCATTCGGCCATCCAAAGGGCGCCGCGGACAGTTCCTTGCGGATCTTGTTGCCAGTCGCACCGGTACCCATCACCCGAAGGACTTCCCGCGAGACCGGGTGGTCCTCAACTGCGCCGGTATGCCCGACCGGGGTGAAGCTCGCATCCGCGCCGGACTTCGCACGCTGAATGACGGTCTCCCACTGCGCCGAGTCAGCCTCGCCGAAGCGCGGATAGCGCCTCGACACCGCCGCCTGCGCCGCGGTCTGTAGCGCCTCTGGAAGGGACGTAAACGTGAGCTCATTGCCGCCACCCTGAAACACCCTCGCGCTGCGGAAAATGTCCTTAATGGCCTCGCGCGCGGCGTTCTCGGCGACCATCTTTCGGCTCGCAATGCTCGAGCGGGCCTCTTCGCCTTCCCGGTTCGCGGGCACGCCCTTGTTGTCAAGCGTGCGCTGGGCGGCGACCGACTCGGTGAGATGCCGGCGCAAGGCGTCAGCTTCCTTCTTGGGCACAAACACGTAGATGGTGGGGTCGTCAATGCCGCCGGCCCGAGCGGCATCGAGAACATCCTTCTCCGAAGCGCTCCAGCCATCGCGCATCCAGATTGCGAGTCCATCGGTCGTCGTCGGAGCGGTGCTGTCGTAGTGGAGCGAGATCGCGCGCATCACCTTCGAAGCGCCTTGCTTGATCTTGACTTCCGATGCCGCAGACTGCGCCTGCTCCTTGAAGCGCTGCGCGCGGATCGCCTCGATCTCCTCGGGCTGCGCGTTGAGCTGGGTGACTCGCTCCTTGAAGGCGCGATCCCACTCGGCACCCTCGGTCGTCTGGAGCCGATACTCGTCGTTGACCTTCATGAGCGTCCCGTCAGCAACGAGGCCCTCGAGCGCAGTCAGGATGTCATTGCGAAGAGAAGCGGACGGGACGGTCAAGTCCTCGACCATCAGGTCGGCGATGACCTCCGCCGTGGCCCGGACACCGAGATCGATGCCGGTCTCGCGCGGCAGCTTCATGATGAGGAACACCAAGCCACACACCCGCCGACGCAAGCTGTCCTTGGCGCTTCCGCTGCCGGCCAACTTCTCGATGCGGTTGTAGAGCTCGGGCAACAACACGCCGGTGTTCACCAGCTTGTCGGCAATGGCGGAGTACAGAGCGTCAGCGGGGATCACATGCCCGATCGGCCGGTCGGCAAAGTCGAGCACGGCCTGGTGCAGCACCTTGAGCTGCGAACGCAACTGGCTGTGCGTGCCCTGCGCATCGACCGCTCGGAAGCACTCCTCCCAGAATCGGCGGCGCGTGGGAAGAAGCGGGTAGTCGGTGACCAGAATCTTCGCGTCGTCGGCCCGGACGGACAGCTTGGGCGAAGCCTTGAGGTGCCGCGCCAACTCACCCGAGCGGCTATCGATCACCGCACGAATCGCCGCTTCATGTGCGGGCTTCTTCGCAAGCACGACCTTTCGCGTGACGGCCTCGACGTCGCTGTCCGACAGCTGCACCGTGACGAAGAACCGATCGCGGAGCCTCACGAGCGTTGGCGTGTTGGTCGACAGAGCCGATTGGCCGGCACCGATCACGAGAACCCGACTGTCGAGCTGGGTGTAGAGCGCTTCGATTGCTTCGGTGACATCTGCCGCGCGCTGGCTCGAGTCTGCGATGTACTGCTGAATCTCGTCGAGCACGATCACGGCGAGCGGCAACTTGGCACCGTCGCCAAGCGCGTGCCGGATGACCTTGATAAATCGCTTTGAGTCGATGTCCGACTTCAGCGGCGCGAACTGCGCCGAGAAGGCCTTGCGGGCATCGGCTTCAGATGCCGCGAACTTCGGCATGGCGTTGATCACAGCACGCGCGATCAGCGGGCTCACGTACAGCGAAGACAACTCACTGAGCCAAGGTTTGCCGGCCGCCTCGACCTCCTTACGAACCTGCTCCTCGATGTTGTGCTCACGCAGCCAGAAGACGAACTCTGCAAGCTGAACCTGTGCAGGCAGGCCGCAGGCCTCCAGAACGATCGAAGCGATGGTCGCGCGGACGAACTCGCCGCTTCCCGCGGGCAACTGACCCATCGCAGCGAATCGCGGGACCCCGAGGCGCTTCGCGGTCTGGTCGAGCTCCTTCAGCTGAGCGCGAACCTCTTCGGGAAGGCCGACCACCAGATCCCGGGCGGTGCTGCCATCGCTGAACTCGGTGTTCTGCCACAGGTGGCCGAACATCTTCAGGAGGTGCGACTTGCCGCTTCCGTAGAAGCCGCTGATCCAGGCGGCGACCTGCCGATCCCTAGTCAGGTGCTTCTGGTACTCGGCAAGGATGCGCTGCATCGCATGCCCGTACTGGCCGTCGCACACGAAGGAGGAGAGCTCGGCCCGGAGCTCATTCTCTGCCTGCGCGCTGCGTTCATTGCGGATGCGAGCCTGACCGCCGTTTGCGAGACCGTCTTGCTTCGGATCGCGAAGGAAGAGCTCGTGGATCTTGAGTGCCATCATCAACCCCCTTCAGAATGGAGAGAAATGCTGTGTGCGAGGTAGTTCCAGCCGTCCCTCGCGTCGAGAAGCCGGTAGTTGCTTGAGTCCTTAGTGCCAGGGAAGAACACCGCTAGGCACCCCTGGACATCGGGCTCGATTTCACGAATCACTTCTGAGAGACGAACAAAGCCGTAGAGAGACGCGGTGCCGGTGACAGCGACGACGGTTCGCGCGTCCGCGCCCTGCAGCGACTGCCGAAGGCGCTCAATCACAACCTTCTTGAACTCGCCTTCGACCTTCGACGAGAGGTGCTCGGGCTCTTCGAAGTACGAGTCCCGATACTCAAGCGACGCCATCCAGTCGGCGAACATCGTGGTGCAGTCGACGCGCCTGAAGCGTCGGCCAGCGGCCTCGGCTTGATTCTGAAACTCGCCGAACCGCTCTCGCAGAGGGCGCTCGAGCTCCTTGTCGTACACGACGATCAGGACCCGCTCGGCGGCGACACCGGTGACGGAGACCGGCACCTGCATGTGCCGCCCGAAGCGTTCTGCAAGATCTTCCACTCGGCCCATGGTTAGGTTGCTCCCCTTGATCGTGGCTGAAACACAGGGCTCGGATCAATCTGCACAACGCCGCCGCCGATGCTCGCGTAGACGAGGCCGGACTGCTTGCAGCGCAAGACGGCTTCAATGATTGCATGCGAGGGTGCATCGAAGTGCCGCATCCAGAAAGACGCGAGCAAGTCATCGCCAACACGGCCCTCGAGGGATCCGAGCCAGAGCGCGAAAGCCACCGCGCCGAACGGCGCACCGACGAGCTTGCGACGCTTTCGTACGCGACCTTCAAGGTGTCCGGATTGCCCCCAACTGGCACTTGAGTTTCGACGCACCTGATCCAGGACGCCGTCATTCAGCCGCGTCTCAACATGCTCGCGAATAGACGCCATGTACTCGTCGTGCAGCAACTCGGCGCCAACCGGCATCGAGAGGATGTACGGAGACGTACCGCGCAGCAGCGGATCCCTTGCGAGCGCGCACATCAGGGTGATTAACGGCCGGCCTTCGGGATCAAGGTCCCACAGCCGGCGGAGGACCACAAAGAGCGGAACATCCGGGTCGAGCCCAAACAGCTCCGACATCCTTTGAAGTGTCAGCCGGCGGTTTGAGGTCGTTGTCTTGCCGAGGCAGTTCTCCTCGATGACCGCGCACTCGTAGGCGCCGCGGTCGCCGAAGGCGGGAACCGCCCGAAGAAGCTCCGTGAGCTCCTCCAGCATCATCGTGCGACTTGTGTGCGTACCCTTCGCACCGAAACGCGCCCCCGCGGTCCTGAGTCTGTCGGTTTCGGTGATGTGAGGAAGAGCGGTCTGCATCCCGGAGAGCGGAAATGTACACCGGATGCGAGCCGGTGCAAGCAAACCGCATGCTTTCGCCGGCAAACTTGCCGGCGATGTTTGTCGTCTTCGGATCAATCGAAAAATCGCCGAGACGATCCGCGCAGGATAGAGAGAGTGCAAGTCATTGTCTTGGATGACTTTGCATTCATTTGCCACCGAGTTCGATGCGCTATCGTCGCTGCCGCCGGGAAACACAGGACACAGCGGACACGATCCCACGGCGGCGACCAACGCTCGATTTCGTGCAACTAGGTTGCAACTGTCCCACCAATGGGTTTCGCCAACCCCGATTGTCCGTGTTGGCTACGAGTCCGATCACGAGCCCCGAGATCGCCTCGCGGCGAAAAGCCGTGCCGGGACCCCCCCGCTCGCCCCGGGGTGACGGGGTTGCTCTCATCAGTCCACACCTCATGAGAGCGATCTCATCAGCTCACCCCCACCACACCGCATACCCCCGCTTCCTCAGCTTCTCCGCACACCGCTTCTCCGATTCCTCCGCCTTCTTCCAGCTCTCAAGCCCCTGCCGGTTCTTCATGAGCCGCTGCACCAGCCGGATTCCGAACTTCTTCGCGTAGCGGTTCGCTTTCTTGCCTTCCTTGTGCTGCTTGAACCGTTCCTCGGGCGGCAGCGAGGTGGCGCCCACGTACACACACATGCGATCTGTTCGGGCGTCTGGATTCGCCTTGCGGAACTTGCCGATCGCCATCACCGCGCGGTCGAGTTCGATCACGTAGACGTTGTAGACGCGTTTGCGAGTGCCGAGACGGGTGGCCATGGTCGTATTGTGCGACATGCGTGAGTGTTGCGCCTTCGTGGCTTTCGCTTCGGACACATTCGTGACACAAATCCCGCCGCCCCAAAATTTCCACCTTCCCCTTGCACGTCGCCCACCCCGCGCTACCCTCTCCCCCGGCATCAAGAGTCCCGCGCGACCTCTTCAAGCGCGGGCGGCAACCGAGTCCTGATCGACCACGGTGCCGAGGTCAGCCCTGAAAGGGCGATGCGGCGAATGTCGGCGACCAGCGGTCCCGACCCTCGCAACATCAACACTCGTCGACGGTCGACGGGGACCCAGTGGGCTGATGCCCTCCTGTGATGTCGTGGAGATCACGACATGTCCTTGCAGAACTCGCACGACGACAT
>CAYMEB010000053.1:0-16668 GCA_964389095.1 uncultured Hyphomicrobiaceae bacterium
TTCGTCCAGGCACGGCGGCCGGGCGCTTCTGCGTTCCCAGGAGATCCATCAGCTGGTCGCGCAGTTTGACCGAGGCACCAACCAGGGAAGCGCGTGCGGCCGGATCCAGGCCGGGAGCGCTGGCTTCCTGGTGCACGACTTCGAGTTCCCGCCGGGCGCTCAAGACCATCCGCCCAGGCAGCGTGAGGCGAGCGGCAGCAAGGATCGCCTGGTTCCGTTTTTCCCTTCTGGCGA
This sequence comes from uncultured Hyphomicrobiaceae bacterium, assembly GCA_964389095.1. Taxonomy (GTDB): domain Bacteria; phylum Pseudomonadota; class Alphaproteobacteria; order Rhizobiales; family Hyphomicrobiaceae; genus JABFRJ01. The sequence continues at coordinate 235 of CAYMEB010000053.1, forward strand.
GGCTTTGCGGGCTCGCGTTGGGAGCCACCGATTCCAGTTCTGGCATGGCCACACAATGCGATTTCGGACCCCAATTTCAACCAATGTTTACCGAGGTTTTCTTGAAAATCTGCGCGGGAGGGCTTGACACGGAAAGCGCTTTCTGTCATCGTGTCCACCGTATGAAATACCTCCCCACCCTCGACCTCTGGTCCAGCGGCATCATCAACGCCCTCCACACCGGCGCCTTGCGGCTCCAACGAGGCCAGTGGGTTCGCTGCGGCCAGCAGCGCCCCTCCCGGTTCGTTCGAGCCACAGAATCGTCGATCTGGGCCGTCCACCCGCAGCCGGGGCAGCAGCGGCAGTTCTTGTCGGTCTGCGAGTCGTTCCGCCGCCGGGGCGGCCTGTGATCGGATCCGGTCCCATCCTTCGGGGTGGGATCTGGTCCGGCCACGGCCGGAATCGAACCATGAAACCCACCACCCGCCGCCGCGTTTGCCAGGTGCTCCTGGCGCTCGCCTTCCTCGCCCTGGTCATCGTCCAGGGACTGTTGGAGATCAACCCGAACCATTGACCATGAAACTCTACACCATCCTCGACTCCCGAGGCCCCACGGCCTACTACCACAGCCGCGCCCGCGCAGCCATCGACCTGATCGACCGCCTGGGTGACGAGCGGCCCAACAGTCTGACTGGATCCGAGATCGTCCAGGCTCTGACCAGGTCGTCCAGGCTCTGGATCCTCACCACAACCGGCCGAGAGGTCTCCATTGATTGCCAGGAGGTCGCCCGATGAAGACCACGATCTCCCGGGATCCCTTCGCCAGGTGCGAAGTCGTTCGCCGCGTCGTGAAGACGACTGTGGAATGCCCAGGCTGCACCCGCCGGGCCCGGTTCCAATACGGGGTCGAGCACGACGGGATCGGCTCCCGGGTTCATTGGGACCCGCTCCTGGTCTGCGGGCTGGCTTGCTTCCGAGGGCTGCGAGACTGACCCGGCGGTGGCTGGCGTGACAGGCGAGCCACCTGCGGATCGGTCCCCAGTAAGGATCCGACCAGAACGAAAACATGAGAACCGCCCGAGTATTCCAGGAGCCCGACGGGTTCCATTATTGCGACGCCGACCTGCCCTATCTCGACGCCCGAGGCCGAGCCATGCCGACCAGGACCGAGGCCCTTCGCGCAGCCTACCGCGCAGGGTTCACCCATGCGATCCTTGGAACCTGGCGCCGGACGATTCCAGGCGCCGTTGGTCTGGACACCTGGGACCACGCCGAGCACCGCCGGAGCCAGGAGGTGGTCGCGTGAAAGCAATCTGCCCGAATGGCTGCGCCACCAGGCGCTTCCTCACCACGGCCCACGTCTGCGAGGATTGGGTCGTCGATGAGGCTGGGAACTTCCTCGGATGCGTTGAAGGTCCTGGGAATGGCTGCATCGTCAGCGAACCAGACCCCGCCAACGTCTGGACCTGCGAGACCTGCGGCGCCGCTGCGACATTCCAGGAAGGAGGTGCCGCTTGACCTCCTGGTTCATTCTCTCCGGCCGGAACGGCCAGGAGATCAGCCGCCACCGCACCCTCGTCCGCGCCGTCGAGGCCCAGGAAGCCCTGTCCGAGTCGTCCACCATCACCAGGAGCGCCTCAAGCGAACCCATCGACCAGGTGGACGTGGAGATCGCGGCCGAGATCCTGCGGACGGCCGACCGCCGAGGCTGGGAGTTGCGGAACTACTTCCACGGCCTCCGGCTCGGCACCTACGCAACCAGGGAAGCGGCCGAGGCTGCGCTGGCCGAGCAGATCGCGCTGCACCCTGCGAATCGGATCAACTGCGGGGTGGAGGAGGTGGGACGATGAGCGCCATCTTGGAGTCGCTGCGGCGCTTCGTCGCCAGCAGGTCCGGCATCGAATGGGTGAACTACGGCGGGAGCCGCGAGGCGTTTATGGGTGATTATCGGACGATTCTACGCCACGGCCGGGACGCCCGGGCGATGCTGCGAGCGGCCGAACTGTGCCGCCTGCCCGAGGAGATCCTGGCCGATGTCCTGCGCTCCGGTCGCCTGACCTGGGACGGGTCGCGCCTGGATTACTGCACCGGTCAGTACTACCCGACCGAATACCGGGCCGCAGCCTGTCGGGCCCTGGCCTCCGCGCTGTGGGTTCATTGGCGGGGCGATGCCGGAACCTGCGACCAGATCCGGGCCGAGGCACGCCGCAGCCTGGGCCGTGGAATCGCCAGGCGCTGGTTTGATTAGAGCACGGCCGCCCCCGCGTGGGGCTGCCCTCTCTGGCCGAACGAGCCGACGGTCCCGGGCCGCTCCCGGGTGATAGACCAACCAAAAACTATGAACCAACACGCCAAAGGCTGGGCCATCGACCCAGTCAATCGAACGATAACACCCGCCACCCACACCTGGGAGTCTGCGAAAGCCTGGATCGGCTGCAACCTCCTGGAACGCGTCCGCCTGGACGATGGGGAACTGTGGGTCAACGAGGAGGGCTTCCTCCTGGAAGACCACCGGCCGTGGGTCCTGAACGGCGGCCAGCTGATCGCCGGGCGGGCCTTCCTGTGCGGCCGCGAATGGACGAGCCACAACGGCCGGCACCTGCCGACGGTGGGCTGGCTCCGCCCGACGGTCCAGGTGGAACCACCAGTTGCGCGAGCCTACCCGCTGACCGACGAGGGGGCCGCTATGATGGCCCGAGACGCCCAGGAGGAGCGCGGCATGGCGGAGCTTGCCGCCGTTGGCGCCGAGGTCGCAGCCTGGCCGAACGATGGGCGGCGCCAGGTGTTCCGTCCGCCGACGCTGGGGGACTTCGTGACGGCGCCATCAGGTCTGACGGGGGTGGTCGTGGCGGTCGAGAATCAATGGGTCGCCGTCCGGTTTGTGGACGGGCGGGAGATTCAGATCCCGATGAACGCGGTGGAGGTGGTTGAGTGAAGACGGATTTCACACCCGGGCCCTGGAAGCAGACCGGCACGAACGTCCGCACGAAAGACGGCGGACTGGTATGCACAGCGGCGAATCATTGGGCCGACACCACGACTCCGCTCGCCGAGAAGGAGGCGAATGCGCGGTTGATATCAGCAGCCCCCGAGTTGCTGGAGGCGCTGGAATGGATTGTCGATGACTGGGAGCGCGTCACCGAGCGAACGCTGCCCGATGACCATCCAACGAAGGCGGCGATTGCCAAGGCAAGGGGGACCGATGAGTGACCTGACCATCGAACGCGGCCGAGGCGCGACCTACGCGACAGACCGCTGGACTGTCTACGAGCACAGCACCTACGGGCGCGGGTCGGTCCTGGAAGGCCAAAGCCGGCGCGTCTGGCTTGATGACTTCGAGACGCTCCAGGAGGCGGTCATCGCCTACCCAGATGCGGTCGTGATGGACGGCAGCACCTACCGGCCTCCATACCTCGGGCACCTTCGGGATGAGGATTGACGGCGCGAACCGCTTAACGTACAACCAAAGCCCCGGGCGACCGGGGCATTTTTTATGACTGCCGAATTACTTGCCGCCCTCATCTCCGTCGAATCTGGCGGGAACGACCAGGCCAGGGGCCGCCACGGGGAACTCGGTGCTCTCCAGGTGCGCGCCTGCGTCGTGAAAGACGTGAACCGGATCGCCGGCACGCGCTACCGATGGGCCGAGATGACCAACCGATGGGCCGCGTTGGGGGTATTGCAGATTTACACGGGGCACTATTGCTCCGAGGAGCGCCTGGGAAGGAAGGCCACCGACCAGGACGTGGCCCGGGTCTGGCATGGCGGGCCGAACGGGTGGAAGCGCCGGGCGACCCTGGCGTATTGGAGGCGGGTGCGGGCTCGGATGGGTGCTTCCCTCGCAGGCGGCACCGATCCGCGCCAGTAACGCGGGAACGAATATGGAAACAGAGAACCAACCGAACGAAGAGGCACCGCTGGTGCCTCCCGCAGTCAGTCAGGCGGCGTCCCAGCTGGGTCGTCGCGGCCGTGGTCGCCCGAAGACCCTCACGCCCGAGGATCGCCAGCGGCGGAGTGATCAGATGGTCGAGATAAACAAGCGCAGGACCGTCCGCGTGCAGGGCATCGTGGTGAACGGGCCGCGTGGCAACACGACGGTCCAGCAGCCGGTGAAGTCGCAGCTGGTCGAACCGGTCACGAACCCGGCGCTGGTGGATTCGATCAACCGGGCCTCGAAGGTTCCGCCCCCGTGGCCGGCCGAGGGTCGCACGGCCCGCGTGCAGGGAAGGAGGGTGGAGTGAGCGACGAAGTCACGAAGCGGAAGGTCACGATCGAGATCGAAGACGCCGACGGCGGGTTCTACCTGTCGCTGCGGGTTGATCCGCCGCTGCCCGAGGATGGCAGTCAGGCGCGTCCTACGGCTGCTCTGATGGCAGGCGCTGTGGCGCGTCGAGCGATCCAGGAGATGGTTGAACAGGGGGGCCGGGGAGAACAGGGATCCAAGAATGAAACGAATTGAGATCGCCAGACGCGTCTCCGAGGAATGCGGACTCCTGGTGCCTCACGCCAAACAGGTCGTGGACTGCGTGATGGACGTGCTGACCGAAGAGGTCCTGAAAGGGGAACTGTCGCTGCCCGATTTCGGGAAGTTTGAGGTCCGCTGGACGAAGCCGATGGTTGGCCGCAACCCGCTGAAGCCCGAGGTCGAGATCCCGATTCCGCCCAGGCCGAAGGTGGTGTTCAAGCCATCGAAGGAGTTGGCGGATCGGGTGATAAAACTACTTGCGGCTGTGCCACGTAAAGCGTAGGCTACCACCGCTTGTAGGGTCATAGTTTGTGAGCCCCTGGGATTGAGAGGTCCCGGGGGCTTTTTCTGTAGAGTTCCCCCACCTGGTGATCCAATGCCAGGCGGGGGATGCGCCGATGCCAGACCGATGGGTGGAAAACTATGGAAACCACCCCGGCCACGTCAGCTACTCAAAGTCGTCCATGCTCATGTCGATCCACGCTCCGGTCACGCCGGGAACACGCTTGAGATTCGCCAGGAGCGTCTCTGGCTCCTGCGAGTGCGTCACGCAGATTCCAATCACGTCCTTGTGGCCACGGTCCGATAGCTCGGTGATGTCAATACAGACGCACCGGTTACCGGTGAGGTTTATCCGGAGCATGGCGGTGGATGGATCGTCGAGTGGCTTCTTGGGTGCGCGCTTCTTCATTCAGCGCGGCCTTGAACCGTTTGAGTGCCTGCTGGCACGTCCAACACGGGTCCGGTTGACTGCACCCGCAGGCTATCCTCTCGGATAGCAAGTGTGCGATTTCTTTCCAGTCCATAGCGGTATTTGCGGATGGTTGCAATCGACAGGTGGAACAGCTCTACCAGAGCGCGGTCGGTGATTGCAGCAGGACTCCAGCGGATGACAAGTCGCTGCCAGAAGGGCACCGGCGGGCGCCCCATTCGTTTCAGGATTCGCATGAGTATGTTGTGGTCGTGGTTTTCAGGTGAGTGGGCCACTCGGGAGTGGCAAAGGATAGGTCGTGGAACAACACCCTGTCGGTGGGTTGGATCGTGAGCCGGCCGTTGTCCAGCTTGATGAACATGAACTCCTTGGCCTGTTCTGGGTGCCGACTGAAGCCGTCGTCGATGGGCGCCGCTGTGAAGAGGTACTCTCCTGTCCGCAGGAGCGCGCCGGCCTTGGCCTCGACGCTCACGCCCCGCAGGTAGGTGTACTCGATGGTCGTGAACTCCCGGCCGTAGCAGTCCCACCGCTGGGCGTGCTCGATGCGCCAGTCAGGCTCCGGGTGGTCGTGGAATGCCAGCGCGTGCGGGGGCACCGCCCGGTAGACCGCACCGCACTCGAGCATGATCGTGCATCCCCAGGCGCGCCCCGGGATCGAGACCAGCCCGAACCAGACGCATGGTTTGAACCCTGTTTGGTTGGAGATGAACGAGAGATCGACCCAGCAGTACTGGTGTGCTGGCAGCTGGCCGGATTGGGAGAAGGTCATAGCTTGGGCTCTTTGGCTTTAAGCCATGCCCAAAGATATTTGTCCTTGTTTTCACGATTGCCACGCCATCCGTCATGCAAATCATCCCCCGCCTCCTCCAGCCGCTTAATGCGTTGCTTCATTTCTTTCACCGCTTTGATTCCCTTCTCGATGTTGTCGGTTCCAAGCAGCGATTCAAACTCACCGCGCAGGCTCCATTTCCAGTCGGCCAATCGATTCGCTCTGTCGCGCTCTTCGATGAGGCATTTGATGCGTTCGTTCGCTGCGTTGAGTTCGCGCTCAAGCTCTTCGATCTTTTCCTCTTGTTGTTGGTCGATGTAATCGTTCCAAGCTGCGTCGGCTTTGTCGTCTGCGCTCACGGCTTCCCCTCCAAGATAATCGCCATAACAGCGCGCTTCTTCACACCGATCGCCCTGGCCACGTAGTCAAGGCTCCGGCCTTCGTTCCATAATTTCCAGGCGCGCTTGGCGTTGAACTTCGGCGCCTCGACGTGTGCTGGCACCGCAGCTGGATCAGGAAACGAAATCCACCCGCGTGCTACGGCGTTTGCTATCATCTGGTTCATCGCACGCCCTCCCTCTTGAGCAGGGTACAAATGGCTCCAGGCGAACGATTGAATCGTTTGCTCAGTTCGTTAAGACTGTAGGTTGGATTCTTCCGAAAAAAATCCGCGATCTGCTTTGACTCAACCTTGCTGATGGCAGACCAGATGCCACGCGGACGCTTCTTTTCGATGACCGGCAGCGGAGGTTGCGGTCCTAAAAGCCGCTCGATGGATTCACGTGATGGGGCTTTCATCTTTCAGAATGTAGGCTGGGGATTGAATGATCTGGGTCTCGTCTCCGTTGTAGCCTGGCCAGTCTTCGGTGTCCTCGCAGACCATCCATTGACGAATCCACGACTGCCAGGTGGCGCTGGCCTTGTCCAACGACTCGGTGTCCAGCTGGTACACGGCCACGGCATACGGCGCCTGGTCTTCGACACAGACCCATTGGAATGCGCGGCTCTCGCCGGTGATGTCACGGTACAGGTCCCGGTAGTACGCGGCCTGAACATCATAGCGCAGCTGGCCGATCTGGCGCCGGAACCCGGCTCTGCTGGCATCCCGGGTCTTCTTGAGATCCACGATCACCGGCGTCTTGGCGGGCAGCCAGTCGATCAGACCCTTGCGCTCGCAGCAGTTGACTTTGAGGCATTCAATCGCCTCGTCTTTTCCGGTTTCAAAACCTCCAAACATCCCCACCTGGGCGCGACCGGGCTCTGCGAACAGGCGGGACGCAACTGGATGTTTCCTGACTGACTCGACCATGCGCTCGACGGTCTCGATGGCGTCCTGCTTGAACACGGTGACCCCGCGCTCTGCCTGCTCGTCTCTCCAGGCGCGTGCTTCCTTGGTCCGGAAGTCGTCGAATGGCGACGTGGTCCACAGGTACGGCGTGCCGAGAACCTTGTGGTCCAGCAGCGACCCGATGGCCATGGCCTCGGTGGGCTCCTTTTCCTCCTCAAACCCGATCATGGCGTGCAGCGGGCTGCGGGAGAATCCCTTCAGGCTGGAGATGTTGATCGCGGGGTGGTTGCGGTAGGCGTTTACGTCGATGGGGTGGACGAGCTTCATTTTGTGACTCCAGAATACTTGCGGTTGTAGGCTTCTTTCATTTGATCAGCGTCTTTGTAAAAGAGCCATTTGCTCATGTCTTCGATTCTAACTATCTGGCGATTACTTGGTGTTCCGAACGCCCACTCGAAAAGTTGAACCAGATACCATCCTGGTTCCGGATTTCCGATCACGACTCCCTGCCAATGCAGGTTATCGTCTTTGAAAGTGTGAAAACATTGACCGATCAGCGATACCTCCTTCACGCCGCACCTCCCGCCTTCTGATGGGCCCGAGCGATGCCGCGCTTGTTCCGGATGACCCACAGTTTGATCTCCTCCGGGAGATCGTCTGCGGTCGGGTATGTGTCAGCCTCGGGCCACCACTCGAGATCGGTGGCGAGCTTCGCCAGCTGCGAGTAGGTGATCCCGATCTGGGCCAGGGTGGAATCAACGGTGGCCTCGACTGGGTCAGCGGAGGGAAGCGGGGCGGGCTCGGGCTCCGGGACCGGCGCAGGCGTCGGCTCCGGCTGCGGTGCTGGCACGGGCTCCGCAACCGCAATGGCCTCAGGCTCGGCCTTTTTGCGGCGGGCCTTGGGCTCGGGCGGAGTCGGCGTCACGTCCACGACGGACGCGGTCACGGTCGCGGCGACCGACGGCTGCACGACCTGTTGGGTCACCGGCGTGTCCTGGATCTCCTCCGAGGTGTGCATACCCAACGCGATCTCGGGCGCGTAGGCGCGGCACCAGAACGCAGCGGCGCGGTACTGGAGCATTTGCTCGGGCATGGTCTTCCACTTGGAGCCGTTCTTGCCGTACCAACCCTCGGCCTTGGCCATGCCGATCGTCACCAAGGCGCCGACCAGTTCGAGGTTGGACTCGCGCTCGACCGCGAAGGCGCGGCAGCCCCAGTCATCTGTCCCCTCTTTTCCGACCCAGCGGAACCGCATCGGAGAGAAGCGTCCGCAGCTGTTCACAGTGGCGATTAGGAACGACGCAGACCAGGTGGGCTTGCCGTGGATGGGAACCATGGACTGCATCACGGCCATGACCGAGGCGCCGATGCGCTGTGACAGTTCCAGCGCGATGATGCAGTTGCCCAAGTTGGCCTCGCCCCGGTACGAGTCCGGAACGAGCGTGCTGGACGCAAGGGCCTTGGCCATGCGCTGCACGGAGACGAACGCGTTCTCCGAAGAGAATGCGCTGATGGGGGATTGCTGGGTGGTTGCGACTTGTAGGTTGCTCATACGTCAGTCAACGTATGGCAAGTGGCGTCGTGTGTCTAGAAGAATCAGCGGGCTCCGATGGCTCTTTTCGCCCTCAGATTGGCAAGGTCCTCGATCCTATCCAGCTGTCGCTTGGTCGCGGTCGCGGGATCCAGCTGCGAGATTCCTCTCTTGAGTTCAATGGCCCGGACCTCCTGCAACCTGGTCAGTTCCTCCGGCGTGGCCTGGCGTTGCACGCGGCCGAACTGGAAGAACTTGTTGCTCTGCGGAGTAGCCGGCGTCCATCCGGTCTTGGCCAGCACCTGGTAGGCGCGATCAGGATCGTCTCCACCTGCGATAGTGGTTCCGCCTGTCAAAATTGACAGGATGCGCTCCTGGGCACGCGGCGTACCCACGGGATCTCCCAGGAAGTTGCGATCCACCTTGCCGGTCCAAGGCGTTGGCGCCAGGAGGTTGATGAAGGTCTGGTCCTTGGGGTTGAACTGGGCCCCGGACATGGCGGTGGCCTCGCGCATGAGCGGGCCGAATGGAATCAGCGGGCTGACGGCTCCGGCGGCGATCTTGCCGAAATCAAGAGAGCCTCGATACGAACCCGCGCCAATCATTCCAGATGCGGTGCGGCCCTGAGTCACGGCAGACAAGCCTCCCCAGGCGAGCGCCTCACCGATCTCCTTGCCGGTCAATTCGCGGGGCTCGAACTTCAGGCCCTTCTTCTTCGCCGCAGCCTCCGCCTTCTGGTTCATGCGATTGCGACGAGCGACCAGGTAAGATGCCTCTCCGAGGGCAATCAGCGCCGGCCGGGCGATCTGGATCGGACCTGTGTTCAGCGAGACGACAAGCATCTTACCGTTCGGAAGGTCCAGTTCCAGCGTGTTGGGTTTGTGCCCTTCACGCTCCATGAGATCCGCCTCTTCCTTGTCGTCGGGCCAACGGGTGAAGACTCGCATCGCGCCAGACAGAACCAGCGCAGCCAAGGCGCCCGACAGTCCGAGCCCCGTCGCGGCCTCGATCTTGCGCTGGGTCTTGTCGGTCTCGGTCTTGTACCAAGCGGATTTCTCGAAGGCTTTCGGGACAAATCCGCCGCCCGCAAACGTGAGCGCACGGTTGACCCCGATCGCAATAGCGTTGGAAAACCTTCCAACAGGGTTCGGGATGCCGATGTTGGCCAGCAATTCGCTGGCGCCCTTCATGCCTTTACCGATCAAACCGCCAAGTCCCTTTGTCTCCTCGATGTTCCAGCCAATGGTTGATCGGAGTTCTTGGGTGAGTTCCTTGAGCGCGCCTGCATCGAGACCAGCTGCACGAACGCGTTGGTACTGCCGGGCACGCACGATGTTCCAGGCGGCTGCGCGGCGATCCTTCGGTGCGACATTCGGATCATCACCAACGATCGCTTGAGCGAGCGCGTACTCGGCCAGCGCATCTCCGATGATGGTCTTGGCGGTCTTGCGGGCCTGCTCGGGCGCCATGCCCTGAAGGCGCAGCTGGGATTCAGTCCAGGCGCCGATCTCCTGCTGCTCGGCTAGGACACCCTGGAAAGCGTCGAGCGATGAGGCAAACCGGAACGCCAGTTGTGCAACACCGATCAGCCGAGTGATTGCAGCCCGGGCGTAGTCTCCGTTCTTGTAGTACTCGGTCGCCTGCGCGTTGATTCGGTCCAGCGCCCGGATGCCGCTCTGGATGCCCATGATGGTATCCTTCTCGGCGCGGCCCTTGGCTGCTTCCAACGCGGCGGTAAGGGCCATGTTTAACGCTTTGAAACGCGCCTTGTAGGCATCCTCGAGCGCGTTGCTGGTATCTTTCCAAAGCCGATTGGCGCGGTTCGGATCGCGACTCGTGCGATATCGCTCTGCGGCCGTCGCCACTGCACGCGTCGGCGTGTAGATGAACATCTGAGTGGCAACGTCGATCAGCTGCTTAGTGATGAACCCAGTTTTAAGGATCAGGTTCGCAGAGGTGAACTCGTTGATCGCCCTAGCCAGGTTCTTCCTATTACCACGGATCGGCATGGTCATGCGGGCCCAACGCATCTGGATTTCACGCATGATGTCCATGCGCTTGCCTTCGTTCTTTGCGGCCTTGATGTCATCCGTCATGCCGGCCTTGATCTCCTCTTCGGTGGCCGTGCTGAGTTCCTGCTCCATGCGGGCGAGGTCTCGGAATCGAGAAACCTCCTCCTCTGTAGGCACCTTCCAGCCAGACTTCTTGGCGATGCTTTGCAGGAGCGCCGCCGAGTTCATGCCTCCGGCGTTCACGAACTCCTCGATCTTCTGCCAAAGCGGGCGACCAGGCCCGACCTCCTCGCGTTCCTTGGGGGTGAGCTTCTTCACGGCTCGATCGAGCGCCTGGATGCGCGCCCGCTCGAACTTCGTCTCGAACGCCTTGGCCAGCGCTAGGCCGGTCTTGTCCGCAAGTGACTGGTCGATCGCCAGTTCCGCGAGGAGTGCATCCGAGAACGCCTTGGCGAGCTTGGCCTGCCCCGCCTGCGGTGTTGCCAGCACGCGCTTCACCAGGTCGCTCATCTTGGGCACCAGGCGCTGTAGCGCCGGGTTCCTGGCCACACTCTCAGCGATGCGCTGGTCCAACAGTCCGGCCCGGATCCCACCGGCCAGACGCTCGACGGCCTTGGCTCGCTCTGCGGCCACCTGGGCTTCGGTCTTGGGCTGGGCCGGATCGAAGCTCACGTCCTTGGCGCCCACGATCTGAGCCACGGCCGCATTCTCGGCTTCCATCATCCGCTCGGTGAGGTAGGTCCAGACGGCGCCCTGCATCCACTCGTCAGTCAGATTCTGGGCGGCCGTGATCTGGTTCAGCTTTCCGGTGAGGAACGCGAGTTTCTCCTGGCGCGTGCGGGTTGCCATGCCTGAAAGCTCGGCGGCGTTCAGGTAGGTCTTGGCGACGCGCTTCAGGAGGTCGCGGGTCTTCTGGGAGCGGTAGCGTGGGTCCTCAGTGATACCGGCGTTGATCAGCCGCTGGAGACGATCACTGGCGGTCGTGGGGCCTGTCTTGGCCTTCACGTCCAGGAAGTTGTTCAGCACCCGCTGGCGGGCCAGTTGCACCTGGGATCCGACATTCGCGGTGATCATCTGCATCACGCGGGCCTTGGCCTCAGGAGTCGCTCCTTCGAGCGACATGATCCTGCTGATTGCGGCCAGCTGCTCTCCGATAACGCGGCTCATCTCGGCGTTGGGCTGTTGCACCAGGCGCGCCAGGTCGATCTTCGCGGGCGCCGGCGGGACGACCTTCTTCGCTCCAAACTGCGTGCCCTTGAACCGACCACGGATCACGTCCTGGGCGAGCTTGAGTGTCGTCGGCGAGTAGTTGAGGAACCCGTCGCGGATGGTGCGCCAGTGGGCATACTGCGGCAGGTCCAGTCCGGCCTCGATGGCCTCCGGAGTGGGATCCTCTCCGGCCGCCATGGCATCGCGGTACTGGGCAAGGAGTTCTTCGTCGCCTGCTGCCTCAGCCATCATGGCCTTCCAGCCGGCGTTGAACTCGGCCTCCTTGACCGCATCCTCGGTAGCCTTCTGCACCTTGGCCTGCGTCGCTGGACGGGTCATCAGGGCTAGGCGTTCGTCGGCGGTGAGTTTGCGATTCGGAGGCTGAGGAGGCTCCGTGACCCCGAGGGCTAAAGCGTTCTGGATGATTTGCTCGATAGCTTCATTCTCAATCTCGCGCTGCTCCTTGGCCTTCTGCGTCGGAGGCTTCTTGGTCTTCAGGCGCGCCTGGACAGCGCGGTACACGCGCCCACCGGTGTCAGCCAGAGCCAGTACGCCGAATCGGTTGAGCATCTGCTGGAGGTCCGGCTTCTCTCCGATGATCTTCTGGATTTCGGATTCGGTGAATTGAGATCGGAACTCGGCCACGATCTTGTCGAGCACACCTTTCACGCTCTCGCCACGGAAGTTGTCGTAGATCGCGGATGTAAGGAATCCGCGCACGTTGCGGGCGAGCGCGACGAAGTCTTTCACTGAGGCTTTCAGGCTCGCCAAGTTGCGTCCGAACTCAGACGCCTCGGACTGACCGATAAGGTACAGTTCGTCTCGGGTCTCCGGGCTGAACGCCTCGGATGCACCAAAGTGGTTGCGAAGCGACTGGATCAGTTCTGCGATGGTGTCACTACGGCCGGCTGCTTTGGCGTCTCGGATCTTATCCTTGGCGATCTGAATCAGCTTCCTCCCGGCCTCTTCCTGATCCACCCCTTCGACAGGCGCGAACAAGGCGTCTCCCACCTGGCGGAACTTCACTCCCGCCTCATTGAACGCGTCAATCGCCAGTCGCAATCCGGCATTCTGTACCTCGGGTGTACGGGACCTGCGGCCCGCCACGGTATCCTCGAACGCGCCACGCTTGGTTGTCACCGGTTCACCTGGCGTGCTGTAGATCATCCCGAAGTCGCTGCTGGTCGCCTGCTCCGGCAGGTTGGCGACATCGGCAATCACCTCAGGCGTCGGCTCGGCGGTCGATCCCTGAGCGCGATCCCAGGCGTGCTGCAACGCGGGTCCGAGCTTCAGCCGCAAACTGGTCGCCCACTGCGACGCGCTCTGGATGCCGGCGCGAATTGCAACAGCCGCCAGCTTGGTCAGAGCATCGAGCACTCGGCGGGCGGATTCCTCCGGCGTCGGCCCCTCGGTGATGCCGGCCTTGGGCGTGATGGATTCGACGAACTGCGCGATGGCGTCGGAGGCTTCGGAGATGGCGTCACCGAAATCCATTTTCATCTGCGCCTTATCCTGCGCTGCTTTGGCTTCAGCAGCGGCGCGTGCCTCGGCTTGGGCTTTTTCCCGCCTAGCCTCAACATCAATCCCCTCTTCTCCGGTCAATGTGATTTGCTCGGCTTGCGTGCTGGCAATGAGGTCTCCCTGAGTTTCTTTTTCTGTAAGGCGTGGTCTGCGAGGACCAGTGGGTCCTGGCCCCTCTCCAGAAGGTCCACCTTGATCGGGCGGTCGATCAACAAACAGCGTGTCATACTCCGTCAGCTGCTGAACCCCGAACTTCTGCCCATCCCGAATCGTGTACTGCCCTTCTGGCGTGACAGAGGTCACCTCAAAGAGTTCGCCCTGAACGTAGAACCGATCCCCTATGGCGAGATCGCCAACGGAAATCTCGACAGGTCCATCAGGCTCTCCGGCACGCTGCATCCCTTCGGTTTGGGCATCAACGAACGCCTCGTCCTGAGCCTGCAAGAAGGCATCTAGGCTTTGAGCCTCGGCGGCGCCCGCTTCGGCAGCTTTCTGCTCTGCCTTGAGTGCGGCAACGTCGCCCTTGCGGCCACGGGCAGCTTTCTCAATTTCAGACCAGAAATCGGCCACAGTCATGTTGCCGTACTTGCCAGGATTTTCCATGGCAAGCTCCTGGAGAAGCACATCTGGCTGGTTTCGGCTTGTTGTTCCGCGTGACCTTCCTGCGAATATTTTATTGAAGTACGCATCCAGCCTCGGCGCGTCGTCGTAGAGACTCTTGATGCCCTCCAGACGCCCTTCCTTCTCGGCCTGAGAACGCGACATGACGCCCCCGAGTGCAATGATGTCGTCGAGAATGTCTCCCTTGAACGCCCATTCGCGGGCTTTGCGGCCTCTCGCAGGTGCGGCAACGGGAGCCGTCACGGTTGGCGCGACCGGAGCGGCAGCAGGCGCAGCTGGTTCCTCTTGTGTCAGGTCCTGCTTAGCCGCTTCAGCGGCATTAACCTCCGAGAACGATTCATCCTCGAAATTGAAGTTCTTGATGTTGGCGGCGGTGGCGCCGGCTTCTCCTTGAACCAACGCGCCCATGTCCCTCATGCGGCCACCAACCCGCTGGGCCAGCTCCCGCTCGAACGGGATGTTGTCGGCGAAGAGCCACTGCATCTGGGCTTTGCCCTTGAGGCCATACCGTGCGGAACGCAGCGAAACCTGCTCAACCTGAGTGGCGGTCCACGGCAGGTTGACGTTGACCTGGGTCGTCGGATGATTGCCGGTCTTGTCGTGCAGCGACAGCCCGGTGCCCCCCTTGGCCATGGTGGCGACCAGGACCATCGGCTTGTCCTTGCGCCAACGATCAAGGTTCCTCTGGGCCTGCGCATCCGGAAGGGTGCCAGTGAAGATCGCGACCCTGTCGGCGCCGATCTCGTTTTTGATCACTTCTTCAGAAGACGGTATGGAGATTACCGATACACCCATCTTGTCCATCGTTGCTTCCAGCACGTTGATCAATCCGTCTGACAGCAAGCCGGGATAATCGCTTCTCCTGGGCGATTCTCCGCCCATCATTTTAGCCAACGCTTTGGCACGCTTGAACTCCTGCTGGAGACGTCTCTGTTCGTTGATGTCGATGGTTCTTTCCGCCTTAGTCTCAACGAAAATGATTGGCCAGCGTTTAGCCTCCAGGGCCCGCTTGGCTTCGGTAATCGCACTTCCAACCTTGGACGCTTCCAGCAGGCGCTTCTTGAAGTTGATCACCCACATCTTTTCAGTGCCATCTAGCGAACCCTTCTGCGCTTCCGCTTCGTCGGAAAACGCGTTGTAGACGTCCGTCCACTGCTGGTCTCCCTTGATTGCTACCAGGCGCGAATCAACTTGCTCGGCCGGCAATCGGGTCTTTCTGGCCGTGAAGATGCCTTCTTTTCGGAAGAAGTTTCTCGCCGCAATTTGATCCTGCTCGTTGGTCTTGGTAGGGAGCCAAACCGTTCTGACCACCTGACCGTTTTTGTCCTTGATGGGCGTCGCTCCGTAGGCCGCAGCGAACTGTTTGTAATCACCGTTGAACGAGTCAAAGATCCCGGTGTTTAGCAGGTAGGCTGTCTGAGTCGGGTTCTCGAACGGCGTCGCAGTTGAGAAGATGGGGAACTTGGTTTGCTGGATCCATTCCTGCGCCTTCTTGGCCTGCTCAGACCCTGCTCCGGTCAGATTCTTGATCGCGTGCGCCTCATCAAAAATCAGCACGTCAGAGTCCTCCGGAGGCAAATCCTTCATCTCCGAGTAGGTGATGAACTTTACGTCTCCGATATTGTAGGCTTTGAGATCCTGCTTGATCTGCTTGATCAACCCCTGATTGAGCGTGACGTAGATGATTTTCTTAGCGCCACGTTCCCGCATCTCGCGAATACCGGCCCCCAACACGAACGTCTTTCCAGTTCCAGGCGCGCTGGAAAGCATGAAGAACGGGCGAGTGTCTCGTTCTGAAAACGCTCGGACCATCATGGCTGCGTCTTCCAGCTGCTCATCTCCAACGATCCTTGGAATCCCAAACGCTTCTCCCTGCCGGATAAGCCCCTGGGTCTCTACGCCAAGATAGTTGTCAACGCCTCCGTCCAGTCCGCTTCGGTCGGGCCGGTTGTCAGCATCCTCTCGGAGTTTTCGGAGTTCAGCATTACGGGAATAAGCCGGGCCACTACTTCTTTGTCCGCCAGCAGCCCCTGAATCAGCTCTTGATCGCTCGATAAACTGCCCAAGGCCGGAGGCAGAGATGGTGTAGAACTTGTCGCCCCCGATGCTGGAGTAGACTCCCCCGGCAGCGCGGAGGTCGTCCTGGCGGTCATAAGTTTTGCCACGGAGGGTGATGCTGCCATCCGGGTTTTGCCGAGCGTTGATCTTGAGGTTGGCAAGGAGAGCTTGGTTTTCATCGGTTAGGATTGCTTCAGCTTTCGCTTTCTCTTCGGTTACAGACTTCTGGTACTCGGGCAGTGAATTGATGTAGTCGCCCACCTGCCGAG
>CAYMEB010000053.1:16768-23455 GCA_964389095.1 uncultured Hyphomicrobiaceae bacterium
GTTACAGACTTCTGGTACTCGGGCAGTGAATTGATGTAGTCGCCCACCTGCCGAGTGCGCGATCCAGGTGCGGCGCTCCTGGTGCTTCGGACCAGCCAAGCGGCGTAGTCCGGCTGCTGCGCGAAGAGGTCTTTGACCAGGACATTGGCGTGTTTGCCGAAGCCAACGGTCTGGGTGGCGATCGCGGGGGCTGGCGCGGGTGCTGGGGCCGCAGGAGCGGCTGCGGGCTTGGGTGCAGCGGGAGCGGGCGCCTCCTGAATCCTCTGCGCCTTGACCACCATTCCGAGTGCTCCAGATGAAGCATCGTAAAAAGACACAGTGCCTCCCCATGGCTGGGTGATAGGCGAACCCTCCGTGCGATCCTCGATGTTGGTTTGAGTCAGCAGCAGTCTCTTGAGCTTTTCCAGTTGGTCTTTGGAAAAGTCCTGAGCCATCTGCTTGCCATCGAAATCCGCGATGTACTTCGTAACGAAGTCTTCGATGGTTCCAGTGAACGGTCTATCGCGATAGAGCTTGGCCCACTCGTCAAACTTCCTTCCCCACGCTTTCAGTGATTCGCTTGCGCCCCTCTCGTCCGCAGAGCGCCGCTTGAGAATCCACCCGCGCAGGATACCTGTCTTGTCCCGGATGTTCTCTTCGTGGATGGGAGCGGCTGGTGCAGCGGCAGGAGCGATGGCGGTGGCGGCCGGGGCCGTGGTTACTCCAGGCTTGGTCCAACCAGTGGCCTCATCGAACTCGTAACCGGCGCTTTCAAGTTGGCTTACGCGGCCAGCGAGTTCCTCAAAACGATCAATCTGATCGGGAGAAAACACATCATAAATCGACCCACCAGCGGCGGCATCGACCATGTTGTTGTACTCCCGCGTCTCATCAATCGTCAGCGGGACGACTTCCGCTTTGGCTTCGGCCCCGGCTCCTTCGGCAGGCCGCCCTCCTTCAGCCATTTTTGGCAGTCCCACTTGCTCTTCGGGTTGCGGCTTTTCTCGGCGAAGCACGCCTTCATCTGCGCCTTGTTCTTGAACGGCATCTGTGGTGGTAGTTGGGGGTTTTGCGGGTGCAGCAACAACCGGCTCAGAGAGACCCAGTTGGTTATGTATCCCGCGCAGTTCTTCAAGCTCGTCAGGCTGGATGGTTCCCAATTCAGCCTTTAATCGAAGATCATCGAGGCGATTGATGTCGATGGTCGGCGTGCCGGCAGCCTCCTCTTCAGCCACGTCAGCCTCCAAAGCCATCTCTGGAATCCTGACTTCATCCGGAGCGCCACCGGTCACAGGCGGCGTAATCCTAATCGGCCCAGACGGCGCGCCACCAGAGTTGATTCCAGCGAGGGTGGCGGTGGCGTTGGGGAGAGGGTTTGACGGGTCACCGCCGATGGCGGCGTTTTCCTCGTCGAGCAGACTCATGTATGAGCCCGGCCTTCCGGCTATCAAAGATTCTCCAGCAGCCTGGCGATTGATAAGTTCCTGCAACCGTTGCCCACCAGGTGCGGGCCCCTCGACAAGGCGTTGCTCCTGGATCTGAGCCATTCTGCGACCGCGCCCATAACGCCCCGCTCCACCGGTCACCAACCCAACCAAGCCACCTACCGTACCACCGATTGAAGTTGAATCGTAAACGCCTTCGCCCAGTTTCTGCTCGGGGTTGTATGTCTTCTTGGCAACCGCGTTTCCAAGCCACTGCTCTGATCCCTCTTGGGCAGCTTCCCCAGCCGTCGGAACCAGAATATCTTTTAGGAGGTTTTTACCAGCCTTTCCGGCTACTGCCCGCTCGATTGCTGGCACCGCTCCGATAGCCCGCTCTGTAAGCCCGCCAATCGGCGCAGTGTAGAAGGCTGCTTGGTACTGTTTGACAGGCTTTTCGGCTTGAAGCCGATTCACCTCCGCCGTGTTGCCTTCAGCCAACGCCTGCGCAATCTTGGCGTCGTAAAACTGGCCAGCCCTTTGAGCCGCATCTTCGGCGGTGCTGAATGCGTAGACCGCCGACCCGACGCCAGGCAACGCGGACATTGGAAGCGACCCTAATCCACTGGCAACCTGGGTGAGAAAATCCTCTTCTCGAAGTGGGTTAACCGGAAACGCCTCCCTTGCGCCCTCTTGAAGCGCCTTGCCCATCTGGAATGTTGGGCTGGCTTCAAGCATCGCTGCGCGCTTCATTAGCACGTCAGGGGGCACCTCTTTGGTGCGTTGCTCCCAGGCAGCTTGCCTGCGCTCGTAGGCTGCCATAGCCGCAGGGCTTTCGGCCTGCGCCGCTGAAATCAATGGCGCCGGCTCTTCAAGCCCAAGACGCGTCAAGCCCATCATGGCTCCGCCAGCCATGCGGCCGCCCTCGCGCATCAACGCGGATCCAGCGGCGGGAATTGCACCTTGATCAAGGGTATTAACGAACTCCAAAAGCTCGTTTTCGCCCATGTCATCGGGCACTTCGATCAACCCGATATTTTCAACGTCAACGAGCTTAGGCATAGTCGATTATCTCTGAACAGACCTGTTACCTGCTCCTCCCACGATTCTCAAGACTGGAGTGACGTTTGTGGCGGCAGCTGCGGGCGCACCAAGTTTTGAAAGCTTCTCCGCAAGCTGTTGCGGCGTCAGCTTAACTGTCAGGTCGCCTTCATCGAGCGGGATTCTCATCGTGCCTGGGTATTCGGTCTTTGGGGCTTTTTGCTCCACGACCTTTTTCGGTTTCGCGTATGTCGTTCCGTAGACCGTTCGCAAATCTAGTCCCTTGTAGAGGTCCGGATTCACCACAGGTTCTCCTCCAGCTGCGCGTGCAGACAGCATTTCAGGCGAGTAATCCACAGCAGCGGTTCCTCTGATTGCTGATTCAAGGCTTGCAGGAATGTCGGTGGGTGCAAACCCCTGCGACGCCATAATTCCAGGCATCTTGAGACGCGTCTCAGACACCGAAACCAGTCCCTCGGCGCGCCCCTGGTTGAATGCAGGACGCTTCATTAGCTCCTCTGGAATCTCTAGCTTGTCTCCAAAACCAGACGCCTGCTGAAGAATGCTGGCTTTACCGGCGGCGGCCGCCAGCGCATCGAGGTCCTTGATGCTCTTGGCCCTCTTGGCCGACTCCACCAGGTCGATTGTGACTCCGTCCGCTTCGTAGACCAGGCCCTCGCCAAACCTTTCTTTCAGGATGTCTTCGCGGTTCTTCGCTGCCAACGCCGCCGCCTCGCGCCGCTGGTCGATCAGATCCTGATAATACCTCTCGCGTATCCGCGCCTCTTCCTGCCGCTGCGCCAGAGCCTCCTCGCGCAGTTGGCGTTGCTGTGCCAGCTGCACGCCTGCGAGGTACGACTGACCGATGTTTTCGAGTCCTGAGAATGGGTTGGCCATAGGTTAGGTTCCTTGATTGTAGCCGGTGGCTTGCTGCGGTGTTCCGCCCCAATTCGATCCGGTTCCTCCGCCGCGATACTGCGTTCCAAGTTGGGCGAATCCAAGGTTGGTCAATCCGCTTCCAAGGGAACCAAGTGCCTGTCCTGCAATTCCAGTTGCGCTGGGCATTCCCGCAACGCCAAGTAGCGCCTGCTGTTGTGCGCTGCGTTCTCCGCCGCGTAATGCAGCAATCTGCTGCGGAGTGAATTCGTAGTTAGCCAACGGAGCCAATGGCGTGGTTCCGAGAATGTTGGCAAACTGCTGACCACCAAGGTTGGCGAGATCAAGGCTTGTTCTCCCGATGTCGCGGGCAACGAGATTTCGACCAGCGGCACTTCCCGCGTATCCACCTTGCACGGCTTGTCCGGCTGCCTTGCGCTGCACCTGGGCCAACACATCCGGAGGAAGTTCCCCTCGAAGCAGTGCTAGCGCGTTCTCAGCGCGCCTGGCTTGAGCCTCTTGGTAGCCTGGCACCTGGATGCCCAAGGACTCCAATAGCTGGGCGCGGTTAAACGCGTTGCGCTCAGCTTCCATTTCGCGGGCGCGAGGCGCATTGGCGGCTGATTCACCGAGAGCCTGGCCAATGTTTACTCCCGGTAGGTTTGCTGCGTCGCGAGCTTGTCTGCGCGCTGCGCTTGCAGCGGAGGCTTGCATTGCTGCGCCCCCGGCTCCTCCTACAACGCCCAATGTGACTGCTGAGGCTACGAATGACATGGTAAGTATTGGTTCTGCCTCACGTAGGTGAGGTCGTTCAAAAGCTCTTCCGTATCCCGCTTGTTATCGAGGTTGAGGTGGACCGTGGTCCAGACCGTGTCCTCATGGATCAGCAGCACGCGCCGCGTCCCGGGCTTGGTGATGCCGGAGTACGGAGCCGTGTAGGTCACGCATCCCTCGTTCTCGCTGACCACGGTGACCTTGCCCCTGGTGATGAAGAACGGGTTGTCGAACTTGTGGATGCGGCTGGTAACAACGGATCCAGCAGGCATGAAGATTTCTCGCACGTACATCCCATCTGGGAATGTGTGCGTCAGCGGGCACTCCTGAGGTGGAAGATTGGCAACGAACGCTTCCCAGCGATCGAGCCGGTCGTCGAACGACACGGATTCGTCGGCCAGGAAATCCAGCCATGTCATCGGTTGTGCCGGGACGACCTCCATCAGATGAATCCTCCGAAGCGGTACTCGATCTTGGCCGACCCCCACGGCTGCACGTTGATCACGCTGCGCTCGTTCGGACTGTAGGCTTCCAGTTCGTTGCGCAAGCTGCGAAGCGCCAGCTGGATCTCGCGCTCAGCCTCCTGGTACTGGTTGCGATCTTCCTTCTGGATCGCCTTCATCATGTGCTTGATGGCCTGGAGATTTCCGATGAACAACCAGTCGGAATCTACGACAGCCGGGATGAACTCCAGGCGCACGATGGCTTCGACCACCGTGTTGGTGCAGGACTCATCCGGCGGGACGCATCCATCGCCATGGTCGATGCAGCAGTTGTCGTTGCTGGTGTTGCAACCATTCGTGCCACCGCAGACCTCGGGCATATTGATGAGGTACGTGCGCCGGTACTCCGGGTTCTGCTCGCTCGGCCCCCAGACTGCAACCTGGGTCAGCAGACCGGTGATCTGATTGTTCGCAATGATCCTGAGGCTGCCTTGAGTCAGCGGCTTCTGTGCGCCAGTCAGGCCAGGCTGTTTGAAGAGGCTTTGGGTCTGAACGTAAGCCGTGATGTTCGGGTTCGGCAACGTGACGTACTCGCCCCAGACGTATTCGCCAGTGACCGTGTCGAGAGTTCGGATCGGATCTCCATTCGGGTCCAGCCCCTGGAGAAGCACGCGCTTGCCAGCGTCAGCGGGATACTGCGGATGGACTTGCAGGTAGCAGTTGCCAACCGAGTCGCGATACTGCGTGACCATACCACGATCCAGCAGCTGGTCCTGCTCGCATCCCTCGCGGCCGCATCCGGTGCGCGGCGCCCGAGTGTCGGTCTGGAACTCGTACCACTGGTTCTGGATCGGAATGTTGTACCCGCAGACGTTCATCGCCTCGATCGTCTTGACCTCCCGAGGCCAAGTGATGCATCCGGCCACGACGCACAGGCGCAGCTTCTTGTAGGTGCCCCACCACTTGCCCATATCCGCCAGGCGCGCCTGAGCCTCGTTGAGCAGCTGGACGAAGCGATCGTCGCAGGTGGCCAAACCGACAGCCTGCGGGATCGTGGAGTTCTTGGCTTGGGCGAGGGTCTTTCTCATGGCTCGATGTACTCAGGGTTCGGCGCCATCGCGTAGACTTTGATGCCGTAGTCGGCTGGGACGAGTGCAGCGCTGATGAAAAACAAGGTCGGGAAAAGATCGTTCGACGGAGGAGCAAACGTCGGATAATTGCAGTACACGTGAACCTGAGTCGAATCTACCGACGTAAGGAAGTTAGGCGTTGCGCTTTGAGGGCCACCAAAATGCGCCATCGTCCCGATTTCGACTTCCTGTCCGGGATACCAAGTAAAAGTCCCGGCTCCAGTCGTGCTCGTCCAGCTGACGTTTCCAGCTGCAAGTCTCTTGATCACAACCCGAACAAACGAAGGAATTATTCCAACGCCTGTCAGTGGATTTACAAATCCATGATTGAAATCCAACCTGGTTCCATCCGGAGGCAGCGCTTGTGTCGCAGTTTCCTTGTAGAAAAACTGCTTCAGGCTTTTCCGCGTCAGGTCGCGCTTCTGGGTGATCAGCTGGAAATTGACACCGTCGTACAGCACGGAAACGACCTGACCGATCAGAATGTCGTTCGCTGACAATGCGGTCGCTCCATCTTTGGTGATCGCTTTGGCGCCTTTTCCGTCCACGTTCAAGGTGCTGGCACCTGGATTTGTGTGATTGGCCAGGAACGTGTAAATCTGACCAGTGCGGTACGCTGAAGCGGCGCTCGGGTACGGAGGCGAGTTGGTGACGGCGTAGGCACCCAACGCTCCAGTTGAGGTGCCGGCAAACACGACTTCACTTGACAGTCGAATGAACGCTGAATCTCCAGCCGCAGCCGAAAACTTCATCACCTCGATCGGGCGATTGCTGACATCCGTCCGCAACCAATACAGGGCCGAGTTTCCAGGTGCAGTTTGGGAAGTCGCCCATTCCGCGCCCGAGTTCAGGTTTGCGATCAGTGCAGCGGCGTAGGCATCGAGACGCTCCTGCTCGGACGCGTAGCACGTCGGAGGGGGAAGCAGGCCGGCTGAAATATCAACGGTTGGCATGGTTAGATGCGATAGAGGTAGTCGTTGGGCTTACACGGGCCTGGGTCGCATTCAAGCGCCAAACAGCCCT
>CAYMEB010000054.1:0-22903 GCA_964389095.1 uncultured Hyphomicrobiaceae bacterium
CGGCTGCGACAAGACGACGCCGGCGGCCCTCATGGCAGCGGCGACGGTAAATATCCCCGCGATCGCGCTGTCGGTCGGGCCGATGCTCAATGGCTGGCACAAGGGCGAGCGCACGGGATCGGGCACGATCGTGTGGAAGGCGCGCGAGATGATGGCGCGCGGCGAGATCGACTACAAAGGTTTCGCCGAACTCGTCGCGTCCTCGGCGCCGTCGGCAGGCCACTGCAACACCATGGGCACAGCCTCGACCATGAACTCGCTGGCAGAGGCGCTCGGCATGTCGCTCACGGGCTGCGCGGCGATCCCAGCGCCCTACCGCGAGCGCCAGCAGATGGCGTACCTGACTGGCAAGCGCATCGTCGAGATGGTGCACGAGGATCTGCGGCCCTCCAAAGTTCTCACCCGCGCCGCGTTCGAGAATGCAATTGTCGTCAACTCCGCGATCGGCGGTTCGACCAATGCACCGGTGCATCTCAACGCGATCGCGCGCCACATCGGTGTCGAACTCGACAACGACGATTGGGAGCGGATCGGCTACGACATTCCCCTGCTCGTGAACCTGCAGCCGGCCGGCGAATACCTCGGTGAGGAATATCATCGTGCCGGCGGCCTGCCTGCAGTCGTCGCGGAACTCATCGCGGAGGGCAAGATCAACAAGACGGCGATCACGGTGAACGGGAAGACGCTCTACGACAACTGCAAGGGCAAGCTTTCGTGGGACCGGGCCGTGATCAAGGCCTACGACCAGCCCATGAAGAAGCAGGCGGGCTTCCTCAATCTCAAGGGCAATCTGTTCGACAGCGCGATCATGAAGACCTCGGTGATCTCCGAGGAGTTCCGCAAACGCTACCTCTCGAACCCGAAGGACCCCATGGCGTTCGAAGGACGCGCCATCGTTTTCGACGGACCGGAGGACTACCACCACCGGATCGACGATCCCAAGCTCGCCATCGATGAGCATTGCATGCTCTTCATGCGTGGAGCAGGCCCGGTGGGGTATCCGGGGGCGGCCGAAGTCGTGAACATGCGCGCGCCGGACTATCTGCTGAAAAAGGGCGTGACGTCGCTGCCCTGCATCGGCGATGGGCGGCAGTCGGGCACGTCGGGCTCACCGTCGATCCTGAACGCGTCACCGGAGGCCGCCACCGGCGGTGGGCTCGCCTTGCTCAAGACCGGTGACAAGGTCCGTATCGACCTCAAGAAGCGCACGGCCAACATCCTGATCTCCGACGCCGAACTCGCGAAGCGCCGCGCCGAGCTGCAGAAGGCCGGCGGCTACAAGTATCCCGACAGCCAGACACCCTGGCAGGAGATCCAGCGCGGCCTCGTGGACGAGTTGTCCAACGGCATGGTTTTGAAGCCCGCCGTGAAATACCAGCGCATCGCCGAGACGAAGGGCCTGCCGCGGGACAACCATTGACGGCCGGACTGTCGGCCGTTTGGCGCGCCGCGCTCGGGCTCGTGCTTTGCCCGATCGCGGCTGCCGCCTTCGATCTGCAGGGTCACCGGGGCGCACGTGGTCTTGCCCCGGAAAACACGATGGCAGCTTTCGAGCGGGCCCTCGGGATCGGTGTCACGACGCTGGAGACCGATCTCGGGGTTACCGCGGACGGCGTCCTCGTGCTCTCGCACGATCCGATGCTCAACCCTGATCTGACGCGTGGACCGGACGGGCGGTGGCTCACGGCGCCCAGCCGCCGCATCCGAGAAATCATGTTCGCGGATCTGAGGCGGTACGATGTCGGACGGCTCAATCCCGCGTCGCAGGCGGCAGGGGAGTGGCCCGAGCAGGTGCCGGCGGATGGTCAGGCCGTTCCCAGTTTCGACGAATTGGCCCGACATGTCGCGGGACGACCGGTCAGGCTCAACATCGAGACGAAGTTGCGTCCCGACCGCCCCGAGGAGACCGTGGACCCGGCGACGTTCGCGCGCCTCGTCGCTGAAGCGGTGACACGGCATCGTCTCGAGGACCGAACGACGGTGCAATCGTTCGATTGGCGGACGCTCATCGAGGTCAGGAAACTTGTTCCGGGGCTGCGGACAAGTTGTTTGACCACCGAGACGGAGCGCACCAATACGGTCGCGGATCGAGAAGGGCAGGCATCGCCCTGGACGGCAGGTTTGAGTCTGGCAAGCCACGGCGGGTCCGTGCCCCGCCTGGTCATCGCTGCGGGCTGTTCGATATGGTCGCCGAATTGGCGGAGCCTTACGAAAGCGCGTGTCGAGGAGGCACGGCGTCTCGGACTGAAAGTCGTGCCATGGACCGTCAACCGGCCGGAGGACATGAAGTCCTTGATCGTGATGGGCGTCGATGGCCTGATCACCGACTATCCCGACCGCGGCCGCCTGGTTGTGCGGGAGGCGGGGCTCGCGGTTGATTAGCCGTATTGAGTGACGTCGGATATCCAGATGTTTTTTCGCGAAGACCTGCAGTTATTTTCCATAATGCAGATTATGCGAATGGATGTGTGACGTTGAACGGCGGTGTGCGAGGTTTCCCGCCGTGGCGTTCGAAGTCCCAGGTAACTCCGCAACCGTGTCGCGGGCTCTCCGCTTCCCGGCCCTACGATCCCGGTCTTCGCATGGATCGCCCCTCCCCTGGGTTTAGCCCGACGGCCGATCTGTCGCACAGCTCGTCCGGCATCGGCATCACGCCCCGCATTTGCTCTTGCAGCACTGCTCGGTCGCGACTGAGACGAACGCACCGGGAATGCCGACGCAGCCGTATCGGGCCGGCTTCACTCGGCACTGGCTGAGGCACGCCGCCGGATTGTGCTTCTTCGGCGCCATCGACTTGGCGTGGTCCCGAGCCTGCTTTTTCTGGGCGTCGCTCGGCTTGAAGGAGCCCTGGGCAAGTGCATTCGGTATTGCGAACAGCAGCGCCAGCGAAACAACGGCAGGAACGAGCCTCATCCGACAATCTCCGCCCACGCGATCGACGATGGAGCCAATTTTATTGGAAACGGGGGGTGCCCGCAATCGGCCGGGGTCGACTACGCACCTGTGGCCGCCTCCTCGCGCCCGCGTTCGACGAAATTCACGGCTCGCGGCAAACACGTTGACTGCAGATCGTAGGCGTCGACGATGGTCTGACGCGCGGCACGCTTCATCCCGGCGAAGCGCGCGGGCTCGGCCAGCGCCTCGGAGAGTGCATCTTCCCAGGCGGCAACATCGAAGAAATCGACGAGCCGCCCGTTCACACCGTCGGAGACGACTTCCTCGACCGGGCCGGTTCGCGAACAAACCACCAGTGCGCCGGCCGCCATCGCTTCGAGCAGCGACCAGGACAGCACGAACGGATAGGTCAGGTAGGCGTGCGCACGCGTGATCTGCATGAGACCGATCAGCGTCGCGTAAGGCATCTTGCCGACGAAATGCACGCGTGTGCCATCCAGGCGATCGGCGACCTCGGTGAGGATGGTTTCCTTCCAGCTCTTTCCTGTCTTTGGGGGCCTGCTGTAGCTGGTGGCGTCTCCTCCGATGATCACGACCTGCGCCTTCGGCCGTCGCTTCATTATCTCGGGCAAGGCCCGCATGAAGATGTGATAGCCGCGGCTTGGTTCGAGATTGCGATTTGTGAAGGTCAAGAGTTCGTCGCCGGCGGTGAAGCGCAGCGACGTGCCTGGGATATCTACGACACTGTCGGGCCGTCCGGGCCGGATCCGGTTCGTATCGATGCCGTCGTGGACGACCGCGATGCGGTTATGAACCTCCGGCGGGAACGATCGGGCCTGCCACCGTGTGGGACACAGGAGGCTGTCGCTGGCGGCCAGCGCCACGAGCAGATGGGCCTGGCGCGCGGCGGCGGTGATCCTTGTCCTAAGATCATCGCGCGAGAACTCCGGATCGAACCCGATCTCCGGGCCACGCGGGCCGTAGTAGAACTCGCCGTACATCACATGGCGCGCCTGCGGCCAGACCTCACGCAGGAACAGCGTTTCCCCCCATCCCGGAGTGCCCATGACGACGTCCGGCACGAAGCCGTGACGGTTCTGCAATTGAACGGCGGCGTGTGAGACGATCTCGCCGCGCCGCGTCATCTCCGCGTAGGTCGAGGCGAGAGCGAACCCCTCCGCGGCGAACGAAAGGGGTTTCCAGGAATAGCGCGCCGTTGTTATCCCGGTCTTCTGGGTGTTCGTGTCGGCCGTGAGCGCGACGACCGTGTGACCGCGGGCGGCGAGCGCCGGGGCGAGGTGTCTGAACTGCCCCGGATAGTTCTGATGAACGAACAGAATCCGCATTTTCCCGCCTGTCGGCATGCGTGCAGGGGACAAATCTCGGGCCAGCGCGACGGGAGCGCAAGCGGGATCACGACACAGGTCTAACGGGCGGGCGGCGAGCCGACCTCAGTCGTCCGCGATCTCGACCTTGAAGTTGCGGACTGCGGCCTCCCCGCCCGGCAGTTTCGCGGTGACCGCGAACTCGTCGCTGCCTGAGGCGCCCTTGCGGGCGGTATAGTAGATGCCGGTCCCGGAGATCCGGGCGCCGAGGCATTTCCCGCTTGCGGACGACATCACGGTGGTCGCCTGACCTTCGCGGAAGCTGACCTCCCCTTTCGCCGGCGGCGTCGTGAGGGTCACCTGCAAGTTCGCGATCGGCTTGCAAGCGTCGTCGAATGCCGACAAGACGTAGACCCTCGCCGGGCGCTCCGGCACCGCTTTCGTCCCGCGCTGCTGCGCCAGTGCGGGCCACGCAGCCGAAGCGAGGTTCGCGGCGCAGAGCACCGAGAGCAAAACGAGCGACTTTGCGGCCGCGAATGTCTGAGATCTCACGCCGACCATTCCCGCCCCCTGCAGCGCGTGACTGCGCTACTCACCTCTCCTACTGTGCTGTTCATGACCCACGAGATCAAGCCTGGACGCGACATCGACCGCCTGCTCGAGATCATGCGGGCGCTCAGAACACCGGTGACGGGGTGCCCTTGGGACTTGGAGCAGCGCTTCGAGACCATTGCCCCCTACACCATCGAGGAAGCCTACGAAGTTGCGGACGCGATCGCACGCCGGGATCGCGCGGATCTGAAAGAGGAACTGGGCGATCTGCTGCTTCAGGTCGTCTATCACGCTCAGATCGCGACCGAAGAGCAGAGTTTCGATTTCGCCGACGTGGTGCTGGCGATCACAACCAAGATGATCCGGCGCCATCCCCACGTCTTCGGCGACGAGGCCGCTCGCAGCGCCGGCATGGCGAAAGACTTCTGGGAGCGGATCAAGGCCGAGGAAAAGGCCGAGAAGGCGAACGAGCGGGCGCGCCTGGGTGGAGCTGGAGGCTCGCGCAAGAGCGGTCTGCTCGCCGATGTTCCCGTGGGGCTTCCGGGCATGACGCGCGCCATCAAGCTGCAGGAGAAGGCCGCGCGCGTCGGTTTCGATTGGCCGAGTGTTTCGCCGGTGATCGAGAAAGTGAAGGAGGAAATCGCCGAATTGGAAGGTGCCCTCCGGGCAGGCGGCGGCGAGGGCGGTTCTCCTGCCAGTGAAGAAGCGACCGACGAGTTCGGTGACCTCCTGTTCGTTATGGCGAACCTCGCGCGGCACCTACAGATCGATCCCGAAGCCGCGCTTCGGCGCGCCAACGACAAATTCTGCCGACGTTTCGCTCATATCGAGGCGCGGCTCGGCGAGCGTGGCACGTCGCCCTCACAGAGCACGTTGCAGGAAATGGATGCGCTGTGGGACGAGGCTAAGGCCGCGGAGAAAGACGCACGGGCATGATCCGGCCGCACAGGCGACACACTTCCGCCCGTCTGTCGTGTTGCCTGTCGTATCGGGGAGGGAGCCGCAATCATTCACAAACGGGGCTCCATCATGTTTTCGCGTAATCCGCCTGCACTTCCAAAGAGCGCCCAGCTCGTCGCCGCCAGCGACGGCCCTGTGCCGCTCAACACGCTCAACCTGCCGAAGAACGAGCCGGCGTCGGCGCAAAGCCAAAGGCCGCGCTCGGTCATCGGCAACGATCTGACCATCATCGGCTCCGGCTTGCGGATCGTCAGCGCCGGTGTGCTCCAGATCGACGGCAGCATCGCCGGCGACGTTCAAGGCGCCGAAGTGATCATCGGCGAAGCCGGTCAACTCACTGGAACGGTCGCGGCCGAGAGCGTGATCGTCAAGGGCGCGGTCTCTGGCACCATCCGCGGGCTCAAGGTCTCGCTCGAGGACAAGGCGCGCGTCGACGGCGACATCCATCACCACGAGCTCATGGTCACCAATGGCGCCCATTTCGAGGGACGCTCGCGGCTGAGCGCCGACGCGACCGCTCTCGCGACGACACTCGATGCCGCCCAGCAGGTACAGGCCGCGAACGCGGCTTGACGTCGTGCGGCCAGACGCGGACGGAAGCATCTGCGGCAGCAGATGCATTCCCCCGCCGCGGAGCCGAGCGGGTCCGGACATCACGGGTGTCCATGTTCCGTGATCACGTCACAGGCCCATCTGCCGCGCCGCCAGATCTTTCATGATCTCCTCGGCGCCGCCACCGATGGCGTTGACCTTGACCTCGCGGTAGATGCGTTCGACCTTCGTCCCGCGCATGAAGCCCATGCCGCCGTGAATCTGGACGGCCTCGGATGCGCAGAACGCCATCGTCTGGGTCGCCTGGTTCTTCAGCATGCAAATGTCCGCGACCGGGCTCTCGCCCTGCTCGATGCGCCAAGCGAGGCTCTCCAGATAGGCCTGCGTGACGTTCACGCGCTGTGCCATGTCGACGAGCTTGTGCCGGATCACCTGTTGATCGATGAGGCGGCCGCCGAAGACGTGGCGTTCGCGCGCCCACGCCGTCGCTTCCTCCAAGCACACGCGCGCAAAGCCGGTGCAGCTCGACGCCATGCCGATGCGCTCAGAGTTGAAATTGATCATGATGCCTTGGAAGCCGTGGTTCTCCTCGCCGATGAGATTTTCGATCGGGACACGAACATTTTCGAACCTGAGTATTGCGGTGTCGGAGGCCCACCAGCCCATCTTTTTGAGCGGGCTCTGCGTGAAGCCCGGCATGCCGCGTTCGATCAGCAGGAGCGAGACGCCGCTGCGCCCCTTGCCGC
Source organism: uncultured Hyphomicrobiaceae bacterium (assembly GCA_964389095.1). Classification (GTDB taxonomy): domain Bacteria; phylum Pseudomonadota; class Alphaproteobacteria; order Rhizobiales; family Hyphomicrobiaceae; genus JABFRJ01. The sequence goes on from CAYMEB010000054.1 coordinate 7,031, forward strand.
CCGTGCGTACGGCGACGGTGTAATAGTCGGCCCGCATGCCGGAGGTGATGAACATCTTTTCGCCGTTGACGACATAGTGGGCACCATCACGCTCCGCCCGTGTCCGCAGGGCCGCCACGTCCGATCCCGCGCCCGGCTCGGTGATCGCGAGCGCAGAGATGCTCTCGCCGGCCAGAATCGTCGGCAGAACCCGCCGTTTCATGGCTTCGCTGCCGAGCCGTGCGATCGGCGGCGCGCCGATCGTGTGGCTGTTGAGGCTGGCCGAGACACCGCCGGATCCGGCGCGCGCAAGCTCCTGCGAGGCGACGATGCGCATGAAGAGATCGCTTTCGCTGCCGCCGTACTCGACGGGGAAACCGAGGCCCAGGAGACCGACATCGGCAGCCTTCTTGTAGAGTTCGCGGGGAAAGGTACCGGCCTCGTCCCAGGCGTCGACATGCGGCGCGATCTCGCGCTCGACGAAGCGGCGCATGGTGGTTCTGAACGCCTCGTGCGCCTCTGTGTAGTATGGGCTGTGCACGTGCTGACCCCGCTGTTCAACTGGCTACTCTGGGAAGCACGGCATCTTCCTTGCCCCGCCCAAGCGGGAGGCCGACGCCGACGAGCCTCATTCGGCAAGTTCGGCTAGCAACGCCCGCGTGGCGACTTGTTGACCGACTTCGACCGGCACGCGAGCGAGGCGCCCTGCTCGCCGGGCAACGATTTCGTGTTGCATCTTCATTGCTTCGAGCACGACCACGCATTGACCGGCGCCGACTTCGTCTCCGGCCTTGGCCAGGATACGGACGACCTTGCCGTTCATGGGGGCGAGCAGACGCTTCTCTCCCGAGGCGCCATCCTTGCGAGCCGTCTCGCGCGTGACATCGCGCAGGACGAGCGATCCGCGGTCGGTGCTCAAATGCAGCGTGTCTCCATCGCGCGCGATCGCGCACCGCCGCTGCACGTCGTCGATCTCGAGCACCGCAGCAGGCAGAGCCAAGGATCTGATTTTCACGCGGCATCGGCCGTCGGGCAACTCGACTTCGAGCGAAGTCCCGGACGTCGCGGTTACGGTTGCCAATAGGATCTGCTCGCCGATGGCCACACGCATGGGATACGTGGCGGCTCCGGTCGACGACCAGTTTGACAACATGCCGCCGTGGGCCTCCACCGACGTGGCTGACAGGAGTGCGATCGCGGCGGCCGTCGTCTTGCGCTTTTCGTCGGCGGTCACCTGGGTGTCCGGTTTGGCACCGAACGCACGAGCTATGAAACTCGTGGTCGCTTCGCCCGCGGCGAAGACCGGATGTTCGAGCAGATCCGCGAGAAAACCGCGGTTCGTCTCCAGGCCGAGAACGACGGTTTCTCTCAGTGCTCGCGCCAGTCGTTTGCGCGCCTCTTCCCGGCTCGCGCCGCAGGCTATGATCTTGGCGATCATCGGATCGTAGTGAGGCGACACGCGATCTGCGTGCGCGAGGCCGTGATCCACGCGGATGCCCGCCCCGCTCGGCGGCCGCCACGCCAGCACGGTACCCGACTGCGGCAGGAAGCCCAGCGCTGGGGCTTCGGCATACAGACGCGCCTCAATGGCGTGTCCGTTGAACCGCACTTCCTCCTGGGTCAGCGGCAGTGGCTCGCCGCGCGCAATGCGGATCTGCCATTCGACCAGATCGAGGCCGGTGACGGCTTCGGTCACGGGATGCTCGACCTGCAGGCGCGTGTTCATCTCGAGGAAGTAGTACGATCCGTCCGCTGCGAGCAGAAACTCGACCGTTCCGGCACCGCGATACCCGATTGTCTCCGCGGCTGCGACGGCGGCCGCTCCCATTCTGGCCCGCAGTGCCGCAGATACGGCCGGCGACGGCGCTTCCTCGATGACCTTTTGATGGCGGCGCTGAACCGAGCAATCCCGCTCACCCAGGTGAATGCAGCGGCCATGCGCATCGGCGAAGACCTGTATCTCGACGTGGCGGCCGTCGATGATCGCCTTCTCCAGGATCAGTTCTCCGGAGCCGAAGGCGTTCTGCGCCTCCGAGCGCGCGCCCCTGATCGCCTCCGGCAGCCCGCCGGGATCGTCCACCAGCCTCATGCCGCGCCCGCCGCCGCCGGCGGCGGCCTTGACCATCACGGGCAAGCCGATGCGCAATGCTTCGGACACGAGCCGGTCGTCGCTCTGGTCGGAGCCCTGGTATCCCGGCACGCACGGCACGCCGGCCGCGAGCATGCGCTCCTTTGCAGCCGCCTTGTTGCCCATGGCAGAAACTGCAGATGGTGACGGACCGATGAACACGAGGCCCGCCGCGAGGCACGCTTCGGCGAACGCCGCGTTCTCAGACAGAAAGCCATAGCCGGGGTGGATCGCGTCGGCGTTGGTGCGGCGCGCCGCAGCGATGATCGCGGCACCATCGAGGTAGCTGGCCGTCGCCTCCTCCGGACCGATACGGATCGCCTCGTCGCAGGCGCGCACATGCAGCGCAGAGCGGTCCGCATCGGAGAAGACAGCGACGGTGCTCAGCCCCATGGCACGCGCCGTGCGGGCGATGCGACACGCAATCTCGCCCCGGTTGGCGATGAGGATCTTCGAGATCGTCGTCTGCGTCATGGGTGCGTCCGTGTTCTGCCGCGCGCAGAACGTTCGGCGAGCCCTCCGCGCGCGTCAAGTGCGGCATGCGCAGACGCCGGTATCAGCCGATCCGGCCGCCCCCCTTGCGGGTGATCGCGACCACCGAGGGTCGCGGCGGCATGGCAGGATCGAAGTCGGGCCAGCGGGTCGAGGGGGCCTCGTAAGTCGCTTTCGGCGCGTTGGGATCGTCGTCGTCCGCCTCGCCGGGGTGCTGCACTGCGACGAAGAAGGTTTCCAGGTCGGGCGTCAACTCCGGGCCGCACATCTCCGCCCCAAGGGGAACGCTGAAAAACAGTTTCGAGGTGCCGCGCGCTGCGCCTTCGGTTTCCAGCGCCCAGACGCCATCGGTGCGGCCGGTGCGCGAGGGCATGTTGCCGTCCGTCGCGATCCAGAGCCGCCCCAGGGCGTCGACGACGGCGTTGTCCGGCATGCCGAACCAGCCGTCAGCGGTCGTCGCGGGATTGAACGTCGCGCCGACGGATGCAATCGAGGGATCGCCGCACCGCACCAGGATCTCCCACGTGAAGGCCTGCGCGGCGTGATCGCCGTCTGCCGGGGTCATCTCGATGATGTGCCCGAAGCGGTTCTCCGCCCTCGGATTGGCGGCGTCGACCTGCTCGGCGCGGCGCCGTGAATTGTTCGTCAGCATCACGTAGGCCTTTCCGGACTTGCCGCTGACCTCGATGTCCTCTGGGCGATCCATCTTGGTCGCCCCGAGCCGATCGGCGGCAAGACGGGCGAAAATGAGAACGTCCGCCTGGTCCTTGAAGCCGTTCTCGACGGTCAGCCCGCCATGGCCGTGCACGAGCGGCAGCCAGGTTCCGGTGCCATCGGCATTGTAACGCGCGACGTATAGCGTCCCGGCGTCGAGGAGGTCGCGATTGCCGGCACGATTCTGGCGATCGACACGTCCTTCGGTCACGAACTTGTAGACGTAGTCGAAGCGCTCGTCGTCGCCGGAGTAGACGACGAAGCGGCCATCCTTGTTCACGATGTTGCCCGCGCCCTCGTGCTTGAAGCGTCCCAGGGCGGTTCGCTTCACGGGCACGGAGTCGGGATCCAGCGGATCGATCTCCACGACCCACCCGAACCGGTTGACCTCGTTCGGCTCCTTCGCGATGTCGAACCGGTCCTCGAACTTGCCCCAAGCGAACCATTCGCCCGGTGCGCCGTATCGCTTGAGCGCCTTGGCGTCGGGCGAGGTTTCTGCGGCCGCCTTGTTCCAGAAATAGCCGTTGGTGTTCTCTTCGCAGGTCAGCCAAGTGCCCCAGGGCGTGAGCGCGCCGGCGCAATTGTTGAACATGCCGAAAACCGTCGTTCCCGTCGGATCGGCTTTCGTCTTCATGCGCTCATGTCCGGCCGCGGGTCCCGAAATGCGCATCGGGGTGCGCGGCGTGATCCGGCGGGCGAAGCGGCTCCCCTCCACCACAGACCATTTCCCGTCCGCCTTGCGCACGACCTCGATGATCGAACCGCCGTGCGCCATCATCTCGATCTCGACCAGGTCCCGCGTCATGCCGGCGAACTTCGCGGGGCCATCCTGGCGGCCCAGTCCGGGGAACATCAGCTCCTCGTTGGTGTATTCGTGGTTCACCACGAGCAGGCCGCGGCGCGAACCGTCGAGGGGCACATAGCCGAGGAAATCGTTGTTGTAGCCGAACTGTCTGGCCTGGGCTTCCGCCGACTGCCTCGTGGGATCGAAGCGCGGCGCGCCTTCCAGCACCTTGTCGCCCCAACGGATCAGGACATCGGCTTCATACCCCTCCGCGACGTGATGAGTTGCATCGGCGCCTGCCCGCAGTTCCTTGAAGTCGAACGACGGCGTCGTCGAGGTCGCTTGTGCAGCGGCACGCCCGGCTGCCGCGATCGCCAGCGGCGCGGCTGCGGCAGAAATGGCCGTGATACCGAGCGCTCCGCGCATGATCTCGCGCCGCGAGTAGCGCGCGGCGATCACGTCCCCGATCGTGGGGCCGGCCTCAGGGCTGGAGCCGACGTTCTCGCTCTCTTCGAACTGCCGCGACATCGGCTGTCGGGATTGGGACGTCATGGCCGGGAACCTCACTCACTGCGGTCGCGTGCGTGATAGATGCTCGACATGAAGTGTACATGACAGGCGGGCGGCGTCGATGCCGTTCGTGTCAGGGCCGCAGCGCGCTACCCGGCTCAGTGCAATTGCGCACCCGCCTTGAACAGCTTGTATGTGATCGAATCCGACAGCGCCTCGAAGCTGGCGTCGACGATGTTGGGCGACACGCCCACGGTAAACCAGCGTTCGCCCGTCGTTCGGTCGATGCTCTCCACGAGAACGCGGGTGACCGCTTCCGTTCCGCCGGTCAGGATGCGCACCTTGTAGTCGACGAGTTCGACATCCTTGATCAGTCCCTGGTAGCGGCCGAGATCCTTGCGCAGCGCACCGTCGAGCGCGTTGACCGGACCATTGCCCTCCGCTACCGACCACAGCGGCTCCTTGTCGCCGTTGATTGTCACGCGGACGGATGCCTCGGAAACCGTCGTCAACTCGCCGAGCGCGTTGTAGCGGCGTTCGACCATCACGCGGAAGGATTCTACCCGAAAGTACTCGGGGATCTCGCCCAGAAGCCGCCGCGCCAGCAGTTCGAACGAGGCGTCGGCACCCTCGTAGGCATAGCCCGCCGCCTCCCTGCTCTTCACCTCGTCCAGCAGCCTGGAGATCCGCGGATCCGCGCGCGAGACATCGACGCCGAGGCGCTCGAGCTCATAGATCAGGTTCGATTTTCCGGCCTGATCCGAGACCAGGACGCGCCGCCGGTTGCCGACCGTCTCCGGTGGAACGTGCTCGTAGGTCTCCGGCTCCTTGAGGATGGCGCTGGCGTGGATACCAGCCTTGGTCGCGAATGCCGCCTCGCCGACGTAGGGCGCGTGGCGGTTCGGCGACCGGTTGAGGATCTCGTCGAGCAGGCGGCTCGCCGACGTGAGCCGGGCGAGGCGTTCGTGCGTGATGCCGGTCTGGAAGCGCTCGGCGAATTCCGGTTTCAGAAGCAGCGTGGGGATGATCGAGGCGAGATTGGCATTTCCGCAGCGTTCGCCGAGACCGTTCAGCGTACCTTGGATCTGCCGGCATCCCGCGCGCACGGCAGCGAGGGAATTGGCGACCGCCTGTTCGGTGTCGTTGTGCGTGTGAATTCCCAGGTGCGACCCCGGGACGATCTTGCACACGTCGCGGACGATCGCTTCCACCTCATGGGGAAGCGTGCCCCCGTTTGTATCGCACAGCACCACCCAGCGCGCGCCCGACTCGTAGGCCGTGCGGGCGACGGAGAGCGCATAGTCGCGGTTGCCCTTGTAGCCGTCGAAGAAGTGCTCGCAGTCGATCATCGCCTCGCGGCCGGCAGAACGCAGCGCCTCCACCGACTCCGCTATCCCTGTGAGGTTCTCCTCGTTGGTGACGCCGAGCGCCACCCGCACGTGATAATCCCAGGCCTTCGCGACGAGGCACACTGCGGCCGAGCCGGCCTGGAGGATGCCCTGGAAGCCAGGATCGTTCGCCGTCGAGCGCCCGGCCCGCTTGGTCATGCCGAACGCTGTCAGAACAGCGCCGCTCTTGAGCTTCGCAGGGGCGGCAAACAGCTCGGTGTCGATCGGATTGGCGCCGGGATAGCCGCCCTCGATGTAGTCGACGCCGATGTCGTCGAGCACCGTCATGATGCGCCGCTTGTCGTCGAGCGAGAAATCGACGCCCGTTGTCTGCGCGCCGTCGCGCAGCGTGGTATCGAAGATGTAGAGGCGTTCGCGGGTCATCAGCGGCTCGAGGCGGGTGGCGGAACCGGCCAGGACTCGGTGTCGTGGTCGGGATGCTGCAGGGAAACGATGTCGCTCTGCCAGGTCACGATCCGCTGCACTTCCGTGTCGGCGGGCACGGGCAGGCCCGGCAAGCTGTCGGCCCACGGCAACCGCTGAGCGCGATCGAGCTGGATGATCGGAGCGATTTCACCGCCGCGGTCGAAGGCCGCGATGGAGATGTCGACGCCGTTTGCGGTCTCGAACGTCAGCGGTGTGCCGCAATCCGGGCAGAAGCCACGCAGCACTTTGTTGGAGCTGGCGAAGCGCTTCGGCTCGCCCCGTGTCCAGGCGAAGTCTTTGGCGCCGACGAGCGCGCCACCGATGCCGCCGTAGGCCTTCTGGCACATGCGGCACTGGCAGAAGGAGGCGCGGCCGAGCTTCGTGACCCGAAAGCGGATCGCGCCGCACTGGCAACCGCCCGCCCAGACCGTTGCGTCGCCGGCGTGCCGCGCGGCGTCGCGGGTCGTGTCGGCATCGCGGCCGATGTTCGCAGACAATCCCGGCCCGAGCGCGTCGCGCTCTGCGACTTCTCCGAATGCGATGATGTGGCCGTCAGGGTCGTCGAGCGCGAATTCGCGACAGTTGTAGGGCCTGTCGACCGGCGGCTCCGGCGCGTGCACGCCGTGGCGCAGGAACTCGGCGTGCAGCCCGTCGATGTCGTCGACATAGATATAGGCCGCCCACGTCTTGCGGGATACGGCGGGAGCAGTTCCGGTGACCAGGTTGAGGGCGAGAGTGGCCGTGCCACGCTGCACGATGGCGAAGTTGGCGGGCTCTCCCCAGGTCGCGGCAGAGAAGCCGAGCCGGTCACGATAGAACTCGAGCGCGCGCGACATGTCGGCGGTCTCGAGCACCGGCATGGTCCGTGCGAACCGGGGCGCGGCGCTCATCGTTTCAATTCCCAGGTCGTGCCATCTTTTGCGTCCTTGAGCAGGATGCCCAAGGCGACGAGTTCATCGCGCAAGCGGTCTGCTTCCTTGAAGTTGCGCGCCGCCTTTGCCGCCGTGCGCGCGTCGACCATCGCCTGGATCTTCACCCGGTCGACGTCCGCCCGCGGCGCCAAGGACAGTGCGTCGGGCGCCTCGCCGCCGTAGAGCCCCATGAACTCGAGGGACGCCCTCAACTCAGCCGCGCGCGCCTGATCACCCCGGCGCGCGGACTTCGCGATGCCGTGGAGGATGGACATGGCGCTCGGCGTATTGAGGTCGTCGCTGAGCGCGGCAACGATCTCCGCGTTGGGCTCGGCGGCCGCCGGCACCGATTGGACCAGGTCTGCGAAATCCATCAACGCGTCGCGCGCCTGCACACAGCGCTCGACCGTCCAGTCGATCGGCTGGCGGTAATGCGTGCCGAGCATCGCGTACCGCAGCACGCGGCCATGCCAGGGCTGCTTGCCGAAATCGGACGTCGCGAGCAACTGGCGGATCGAGAAGAAGTTGCCGAGGCTCTTCGACATCTTCTCGCCCTCGACCTGCAGGAAGCCGTTGTGCATCCAGACATTGGCCATCACCGCCGTGCCATGCGCGCAGCGCGACTGAGCAATCTCGTTCTCGTGGTGGGGGAAGACGAGATCGATGCCGCCGCCGTGGATGTCGAACACCTCACCCAAGTGCTTTCCGGCCATGGCCGAGCATTCGATGTGCCAGCCCGGCCGTCCGGGCGTCTTGATGCCCGCGGGCGAAGGCCAGCCGGGCTGGCCCGCCTCGGACGGCTTCCAGAGTACGAAATCCATAGCCCCTTTCTTGTAGGGGGCGACATCCACCCGCGCGCCGGCTTCCATCTCCTCGAGGCTGCGATTGGCGAGGCGCCCGTAGTCCGACATCGAAGCGACGTCGAAAAGGACGTGCTCGTTGGCGACGTAGGCGTGGCCCTTGGCGATCAGCGACTCGCAGAGCGCCACCATCTCGGGGATGTGTCCGGTGGCGCGAGGCTCGACCGTCGGCGGCAGGACGCCCAGCGCGGCTATGTCCTCGTGGTACTGGCGCGTGGTCTCCTCGGTGACGATACCGATCGCTTCGGTCGGCGGCCGTCCCGGAAATCGCTCGGCGGCCCGGGCATTGATCTTGTCGTCGACGTCGGTGAGGTTGCGGGCGTAGGTGACGTGACCCTGCCCGTAAACGTGCCGGAGAAGCCGGAAGAGGACATCGAACACGATGGCCGGCCGCGCGTTGCCGATGTGGGCGAAGTCGTAGACCGTGGGTCCGCACACGTACATGCGCACGTTCTTTGGATCGATCGGCGCGAACGGCGCCTTGGTGCGGGTCAGCGTGTTGTAGAGGGTGATGGTCATCGGCGATCTCGTGCGAATTCAGGGCCCGGGCCGGCTGGCGGGCTCTGGGGTCTCACATGACGAGAAACGCGAGCGAGCGGCCGGCCAGCGAATGCTAGCTGGTAATGGTAATGCCGCAGCAAATGCTGCCGGACGTGAATGGGCCACCAGTGCTCATGGGCGCGCTTATCTGAGGTTTCCCCGCCAGCGTCAAGGCAGACGCTGGTCGCGATCCGGGAGCCTGGGCATGGAACACTAACCCTGCGACCGGGCCCAGGCCTCGGCCTTGTCGAGCGCCCGCGTGACCATGTCGAACATGGCGTCGATCTCGTCGGGTTGGATGACCAACGGCGGGCAAAGCCCGATGGTATCCCCGCCGACCGCCCGGCAGATCAGGCCTTCGTCCTGAGCCAGCGCAACCACCTTGGCACCGACGCCGAGCTTGGCGTCGAAGGACGCCCTGGTCTTCTTGTCCTTCACGAGTTCCAGACCGCCGAGCAGCCCTACGCCGCGGGCTTCTCCGACCAGGGGGTGGTCTGCCAGCGCCTCGAGCCGCGCCAGGAAGCGGGGCGCCATCTTCTGGACGTGGCCGACGATGTTGGTGCGCTCGTAGATCTCTATGGCCTTCACGGCTATCGCACTGCCGACGGGATGGCCGGAGTACGTGAAGCCGTGCGCGAAGACGCCGAGCTTGCGGCTCTCGTCCACCATCGCCTGGTAGACGTTCTCGGGAACGGTCAGAGCACCCAGGGGGAAGTAGGCAGAGGTCACCGCCTTGGCCATCGAGACCGTGGTCGGGCTCGCGCCGAATGTCTGGCTGCCCCACCAGTTGCCGGTGCGCCCGAACCCGCAGATCACCTCGTCGGCGATGAAGGCGATGTCGTGCCGGGCGAGCAGTGCGCTCACTTTCTCGAAGTAGGTGCGCGGGGGAACGATCACGCCGCCGGCCCCCATCACGGGTTCGGCGATGAAGGCGGCGATGGTGTCGGCGCCCTCGCGCTCGATCAGCGCTTCCAAGCTGGCGACCATCCGCGAGGCGAAGGCTTCTTCGGACTCCCCCGGCTCCGCGTTGCGATAGTGATGTGGGCAGTCGGTGTGCAGGATGCCCTTGATCGGCAGATCGAAGTCGGCATGGAACACCGGCAATCCGGTGAGGCTCGCGGACGCGACCGTCACGCCGTGATAGCCGCGCATGCGCGAGATGATCTTCTTCTTCTGCGGCTTGCCCCGCGCATTGTTGTAGTACCAGGCCAGCTTGATCTGGCTGTCGTTGGTTTCGCTGCCAGAGGCCGTGAAGAACACCTTCGATGTCGGGCATGGGGCCAGCTGCTTGATCTTTTCGGCGAGTTCGATCGCGGGCTCGTGGCTGCGGCCGCCGAACAGATGAGTGAAGGAGAGTTTCGACATCTGCTCGCGCGCGACTTCGACCAGCTCGTCGTTGCCGTAGCCCAGCGCCGTGCACCACAGGCCGGCTAGCCCTTCAATGTAGCGCTTGCCGCTGGTGTCGTAGACGTAGATTCCCTTCGCTCGCTCGAGCACAAGCGGCCCCGAGGCGCGGTGGGCATGGAGGTTCGTGGTCGGGTGGAGCAGGGCTTCCACGTCGCGGGCGTCGAAGTTCGAAAGCGGGCGCATCGGCGGCTCCAGGCGGTTCGGGCTACATCGTTGTGCTCAGGCGGCCACGCTGGCGGTGAAGCGCCTTTTCCCGACCGTGCCGGCGGGGAGGTATGATCGAGAGCCGCCGACCGGAGTGGGACCGCCGGCTCGCTTGCTTCAGAGCGTCCGCGCGATGATCTCGCGCATGATCTCGTTCGTGCCGCCATAGATGCGCTGAACGCGGGCGTCGGCATAGGCGCGGGCGATCGGATATTCCCACATGTAGCCGTAGCCGCCGAAGAACTGCAGGCAAGTGTCGATGACCTCGCCCAGCAGCTCGCTGGTCCAATACTTGTTCATGGCCGCGGTCGGCACATCGAGCTTTTTCTGCAGATGCAGCTCGAGGCACTTGTCGGTGAAGATGCGGGCCACCTGAACCTTGGTCTTCACCTCGGCGAGCTTGAAGCGCGTGTTCTGGTAGTCGGCGATCGGCTTGCCGAAGGCCTTGCGCTCTTTGACGTAGTCGGTGGTCCACTGCAGGACGGCTTCCATCTTCGCGACCGCACCCACGCCGATGATCAGCCGCTCCTGGGGCAGTTCCTGCATCAGATACTGGAAACCCTTGCCCTCCTCGCCGAGGATGTTGGACGGGGGAACGCGCACGTTGTCGAAGAAGAGTTCGCTGGTGTCCTGCGCCTTCATGCCGAGCTTCTCGAGGTTGCGTCCGCGCGAGAAACCCTCCCGTCCGCGTTCGACGAGCACGAGGCTGGTGCCCTTGGCGCCGGCAGCGGGATCGGTCTTGGCCACCACGATCACGACGTCGGCGAGCTGGCCGTTGGTGATGAACGTCTTCTGGCCGTTGACGACGATCTCGTTGCCTTTGCGGATCGCGGTCGTCTTGACTCCCTGCAGGTCCGAGCCTGTGCCCGGCTCGGTCATCGCAATGGCGCCGATCAGTTCGCCCCTGGCCATCTTCGGCAGGAAATGTTGCTTTTGCTCCTCCGAGCCGTAGTGGAGAATGTAGGGCGCGATGATGTCGGAATGGAGCGTGAAACCCGGCCCCGAGTAGCCCCCGCGCGCCAGTTCCTCGATCACGATGGCGCTCATGCCGAAATCGGCGCCGTGGCCGCCGTATTCGGTCGGCACGTTGGGCAGCAGCAACCCTGCCTCGCCGGCCTTGCGCCACGACTCGCGCGAGACGATGCCGTCCTTCTCCCACTGCTCGTGGTGAGGGGCGATCTCCTTCTCGACGAATGCGCGGACGGACTGGCGGAAGATCTCGTGGTCTTCACCGTAGACTGTGCGTGGGATGCTGAAAGTCATTCGGCACCTGATGTTGCGATCGTTGCAGGTCGGATCTGGGCAGCGCCATTTGAAGCGATCACAGGATCAATTGGAAGCGTAAACGCACGATGGCCGGACACCCGCGTCTTTGGTGGCAGCATCTTCGGCGGCGCCGTCTTGCCAGAAGCGGCGGCCGGCCGGATAAGTCCGGCATGTCACACATTCTTCTCGATCTCGACGGGACGCTGCACGATCCTGGGCGGGGGATCATCGGCTCGATCCGGATCGCGCTTTCCCGTCTGGACCTTCCGGCACCCCCGCCGGAGGACCTGGGCTGGGCGATCGGACCGCCGCTGCGCCAGAGCTTCCCGCGACTGGGCGTTCCCGCCGACCGGATCGATTTCGCGCTGGCGGCCTATCGCGAGCACTACCGGGACGGCGCGATGTTCGATGCCGAAGTCTATGCGGGCATCCCCGAGGCGCTCGACAGCCTCGCGGACCTCGGGCATCGCCTCATCGTCGCCACCTCGAAGCCCCACGTGTTCGCGCGTCCGATCCTGGAGCACTTCGGACTTGCCGACCGCTTCATGGCCATCCACGGCGCGGAACTCGACGGCCGCAACGACGACAAGGGCGAACTCATAGCCGACATTGTCCGCCGACACGGCCTGAGGACGCCGGACGCGATCATGGTCGGGGACCGGCACTTCGATGTCAGAGGCGCCGCGAAGAACGGCATTGCCTGCCTCGGCGTGCTCTGGGGCTACGGGGCCGCAGCTGAATTGACAGGCGCCGGAGCTGTCGCCCTGGTCTCGAATCCCCATGATCTTCCGGGGTCTGTCAGCCGGGCCATGGTCGGTCTAGGCGCCCCGCGCCGACCGGCCTGACGGAGCCGCGCCATTTGTCGCATCCCGGCCGGTATCCGACTTTTCCAATCGAAACGTGCGCTTACCCTACCTCCTGCTTCCTTGACACCCCAAAACACGGTGCATATGGTCCGCGCCGTCGAAGAACCCGCCGTTCACGAGTGTCCTTGGGCCGCCCGCTGAGGGTGAGTACAATCAACAATGTCGGACGATCGCCAAAGCGACGGCCGGACCCCTGGCGAGATGAGCCCGGCGGACCGGGAAGCGCTCAAGCGCCGCGCGTCCGAGTTGGGACGTAAGCTCGAGAGTGTCCGTGCTGCAAAAGAGCCGTTGCCACAGCGGCGCGCTCAGAATGCAGCTATGAGCATGGCGTTTCGCTTCGTCGTCGATCTCATCGTCGGGATCGGCGTCGGGGGGTTCGTCGGGTGGACGATCGACCGGTACCTCGGCACCGCGCCGTGGGGGCTGATCGTCTTTCTGCTTTTCGGGTTTGCGGCAGGCATGATGAACGTCGTGCGCGCCGCGAACAAGGAACAAGCCCGCCATCAAGCGCCGAAGTCGGCGCCGCGCGTGGCGGACGATGACGATAGATAGGGGAGCCGAGCCTTGGCAGCCGGTGCAGCAGGAGCAGGGGCCCACAGCCCGATGGAGCAGTTCGAGATCTCGCGTCTCGTGCCGCTCAAGCTGTTCGGTTTCGACGTCTCGTTCACGAACTCGACCCTTTGGATGGTGATAGGCCTCGCCGCCGCATGCACCTTCCTGGTTTCTGCGACGCGCGGCGCCAGCATCGTGCCGGGCCGTCTGCAGTCGATGGCCGAGCTGGTCTACGGCTTCATCCACCAGACGGTGGTGGATATCTGCGGCGAGGACGGGAAGAAGTATTTTCCGTTCATCTTCACCCTCTTTATCTTCATTCTCGCCAGCAACATCATGGGGTTGCTGCCCTACTCGTTCACCGTCACCAGTCACCTTTCGATCACCCTCGCTCTGGCGTTGACGGTTTTCCTGCTGGTCACGGTCGTCGGCTTCGCGCGCAACGGTATCGGCTACCTGCGCATGTTCGCGCCCGAAGGCGTGCCGGCGCTTCTCCTTCCCCTGATCATCATCATCGAGGTGATCTCGTACCTGATGCGGCCGATCAGCCTTTCGGTCCGTCTCTTCGCCAACATGATCGCAGGCCACATCCTGCTGAAAGTGTTCGCCGGCTTCGTGATCAGTCTCGGCGTCGTCGGAGGCTGGGCCCCGCTCGCCTTCATGATCGGTTTCACGGGCTTCGAGTTGCTGGTGGCCGTGCTTCAAGCCTTCATCTTCGCACTGCTCACCTGCATCTACCTGAACGATGCGCTCAACATGCATCACTGAGCGCAGACCTTTCACCTTCAATCGGACATCCAACGGGAGAACACCATGGACATCGCAACCGCGAAGCTGATCGGCGCCGGCCTGGCCTGCATGGGCCTGGTAGGGGCAGGCATCGGCGTCGGCACCATCTTCGGCAACTTCCTCAACGGCGCCCTGCGCAATCCGTCGGCCGCGGACAGCCAGCGCACGATGATGTTCGTCGGCGCCGCCATGACCGAGCTTCTCGGCCTGCTCGCCTTCGTCGTCGCGATGCTGATCCTGTTCAGCTGATGGGGTTCGCACGCCCTCGCCGGTCTGCCGACCGGCGCGGGTGTGATCTTGTCGAAGGTCCTGCAAGCAGAGCGGACGCCCGCGCGTCCGCTCGCCGGCAGTGGAGCGCATGATGCTGATTCTAGCAGCCGGTGGAGCGCCGAAATCGGCGGGTCTACCGCAGTTCAATCCGGAATTCTTCGTCTCGCAGCTGTTCTGGCTCGCGGTGATCTTCGTCGCGCTGTACTTTTTCCTTTCGAAGATCGCGCTGCCCCGGATCGCCGAGACGATCGAAGCCCGTGAAAGCCGGATCAAGTCCGATCTGGACGCCGCGCAACAGCTGCAGGGGCAGACCCAGCAGGCGCTCGCCAGCTACGAGAAGGCCCTGGCCGAGGCGAAAGCCCGGGCGGGCTCGATTGCGCGTGAAGCCCGCGACAAGTCTGCCGCCGAGGTCGACCGTGAGCGGAGCGCCATCGACGCGGAGATGGCCAAGCGAACTGCAGATGCGGAGCGTCGCATCGCGGAGAGCAAGGCGAAGGCGCTGGCAAGCGTCGGCGACGTCGCTTCCGACATCGCAGGGGATATCGTCGCCAAGTTGGGGGGCAGCGCCCCCAGTCGTGACGAGATCGCCAAGGCGATGGCCGCAATCAGGAAATAGGACGAGCCATGGTTATCCTCGCTTCCGGCGGCCCGCTTCTCAAGGACCCGACATTCTGGGTGGCGATGTCGTTCCTGGGCTTCGTCGGCCTGCTCGTCTTCCTGGGTGTGCCTCGCTTGGTGGCGGGCGTCCTGGACGAGCGTGCCTCGGGCATCCAGAAGGAGCTCGACGAAGCGCGCCGGCTCAAGGAAGAAGCCCAGAAGCTGCTGGAAGACTACAAGCAGAAGCACGCCGCGGCCGAGGCGGAAGCCCGCTCGATCATCGAGTCTGCGCGCAAGGAGGCGGATCATCTCGCTGCTGAAACGCGAAAGTCGATGAAGGAGAACGTCGAGCGGCGGACCCGCAATGCGGAAGAGAAGATCGCCCGCGCCGAGGCCCAGGCGCTCGCCGACGTCCGTGCGGCGGCTGTAGAAGCCGCTGTCGCGGCGGCCGAGAAGATTCTGGCGGAAAAGACAGCCGGGGCGAATGCGGCGGCGGCGATCGACCGCAGCATCAAGGAGATCAAGGGCCGCCTGAACTGAACGCAGAGACTGCGGCGGAGTATCGCCCCTGGCGCGCAGCGCCGGGGGCTTTTTGTTCGCGGCCAGCCGTGGGCAGAGCCGCGGTCCCCGCGGGTGGCCACGGCGCCAACTGACCCTTGCTTCCCTTCCCATCTCGCGCGACTGTATTCGAGACCCCGAGACCCAGGATCAAAGCGAGAGGCGATCGACGATGGACTTTTCCCTGAGCGACAAGCAGCGCCAGTGGCGCGACCGCGTGCGCGACTTCATGGCCAAGAACGTCTATCCGAACGTCGAAACCTACAACAAGCAGATGGACGGGTTCGGGACCAATCGCTGGCAGGTCATCCCGATCCTGGAAGACCTCAAGAAGCAGGCACACAAGGAAGGTCTGTGGAACCTGTTCCTGCCGCCCTCCAAGGATCACGACACCGACGAGTTCCACGGCGCGGGTCTCACGAACCTGGAGTACGCTCTGTGCTCGGAGGAAATGGGCCGGGTGCAGTGGGCCTCGGAGGTCTTCAACTGCTCGGCCCCCGACACCGGCAACATGGAGGTTTTCCATCGCTACGGGAGCCCGAAGCAGAAGGAGCAGTGGCTGCGGCCGCTGATGCGGGGGGAGATCCGCTCGGCCTTCTTGATGACCGAGCCGCAGGTGGCCTCGTCTGACG
>CAYMEB010000055.1:0-22727 GCA_964389095.1 uncultured Hyphomicrobiaceae bacterium
GGCGCAGGTCGGCCAGCATTAGGTGATTGTCTGTGCCGCCAGTAACGATATCGTAGCCGCCGGCTTTCACAGCCGCCGCCAGGACCTTGGCGTTGGCGACGATCCTTGCCGCGTAGTCCTTGAACTCAGGCCTCAACGCCTCTCCGAAGGCCACAGCCTTCGCGGCGATGATGTGCATGAACGGACCACCCTGCAGGCCGGGAAACACGGCCGAGTTGATCTTCTTCGCGATTTCCTCGTCGTTCATGAGGATGAGCCCGCCGCGCGGGCCTCGCAGGGACTTGTGCGTCGTCGAGGTCGTGACGTGCGCATGCGGCACCGGCGATGGATGCACGCCGCCCGCGACCAGGCCGGCGATGTGCGCCATGTCGACCATGAGATAGGCGCCGACCTCGTCCGCGATCTGGCGGAACCGCGCCCAGTCCCAAAACCGCGAATAGGCGGTCCCGCCGGCGATGATGAGCTTGGGCTTCGCCGCGCGGGCGATCTTTGCGACCTCGTCCATGTCGATGCGCTGGTCGTCCTTGCGCACGCCGTAGGGAACGACCTTGAACCACTTCCCGCTCATGTTGACTGGAGAGCCGTGGGTGAGATGTCCACCCGCATTGAGGTCGAGTCCCATGAAAGTGTCGCCGGGATTGAGCAGAGCCAGGAACACGGCCTGGTTCATCTGCGAGCCGGAGTTGGGCTGGACGTTCGCGAAGGCGCAGCCGAACAGCTTTTTCGCCCGCTCGATCGCCAGGGTCTCGGCCTGATCCACGTATTGGCAGCCGCCGTAGTAGCGCTTGCCCGGGTACCCTTCGGCGTACTTGTTGGTCATCACCGAACCAGCCGCTTCGAGCACGGCTCGGGACACGATGTTCTCGGAAGCGATCAGCTCGATCTCGTCGCGCTGGCGGCCGAGTTCACGCTCGATCGTGGCATTGAGTTCCGGGTCAGCCTTGGCGAGCGTCTCGGAAAAAAAGCGCTCGGTGATCGGGTTTCTGGTCATTGCCATGGCCGGGACCTTCCCTGCTGTCGTCGCGGCGGGCTCATAGCACGCCGCATTGCGCTGCAACACCTTCGCCGCCCGGTCATTTGGCAGCATCGGCAACCGGCCACCCGCAAACGGCGGCTATGTCGCAGCGCAGCAACAATTTGCCCTGGCCCGGACCCCGGCTATAAGGCGGCAGCTCTGCCGCCGGTTCGGCCTGGACCGGCAACGCATGGAACACGTGATGAACACCTCGAGCAAAGAGCGGCGGCCGCAGGCTCGCCTTCCCAAGGGCTTCCGCGACTATGCGGGAGAAGAGCTGCGCCAGACCGAGCGCATGCTGCGCATCATCCGGGAGGTCTACGAGCGCTACGGTTACGAGCCGCTCGAAACGCCGGCCTTCGAGTACACCGACGCGCTCGGCAAGTTCCTGCCCGATCAGGACCGGCCAAACGCCGGCGTATTCTCACTGCAGGACGAGGACGAGCAGTGGATGAGCCTGCGCTACGACCTCACCGCCCCGCTCGCCCGCTACGTCGCCGAGAACAAGCTCGCGATCCCCACGCCCTATCGTCGCTATGCGATCGGGCCGGTCTTCCGCAACGAAAAGCCGGGACCGGGGCGCTTTCGCCAGTTCATGCAGTGCGACGCCGACACTGTGGGCACGGAGAGCGTTGCCGCCGACGCCGAGGCCTGCATGCTGATGGCCGACGTGATCGAGGCATTGGGCGTGCCGAGGGACCAGTTCCGCATCAAGATCAACAACCGCAAGGTGCTCGACGGCCTGCTCGAGAGCTGCGGCATCGATCCTGCGAGCGAGGCCGACGCGGGCCGGCGGCTCACCGTGCTGCGGGCCATGGACAAGTTCGACAAGTTCGGCGCCGAGGGCGTGCGGCTGTTGCTCGGCAAAGGCCGCAAGGACGAGAGCGGCGATTTCACGAAGGGGGCCGAGCTCCCGGCGGAGGCAGCCGAACGCATCGTGTCGTTTCTGGTGACGTCCCTCCGCGCCGGCGACCAGATCGCACAGGTTCGCGCACTCGTAGCCGGCAATGTCCGCGCGCAAACGGGGCTCGGAGAACTGGCCGAGATCGAAACGCTGGTGCGCGCGGCCGGCTATCCCGCCAGTCGCATCGCCTTCGACCCCTCCGTCGTCCGCGGCCTGGACTACTACACAGGTCCGGTTTTCGAGGCCGAGCTGACCTTCGAAGTCAAGGACGAGGACGGCAACACCGTGCGGTTCGGCAGTGTCGGCGGCGGCGGCCGGTACGACGACCTCGTCGCCCGCTTCACCGGCCAGCGCGTTCCCGCTACCGGCTTTTCGCTCGGACTTTCGCGGCTGCAGGCCGCGCTCGCGATCGTCAACAAGGGCGCCACGGAAGCGCTCGGCCCGGTCGTGGTGCTCGTCATGGATAAGGCCGAGCTGCCGCGCTACCAGAAGATGGCGCAGGCGCTCCGCAACGCCGGCATCCGCGCCGAGATGTACCTCGGCACGTCGGGCATGAAGGCGCAGATGAAGTACGCCGATAAGCGCGGCGCGCCGTGTGTCGTCATCCAGGGCTCCGACGAGCGCGCCAAGGGCGAGGTGCAGATCAAGGATCTGATCGAGGGCGCGAAGGCCGCCGCTGCGATCAAGGACAACAAGGAATGGAAATCGGCGCGCCCCGCGCAGATGTCGGTGGCGGAGGATCAACTCGTAGCAGCGGTACGCGAGATCCTCGGACGCCATTCGGAGCGCGGATGAGTGCGATGGGCCGCTCAGAGCGCCACGTCTTCGGGCGCCCCTCACCCCGTCCTCTCACAGCAAAGGGCGCAGAGCTGGGCGACGCCACGCACCGTCGACGTCCATTGAATATCTGCGCCCGCACCACGCCCTGCCCCTCACTCTCGCGGAACGCCGGCACGAACCCGCAGATAAATGGAACGGCCGTGGAGCAGTGGCTACCGAGTAAGCACACATGGTGCGGGGCCGCCGAGGCAATCGCATCCGTTCGCAGAGACCTTCGACACCATGCCGACGACCGCTGAAACCGCAACGCGGTTCGATGCCCTGGAAAGCCAGGCCCAGCGCCTGATGGCGACATTTGCGGCTGCCGGATGCGAACTCGTCGCGCCCGCGATCATCCAGCCGGCCGGCCTCATGCTGGACGTCGTCGGCGAGGATCTGCGCGCGCGCACCTACGTCTTCACGGATCCGGACGGGCAAGAGTTGTGCCTGCGCCCGGACCTGACGGTGCCGACATGCCGCCTCTACCTCGAACGGCATCCCGACGCGCGGACGCCGGCACGCTATGCCTACAACGGCCCAGCGTTCCGCTACCGCCCCGCGAACGCACCCCGCGGAAACCCGCGGGAGTTCCGTCAGGCGGGGGTCGAACACTTCGCCGAAACCGATGCGGATCGAGCCGACGCCGATATCCTCGCGCTCACCGCGCAGGCGCTGTCTGCGACGGGTATCACCGGACTTCGCTGGCGCATCGGGGATCTCGGACTGCTCGCGGCACTCCTGGACGCCCTGGCGATCCCGCAGCGCTGGCGCAATCGCCTGCGGCACAGTTTCTGGCGGCCCGACGCTTTCCGGTCCGAGCTCAAGAGATTGACCACGTCACACGATGCGGCCGCACGACGATTGCCGCGCGAGCTCGTCGAAGGTCTCGATCCCGCCAATCGCGACGATGCGATCGAGCGGATCGCGCAGCATCTGGATCAGGAAGGGCTGGAGATTTCGGGAACCCGGACCTTGAGCGAGATCGCCGACGGTGTCATCGAAGCCTGCCTCGACTTGCGCGCACCTCCTTTGTCCGAAAGCCATGCCGCCTTGATCGAAGGCTACGTCGCCATCACCGCGCCCGCGAAGGAAGCAGCCCGCCGCTTCGAAAGTGCGATGCGGGCGCCGGGCGTGCGGATCGGCGCGGCCATCGACAGTTTCGAGCGCCGGCTTTCGCTTCTGTCCGAAGCCGGCATTCCGGCCGACCGGATCGAGTTCTCCGGCGATTTCGGACGCAAGTTCGAGTACTATACCGGCTTCGTCTTCGAGGCCGCGACAGCCGATCTCGGGCCCCTCAACCCGATCGCGGGTGGCGGCCGATACGACGGACTGCTCGCGGCGATCGGAGCGCCATGCCCGGTGCCCGCCGTCGGCGTGGCGATCTACACCGAACGTCTTCTCGCCGTGCGCGCGACCGGCGGGGGAGTCTGAAGATGACTGCTGAATCCGGCGAGGTCGACAAACTCGTGGTGGCGGTTCCCTCCAAGGGACGCTTGATGGAGCAGTGCGAGGCGATGCTGCGCGATGCGGGCCTCACGATCGTGAAGCCCGGCGCCGGACGCGGATACTCGGGCGAGTTCGCCGAACTGCCCGGGATCGACGTGCGCTTCGTCTCGTCCTCGGAGATCGCCCTGAAGCTGCGGGATGGCGCTGTCCACTTCGGAATCACGGGCGAGGACCTCATGCGCGAGTGCGCGGAGGACGCCGACGAACGCGTCGAGTTCGTCAAACAGTTGGGATTTGGTGGAGCCGACGTCGTCGTCGCCGTCCCCGCCTTCTGGATCGACGTGAACTTGATTTCGGATCTCGAGGCCATGGCAATGGAGTTCCGCCGACGCCATGGTCGGCGCGTACGGGTCGCAACCAAGTATCTGGGATTGACGCGTCGCTTCTTCGCAAAGGAGGGCATGATGAGCTACCGGATCGTGGAGAGCCTCGGCGCCACCGAAGGGGCCCCTGCCGCGGGCCTCGCCGAACTGATCGTCGACATCACCACCACCGGCGCGACACTGAAGGCAAATGGCCTGCGCATCCTCGACGACGGCGTCATCCTCCGTTCGCAGGCCAACCTCGTCCGTTCGCGGACCGCTTCGTGGTCTTCGCGGCGCCTGGCACTCGCCGAGCGGTTGCGGCAGGCGCTCCGCGCTTAAAGAGCACACCGAAGAGCGTAAAGTTGCGAGCGCTTCGGCGATCATGCCGTGCGGCGCCGCTCCTCGGACCATCCAGCGTTTACGGTCGGCAAAGCCATCGCCTGGAAGAGTTGGGGGACGATGC
The DNA here is from genome assembly GCA_964389095.1 of uncultured Hyphomicrobiaceae bacterium. Lineage (GTDB taxonomy): Bacteria > Pseudomonadota > Alphaproteobacteria > Rhizobiales > Hyphomicrobiaceae > JABFRJ01. The sequence goes on from CAYMEB010000055.1 coordinate 5,013, forward strand.
GCGCCTCGTCATAGAGCCGCTCGGCCTTGGTCCGGCTGGCGCGGCCCATGCTTGCCAGCAGTTCCGGCCGCCCAGCAATATCCGCCATGGCCTTGGCCAGGGACGCGACATCGAGCCCCCCAGCAACGACACCGTTGACACCCTGGTCCACAGCATCCCTCGCCCCGGCCACGTTCGTCGTCAGTACGGCGCGGCCCGCCGCGAGCGCAGCACGCAACCCGAAAGGCACGCCGGCTTGCGCCGTCGGAACTGCCACGGCATGGACTGCGCGCAGCGCCTCGCGAATTTCCACGTGCGGCGGCAACGCTTCGCCGGCCTTGCCGCCGTCCAGCACGGATCGGGCGCCCGGCCCCGCGAGCACAAGTCTCAGCGTGTTTTCCGGCAGCGACTGCACCGCGCTCTGCAGAACGCCGGCGAGAGCTGCGTCGCGGCTTTCGACCCAGGCGAGCAGTGATGGAGGTCCCGACAACGCCGGCACGGGCACTGGCCGCACGATGACGTCGAGTCCGCTCCCGCGCGAGGGCAGGAGCAGACAATCAGCCGGCAGCGCCAAGTCCTCACGGGCACGCCTGAGATCATACTCTCGCGGCAGCACGAGAGCGGAGATCACCGGCGCGGCCTTCACCAGTGAACGCTCTATCGCGTCATCGCTGAGCGGCAGTCCGGGGAGCACGGCGACGACCCGAACGCCCGCGTGCCTGCCGAGCGATGCGCCAGCTGCCGAAAGTGAGCGGGAATCCAGAAGAACAACCACATGGGGATCGGCCGCGACGAAACGGAGGGCCACCTGGCGGCGTGCCGACAATCCGCGCAGGAACCCCGCTCCCGCATCCTCGAGCGGCGCATCGACCACAGAAGCTCCCAACGCCTCGAGCGCCTCGACCTGGGACCTCGACGGCGCCGAGGCGATGCACGTCACCTTGTGGCGACGCGCGACGAGCGCATCGATCAAGCCGCTCTGCTCTTCGAGAATGCGGCGACAGTCGACAGCCGCGATTGCCACACGGCGCACCGCGGTGGTCTTCGGCGGCTGACGAATCATCGATTGAGACATAGGCACGTTGAAGCCATGTGCCAATGCCATGGTCAAGACGCGGCGACGATCAGCGGGATCAGGCGGCACCCTTTCTCGAAGGCTTGCCGCCGTCGCCAGAACGCGCGACGTCGCCTCCCTTCTCCAAGGCCGAACGGGCATCCTGGAGTTCGTCCGCGAGCAGTAGAGCGGTCATCAGCAGCAACCGGTCCTCGCCGGCGTTGCCATGCTGGGCCAAAAGTTCATCGAACTTGGCCTTGACCTGGGTCGCGAGCACGACGAGGCGATCCTCCTCGCCGTCGCCGCAGCGCAAGCGATAGGTTCGTCCGTTCAAGGTCACGGCAATCTGGCCCATTCGTGCCGCTTCCGCCCCGCCGGAAACTCCCTTCCGAATCAATAATTTTCGTCCCGGAAAATATGGCGGGAAACGGACGGCGCGGCAACTTTGCCCGTCTGTGCGGTCCGACCGCCAATTCGAATGTGTACCGATGCACATGACGCGGGCCTCCAGCATTGACTGGCCCGGACCATCGCGCGATAGCACCGACAGAATTCGCGTCGGCCGGGACATTCCGGCAACAAAACCATCCGAGGAGATCTTCCATGGCTGTCCGCGTCGCCATCAACGGCTTCGGCCGCATCGGCCGCAACGTGCTGCGCGCCATCGTAGAGAGCGGACGTAAGGATATCGAGGTCGTCGCCATCAACGACCTGGGCCCTGTAGAGACCAATGCCCACCTTCTGCGCTTCGACAGCGTGCACGGCCGCTTCCCTCATACCGTGACCGTCAAGGGTGACTCGATCGATGTCGGCCGTGGCCCCATCAAGGTGACCGCGATCAAGGATCCGGCCCAGCTGCCGCACAAGGATCTCAAGGTCGATGTCGCGCTGGAGTGCACGGGCATCTTCACGTCCAAGGAAAAGGCGGCTGCGCATCTGGCGGCCGGCGCGAAGCGCGTTCTCGTCTCTGCGCCGGCAGACAACGCCGATCTCACGGTCGTCTTCGGCGTCAATCACGACAAGCTCACGAAGGATCACCTGGTCGTCTCGAATGCCTCGTGCACGACGAACTGCCTGGCTCCGGTCGCGAAGGTCCTCAACGATGCCGTTGGCATCGAGAAGGGCTTCATGACGACGATCCACGCCTATACGGGCGACCAGCCCACTCTCGACACCATGCACAAGGATCTCTACCGCGGCCGCGCCGCTGCCCTATCGATGATCCCGACCTCCACCGGCGCCGCCAAAGCGGTCGGTCTCGTCCTTCCAGAACTCAATGGCAAACTCGATGGAACCGCGATCCGCGTTCCCACGCCGAACGTCTCGGTGGTCGACTTCAAGTTCATTGCAAAGCGGAAGACTACCAAGGAGGAGATCAACGAGGCCGTAAAGCGTGCGGCAGGCCAGTCGCTGAAGGGCATCCTCGGCGTTACCGACCAGCCGAATGTCTCGATGGATTTCAACCACGACAGCCACTCCTCGGTCTTCCACCTCGATCAGACAAAGGTCATGGAGGGCACGCTGGTCCGTGTGCTCTCCTGGTACGACAACGAGTGGGGCTTCTCCAACCGCATGAGCGACACCGCCGTCGCCATGGGCAAGCTCGTCTGACGCCTCCGGTGCCGGCTATGGCCGGCACCGGCCTATCCTGCCTGCGCGGCTGCGCGCTTTCAGCATGGCACCTGCGTCGGTCTCGCCGACGCCCCTCGCACTGCCCGCGGTTGTCGGTCCATAGTCGTCCGGCAACCGCAGACGCAGGATCGAACCCATGCCCCTACGCATAGCCATCGGCGGCTTTCTCCACGAGAGCCATTCCTTCGCGCCGCGCCCGACGACGTATGCCGACTTCGTCAATCCCGGCGGCTGGCTGGGCCTGACGGGTGGCCAGAAACTTCTCGACGCCCTGCGCGGGAAGTCGATCCCGGCCGCCGGCGCCCTTTCCGTCGCCGAGCGTTCCGGCGCCACGGTCGTGCCGCTGGTGTGGGGTTTTGCCAATCCGGCCGGTCCGATCGAGGACGAGGCATTCGAACGGATCTCGGCGTTGCTGTGCGCGGAGCTGTCCAAGGCCCTGGATGCCGGCAAGCTCGATGGGATTTACCTCGACTTGCACGGAGCGGCCGTGGCGCAGAGCTTCCCAGACATGGAAGGCGAACTGCTTCGGCGCGTGCGCGCCATCGCCGGACAGACTCCCGTGACAATCAGCCTCGACCCCCACTGCAACCTGACCAGGGCGATGGTCGATCTCAGCGATGCGATCGCGCCGTTCCGTACCTATCCCCATGTCGACATGCCCGCAGCCGGCGCGCGCGCGATGGAACTGCTTCTGTCGCGGATCGAGCGCGGCAAGCCGTGGGCGCGCGCATTCCGGCAGATCGATTTCTGGATTCCCATCACTTCCCAGTGCACGATGATGGCGCCGATGGCCCCGGTGATGACCGAGCGGGCTGCCATCGAGGCGCGCACCGGCGTTCGCGAGTTGGCCTTCGGATTTGGTTTTCCCTATGCCGATTTCCCCGACTGCGGCGCGGCCGTCGCCGCCTATGCCGACACTTCGGCGCAGGCCGAAGCCGCGGTGAACGAATTGCACCGTCACGTCACCAGCAAGGAAGCAGCCTTCGCCCTCGACGTCGTACTGGCGGCGGCGGCCGTGGGAGAGGCGATCCGCCTTTCGAATTCGGCGCGCCGGCCGGTCGTAATCGCCGACACGCAGGACAATCCCGGCGGCGGCGGCCACGGCGACACCACCGGGATGCTCAAGGAGCTGATCGCCCAGAATGCGCAAGGCGCAGTCCTCGCAATCATGAACGATCCCGAGAACGCGGCAGCTTTCCATCGTGCCGGCGTCGGCACGACGCTCAAGGTCCTCCTCGGCGGGAAGTCCGATGGTGCACCCATCGATGTCTCCGCCAAGGTGTTGAAGCTCACGGACGGCAACTTCATCTGTACGGGCCCGATGGCGAAGGGCAACCCCGGCAACCACGGTACCACCGCCCTCGTCGAAGTCGCACCGGGTGTCCGCGTGATCGTGGTGTCGAAGAAGTCTCAGGCCTACGATCAGGCTCTGTTCCGTCACGTTGGAATCGAACCGGCCGACTGCAAGATTCTCGTACTCAAGTCGTCCGTCCATTTCCGTGCCGACTTCGAGCCGATCGCCGAGAAAGTCATCGTGGGCATCGCACCCGGGCCCGTCGTCGCCGATTCGACCGTGTTTCCGTTCAAACATCTGCGGCCCGGACTGCGACTCAAACCAAGAGCCGACTGAGGCTGCACAAGAACCGCGCAATGCCCTCTCGCCCTGCCTCGTCGCCACTCAGGACAGCAGGCAAAGCGCCCGATAAGCGAGCAGATTCAGCACCTCGTTGCAGCGCGGCGACGGTTGAGCGCGAACGCGCTCCGCCGCGTGATCGTTTCGTTGCGGCAGGCACCGATCATCCCGATGCTCGCGTAGATTCGCTGATCGAGCATCGGGAGATCGAAGATGAAGCAAGTCAGATCAATTCCTGCGGCATTGATGATCTGCGCAACGCTTGCTGGCAACGCCAGCGCGCAGACGGCGGACGAGACGAAATTCTCCTTCAATCTCGGCATCACCTCCGACTACATCTTCCGCGGCTTTTCCCAGACGGCCCGCCATCCGACCGGCCAGGCCGGCGCCGATATCTCCAGGGGCATCTTCTACGCCGGACTCTGGGCCTCGGGGCTCGACTTCGGGCAGGACGCCGGCTCGATTATCGCGAAGGCCGAAGTCGATATCTATGCGGGCGTCAAGCCGGTCTGGCAGGGCATCACGTTCGACATCGGAGGCATCTACTATGCCTACCCCGGCGCGAAGGACAAAGCCGCGGTCATCACCGGCGAGCTCGACTATTTCGAGTTGAAGCTCGGCGCCAGCCGAGAACTCTGGAAAGGTGGTACCTGGACCAGCACACTGTACTGGTCGCCTGACTACACCAACAGCACGGGCAAGGTCTGGACCAGCGAAAGCGGGTTTGCCCAGGAACTGCCAGCCCTCCACGGCATCACGCCCACGATCAGCGCGCTCTATGGATACCAGAAGGGCTCGGACGGTCGCTTCCTCACCGTGGTCGGAAATGGCGACAACAAGTACTCCTACTGGAACGCCGGCTTGACGCTTGGCTGGGAAAAATTCTCGCTCGATCTTCGCTACTGGGACACCAACATCAAGAGCAACAACGCTGCGGCGGGCTTCGCGGACAACTTCTGCGGCGGGGCGACCGCCCAATGCGACAGCCGCTTCGTCGCCACGTTCAAATTCACGTACTGATATCTTGCCAACCGAGGCCCCCGGCGGGGACCTCGGACATCTCTTGCCGGTCGCTCGCTCGATCATGTGCATTTTGTTTCGTGCACGCCTGCGGCCCGATGGATCGAGAGCCGGGGTGGCGCCCTCCTCGCTCGATCATTGCCGACTCGCTTCGCCCCGTGCCATCGATCTGGCTTGCGGTGCCCGCACGGGCCCTTTTAGAGACGGCAGGCGATGTGGCAGCGCGTCATCACCAAGTCACTCCAGCGATACTGGCGGCTGACACGCGCCGTAACGCTCGGCGCGCAGGTCGCCGTGTTCGACGAGCATGACAGTATATTGCTGGTCCGGCACGGCTATCGCCCCGGCTGGCATTTCCCCGGCGGCGGCGTCGACCGGGGCGAGACGATCCACGAGGCCGCGGTTCGAGAGCTCGAGGAAGAGACGGGGCTTCGCGCAACCGCCGCACCACAGCTCTTCGGCGTCTATTCGAACTTCAGTGCCTTTCCGGGAGATCACATCGCCTTGTTCGTTCTGCGCCGGTTCGAACGCGTACGAATGCCGCCTCCGACGGCCGAGATCGCCGAACAGCGTTTCTTTCCGACCGCCGACTTGCCGCAGGACATCTCGGCAGGAACACGCGCCCGCCTGATCGAGATCGGAGGGGGGACGCCCCCAGCCGCCTGCTGGAACGTCCCGCGATGAACGGCCGACACCTCGGCTTCAGCGTCGCGCCGGCAGCATACGGCGCAACAACCCGTCCTTGAGCACGAGCTGGCGCCGCAAGACCAGTCCGACATGCGCCAAAACGGTCAGCAGAAGCAACCAACCCATCGCCACATGCCCAAGCCGGCAAGCCGCAGCCTGCGCCGGCAGATGCGGCAAGGGATTGGGCAGTTCGACGACGCCGAAGAGCATGACACCGTAGCCACCGGCCATCACGTAGACGAGGCCGCTTACCGGCATCACGAACATCGCAGCGTAAAGGACCTGCTCCGCGCGATGAATGAAGCGCTGTTCGACAGGGGTCAGGGTCGGCGCCCAATCGGGCAGCCGTCCCTGCTTGCGCGCCCAGAGCCGGATCAGAGCGATTGCGAGCGCGATCAATCCGATCGACTTGTGCCAGTTGTAATAGTCATCCTGTTCGGCGCCCATCACCTGCGCACCGGGTTTCATGCGCGTCATGACCGCCGCTGCCGCGTACTGGAACGCGAAGGCTCCGACGGTGAGCCAATGGAATGCCTTGGTCAGGCTGCCGTAACCGGCCGCCGAGTTGTAAAGAGCCATCGCAGACCTCGTATGAGGGGGAGAGCCTATCCCCGACTGTCCGATCTGGCCAACGGCGCGCAGTGGCCGCCACCTGTTTCTGGTACGCGATGCGATGCACAAATGTCACCTCGGACAACGCCCCTTGCGGCATTCTCGCCTCACAGACTACGTGTTTCCTGCTCGATGATTGGGGAGTTTCAGATGTTCAAGTCGTTCGTCGCCGCTGCCGCAACGGCTCTCGCACTCGGCATGGCCATGCCTGCAACAGCGCAGCAATCAGCTGCCCCCAAGGCAGCGGCCAAGACCGCCGAGCCCAAGGCGGGCAAAGGCGAGAAGGTGTGCCGGCACCGCCATCCCGACGGCACACGTCGCGCCTGGGTCTGCAAGCAGGAAGAGCCTTGCTGCGCCTGGGACGAGATCAAGTACGTCAAATGCGGCTCGACCGTCTTCAAATGCCTCTGAGGAACCCGCTGCCTGCAATCCGCCATGGATTCGTTGGCTTTTGCCGCGAAATCCATGGCGGACTCCAGGCGCGGCTCCCCTAGCATCCGCCACCAGACGCATCTCACAAGTATGACCCGCAAACCAACGTCGAAGACGTCTGCGGCGAGGCCGACGCAGCTGCCGAGCGGCACAGAACGACAATTCTGGCTCCTGAAATCCGAACCCGACGTTTTCTCATGGGACATGCTCGTGGCGCGCGGCGCCACGGGCGAGCCTTGGACAGGCGTCAGAAACTACCTCGCACGCAACAACATGCGCGCGATGAGGGTTGGGGATCTGGGCTTCTTCTACCACTCGAACATCGGCAAGGAAGTCGTCGGCATCTGTCGCGTGATCGCCACCGCGCATCCCGACCCGGAGGACGACAGCGGCACCTGGGAGTGCGTCGACGTCGTCGCAGACCGACCATTTGCGAGGCCTGTCGCACTTGCAGACGTGAAGGCCAATCCGCGCCTTTCCAAGATGGCTCTCGTTACTTCGACGCGGCTCTCGGTCCAGCCGGTGACCGCAGACGAATGGAAAGAAGTTTGCCGCATGGGCGGATTGGCCGGCTGACTTCCGGCCCTGCGCCGAAGATCCCGCGGTCCTCCATAGTGCGCCGCTTCCCCGGCAGATCGTCCCTGCTCGTTAGAGATCCGGCCGAACCAGGCCCGTCCGGCGTGCCAAGCGTCGCTTGACCGTGATCAGCGCCAGGCTCGAGGCACCAGTCACACTGCGGATGCGCCCGAGCGCCCTCCGGGACTGCATGCGATGAACGATCAGGTGAGGTTCAATGCGGATCGTCACCTTCAATCTCGAGAGCCTGGATCTTCCTCTCGACGGCCGCCTTGCGGTTCTGCGCCCTTGCCTGGAACGGCTTGCGGCGGATGTCCTGTGCCTGCAGGAGATCAACGCCCAACGCGTGCCGGGACACCAGGAGCGCAAGTTCATGGCGCTCGACAAGTTGCTGGAAGGCACCCGATACGCCGCATTCCACCGCTCCTGGAGCCGGCTGCAGAACCGGCCGTCACCCGCGGATGTGCACAATCTCGTAACACTCTCGAGATTTCCCATTCTCAGCGATCGTCAATTGCAGCACGACCTCGTCCCCCCGCCACCATCCACGTCGTGACCGGCGAACCTCGGCTTTCCTCATCCGTCCCCATCCGCTTCGACCGCCCCGCACTCGTATGCGACGTCGATGTCGGCGGCTCACGCCCGCTCACCGTCGTCAACGTGCATCTGCGAGCCCCGATCGCATCCGCCGTCCCCGGCCAGAAGGTCGCCCCGTTCACCTGGAAGCATGTCGGTGCGTGGGCCGAAGGCTACTACCTGTCCAGCATCAAGCGAACCGGCCAAGCATTGGAACTCAGGCTGCTGGCGGACAGCTTGTTCGACAAAGATCCTCACGCCCTGATGATTTTTGCCGGCGACTTCAATGCGGAAGCGAACGAGACGCCGCTCCGACTTCTCGCCGGGGCCACCGAGGACACCGGGAACGCGGCGCTGGCTCCACGGGCCCTCGTTCTACTGGATCGGGCCCTCGATGCTTCACGCCGGTACTCGGTCGTCCATCACGGGCGCCCCCAGATGTTCGATCATCTCCTGGCGAGCCATGCGCTATATGGCCCGTTCCGACACCTCGAAGTGCACAATGAGGCCTTGGGCGACGAAGCTGTCGCCTGGGCGAAAGGCATCGCAGCTGCCGGCTCCTATCATGCCGCCGTCGTCGCCGAGTTCGCATCCGAAGTCGGCTGAACGAGATCAGTGCGCAGCGCCTCAGTGCTGACCGGTCCGGACCACCGTGACCGTACACGGCACTTCCGTCGTCACCTGCGCCGTCAACCGCGTCGCTGTCGGCCCGCCCGCGGCCGGCGCGCCTATGACCAGGTGATCGACCTTGTTCGACTGCGCAAAATCGATGATCCCGGTGGCGATACTGCGTGATTCGATCAGGTGAAAACTGATCTTCCCGCGCGGCAGATTCAGCGGCTCCGCCCAACGCCGAAGCTCGGCGATACGCCGCACATGCACGTTCTCACCCTCCGCATCGACGTTCTCGTCGATTGCGATCAGCGAGGTCTGCATGACGTTGAGACACGCCAGCCGCGCCCCGGGCATGTTGGCCAGCGTCGAAACGGCTGCCTCGAGGAGCGCCTCGCGGAGTTCGTCGAGCCCATCGCGCAGATCGACAGCAACAAGAATGATCGGCGGCGCTGGTGGCGGCTTGGCGGATACGGATTGTATCGCCCGCATCGTCCTCCCCGAAGCGGCCCACCGGCCGAATGCAGCCCTGAAGCCGGATCTCCGCGCCCGATGCGCGCGCTCGGTGAGTTCCACAAGATCGAAATGCCGCAAGTCGAATGCCAGATCTTCCGCAGACGCGTAGCGCGCGTTCGGCATCGGCTCGATGCACTTCAGGATGATCTCCTGGAGCGTCGGGGGAATGTTCGGATTGATGGCTCGCGGAGGCATCGGCTCTCGCCAGACGCGGCGACGCACATCCTTGAGGCGCCCGACGGCGCCGAAAGGCAGCTCTCCGGTGGCCAGCCGGTAGAGTATTCCGCCGAGGGCAAAGACGTCGCTGCGCCGATCGGAGCGCACATGAACCAATTGTTCCGGCGCCATGTATTCGACCGTGCCGGCCGCGCGATGAAACTGCTCCTCAAGTAGATCCGGCAGATGCTCATGTCGTGAAAGGCCGAAATCGATCAGGACGGCTTCGCCACTGGGACGAAACAAGATGTTCGCCGGCTTCAGATCGAGGTGGAACACCCGCTGCTGGTGGAGGTCGCCCAGTGCTTCGGCGATACGGATCGTCATGCTGACGATCTGGTCCAACCCGAGCTTTTCATCGTTTGATCGTCGCAGCAACGTAGGCCCGGTGATGTGCTCCATGACGATGAAGGGCTGGACGTCGAAGGCTCCGTTGGCGACGAACCGTGGAACGTGAACTCCCGTCAATTCCGCCATGATCATCTGCTCGACCTCGAAGCCGACGAGGAGCGAGAGATCCCCTTCGTAATCGAGAAACGGCGCCTTCATGACGATCGGAAAATCGATGTCGTCGCGGGTCACGCGCCAGATCGACGCCATACCGCCGCGATGGAGCTGTTCCTCGAGACGAAACCCGTCGAGGACCATCCCGGACGTGAGCGTCGCCTTCGCCATGCTCAAGCCCCCACCGCGATCCGCCTCGCCAGCGCGATCGGTAGGCCCGCGGAAATGATTTTCCTAGACGTCAGATCGACATCGTAGGGGACCCGAACATAGGTCAATCGGCTGGTCTCGGTGTCGAAGAGCCCGTAGCAGGCAGCCGGATTGTGGTCTCGCGGCTGTCCGACGGCGCCGAGCACCGCGATCCAGCGACGCTGCGCAAGCAGCGGTATAGATTGACCGTCGACCGGGACATGGTGATGAGGCAGTGAACTTGCGCTCTCGTTGAAGAGCGCGGGAACATGGGTATGACCGCAGAATGTGATCCGCTGTGCCGTTGCCCTGAAACTGTGAAACGCTTCACGGCCGCCCAACATGTACGTCCAGTCCTCCGGCGACGCGCCGCTCGCGTGAACGTACAGCCGGTCATCCTCGTTGAAATCGAGCGGCAGACCGGCAAGGAACGCGCGGTGCGACGCGCTCAGTTGACGACTGGTCCAATCGGCGGCGGCGCGCGCGATCGGATTCAGCGACACCCGCTCGCCCACCGCAGCGGCATCATGATTACCCTTCACCGCCAATGCGCCGTCCTCGACCAATCCGGCGACGCATTCCGTCACGTAAACCGGATCCGGCCCATAGCCGACCACGTCGCCGAGGACGACATACGAGTCGACCGATGCTTTCCGGGCGTCGGCGAGGCATGCGTCGAACGCCTCCCGATTTGCGTGGATATCGGCCAGAAGCGCGATCAGCATTCCTGCCCTCCCCGCGATGTTGGGCCTTTCCAGCCGCTTCTTTGACGGCTGCTGGAGCATACGGCCCGCCTTTGCATCCGTCAGCCGCGTTCAATCGCGCACTCGCCCATACGCACGCAAGAGCGAAGGAGCCCGGAGACGCAGAAGGGCCGGAACTTGCGCTCCGGCCCTCCCTGAAGACATTGCAGTCGGTCCCGACGGGATCATGCGGTCTTCTGGGTATCGCCCTTGAAGATGTCGCGCTTGTGGGTCTCCGGCACGAACAAGAGCCCGATCACGAAGGTACCGAGCGCGATCACGACCGGGTACCAGAGGCCGTAGTAGATGTCGCCGGTCGCAGCAACCATCGCGAACGACGTGGGCGGGAGGAAGCCACCGAACCAGCCGTTACCGATGTGATAGGGCAGCGACATGGCGGTGTAGCGGATGCGGGTCGGGAAGAACTCGACCAGAGCCGCGGCGATCGGCCCGTACACCATCGTGACGTAGATCACCAACAGCGTCAGGATGCCGATGATCGTCCAGGCCTGCGCTCCAGCGGGGATGACGCTCGTGGTCTTGACGATGCCCGGGTCGTTCACGGCCGGATAGCCAGCAGTAACCGCAGCGGCGGTGAAGTTGGCTATGCTCTTGGGAATGCCGGCATCAACCTGCGCCTCTTTCCCGTTGAACGTCACCTTCGTGGCCGAACCAGCTGCGCCCGGAACCAGATTGTAGGTGATCGCAGCGCGCGCCAGCGCGACGCGAGCAACGTCGCAAGGCTCGCTGAAGGTCCGGATGCCGACAGGATCGAACACCGAGCCGCACTTCGCCGGATCAGCCACGACTTCGACCTTAACCTTCTCGATCGCCTGAGCGAGCTTCGGATTGGCGGTCTCGGTCAGCATCTTGAAGAGCGGGAGGTAGGTCAGAGCCGCAATGAGGCAGCCCGCCAGGATGATGGGCTTGCGGCCGATCTTGTCCGACAGCGAGCCGAACACGATGAACCCGCCGGTGCCCAGGATCAGCGACCAAGCGATGAGCACGTTCGCCGTGAACAGGTCGACCTTCAGGATGCTCTGGAGGAAGAACAGCGCGTAGAACTGACCCGTGTACCAGACAACCGCCTGACCGGCGACGAGGCCGAGCAGTGCGAAGATCACGATCTTGAGGTTCTTCCACTCGCCGAACGCCTCGGAAAGCGGCGCCTTCGACAGCGAGCCCTCGCTCTTCATCTTCTGGAACGCCGGGCTTTCCTGCATCTGGAGCCGGATCCAGACGGATATCGCGAGAAGCACGATCGAGAGCAGGAACGGAATGCGCCAGCCGGCGATCGGATAGCCCGTGCCCTTCTGGAAGCCGTCCTCGCCCATGTAAAGGCGAACCGATAGGATGACGACAAGCGACAGCAACAGACCGAGCGTGGCTGTGGTCTGGATCCACGAGGTGTAGAACCCGCGACGACCCTGCGGAGCGTGCTCGGCCACGTAGACGGCAGCACCACCATACTCGCCGCCCAGCGCGAGCCCCTGGCACATGCGCAGGATGATCAGGACGACAGGAGCGATCCAACCGATGTCGGCGTAGCTCGGCAGAAGTCCAACGAAGAAAGTCGTCGTGCCCATCAGAAGGATCGTGATGAGGAACGTTGCCTTCCGTCCGATCAGATCGCCCAGGCGTCCGAAGAAGAGCGCGCCGAACGGGCGCACGAGGAAGCCCGCGGCAAACGCCAGCAGCGCGAACACGTTCCGCGTCGTGACGTCGAATGCGGAGAAAAACTGCGCGCCGATGATCACGGCCAGCGAGCCATACAGATAGAAATCGTACCACTCGAAGACGGTACCGAGCGACGACGCGAGGATCACCTTGCGCTCCTCGGACGTCATTGGACGACTGCGTGCCTCCATCGACGAGGCAACTGCTTCAGCGGCCATTGAAAAACTCCCCGGAATTGTGATGGGCCGGAGCCACCCTGCGATCCAGCTCATGGGGCGCAGGAGACCTGCCGGTCACCAGGAGTAGGAATCTTAATCGAAAACGTCTATTGAGCGTTACGCCTACGCACTTAGTCGAATTGAGTTGCGTGATGGGGGTTCCCCGACGCGGGATCGAGCTTGGGAGAACGGGCCGGCACGGTCACGCAGCCTTCAGCCGCGAACCTCTGACCGGGCGCCGTCCGCAGACACCGCGGCGAACGGAATCGCAAAACAGAATGTCGCACCTTCACCCGGAGCGCTTGAAACGCCGATCTGCCCACCGAACCGATGCAGGATCTGACGGCTGATGGGCAAACCGAGACCGGTACCTTGCGGCTTTTCCGTGAGAGTGTTCCCGGCCTGCTGGAACCTTTCAAAGATCTTGTCCTGATCTTGCGGTGCGATACCACGCCCATTGTCGGACACCTCTACACGCAGGCGTCCGGCCTGCGAGCGGGCGCGCAAGACCACGCGGCCTCTATTCTGATCAGAGAACTTGACCGCATTGGACAGGAGGTTGGCAATCACCTGAATCAGTCTGTCCGGATCCACTTCCACTGCCGGAATGCCAGCCTCGATCTCGCTGTCGAATGTGATGTGGGGCGCCTTCGCGAGCAGCCCACTCATCGCCGCGACGGCCTGTTCGAGGATCGGGCCGGGTTGGTGCGAACCAATGTTCCATTCGCTGGTGCCGGCTTCGATCTTCGCCAGATCGAGAATGTCGTTGATCAACCGGCTGAGCCGCTCACTCTCCTGCACGATGATGGCGACGAACTCCTGACGCTCATCCTGCGCGAGTTCTGGGTTGTCACGGAGTATCTCGCTGAGCGAGCGTATCGAGGTGAGCGGCGTGCGGATTTCATGGCTGACCGTCGCCATGAAATCGTCCTTGAGCTTGTCAAGCTCGCGAAGCCGCTCGTTTGCGCCACGCAGCTCCTCCGTTGCCGCCTCGAGCTCACGCGACTTGTCTTCGAGGCGCCGGGAATAGAGGACCAGCTGCGATGCCTCGTCGAGCATTCGCGTCACCTCGTCGATGTCCTGCATCTCTTCGCGGAGCACCGAGGCGATCATGATGCGCGCGGAGGCCGCACCGATCGCACCGGCGATCTGACGTTCGACGAACGTGATCAGTGCGGAGTCGGCCGGAGCTACGGGATCCAGCCGGCGCCCGATCGATTGCTCGTAGTTCTGGAACGCGGCAGCAGCCCTGACGTCTCCGACAAAACGTCCCAGCAGCGCCCGGAGCTCGGCCTTGGCAACGCTGCCCCTCCAAATGCGTCCGCTGCCGGCCGTCGTCTTGAAGACATCGACGAACTGAACCGCCTGGCTGCGCTCCACCATCGAGGGTGTCGTGACCAGGGAGACTGCGACCAGAAGTCCGACGTTGACGATGATGGACCAGATCGTTGCATGTGAAATCGGATCGAGCCCCTCTAGTCCCAGCAACGCGTAGGGCTTCAAGAGGCCAACCCCCATCAAGCCCTCGTCGACGAACCCCTCCGAGAGCCAGCCAGAGCGCGCAAACGCAGGAAGCAGCAACGTGTAGAGCCAGACAGAGAACCCACCTGTGAGAGCCGCCAGCGCGCCCGCCTTCGTCGCATTCCTCCAATAGAGACCCGCCAGAATGCACGGGGCGAACTGAAGCGCCGCAACGAACGAAACGAGTCCAATCGTCACGAGCGCGTAAGACCCACCGATCGTGTGGGCATAGACGTAGCCGAGCAACAGAACGAGCAGGATCGTACCCCGGCGGATCGCCAGAACTATGCCTGTCAGATCCTTGCGCTGAGCGAGACGCAACCGCGCGCTCCTCAACAGAAGCGGCATGACCAGATCGTTCGAGACCATGGTCGCCAAAGCGACGGTCTCGACGATGATCATTCCGGTGGCCGCTGACAGCCCGCCGATGAAGGCGATCAATGCAAGAGCCGGGGCTCGCTGCTGCATCGCAATTGTCAGGACGAAAGTGTCTGCATCAACGCTTCCATCGGGCCACTGAAGCATTCCCGCGAACGCAATCGGCAGTACGAATATGTTGATGAGCAGCAGATAGAGTGGAAAGAGCCACATGGCCTGACGCAGATGGCGTTCATCCACGTTCTCTACCACCAGAACCTGGAACTGACGTGGCAGAACCACGATCGCCGCCATCGCCAGAATCATCAACGTCAACCAACTGGTGTGCCCCGCTACGCCCTCGATCGTGAACAGCCGCGCCAACCGCTCGTTCGCCTCGATTCGTGAAAAGACGTCCGAGAAGCCGTTAAACACACTGAACGTAACGAAAACTCCGACCACCAGGAATGCGACAAGCTTCACGATCGACTCGAACGCGATCGCCGCAACCATGCCTTCGTGGCGCTCACTCGCATCGATATGGCGGGTCCCGAAGAGGATCGCGAAGGCCGCCATGGCGAGCGAAACATAGAGCTCTGTATCCTGCAGCAAGGGCGCATCTTCCTGGCCCTTGGGCATTCTGACGTCGGGATACTCCAGCAGGATCGATAGACTCGTCGAGATCGCCTTCAACTGGAGCGAGATGTAGGGAAGTATGCCGACGACCGCGATGATGCTGACCAGCATTCCGAGCGAAACGCTCTTGCCGTAACGCGAGGCGATGAAGTCCGCGATCGAAGTGATGCGATTGGCTTTGCTGATTCGAACGATCTTTCGGATCACCAACCAGCCCAGGATGAACGTCAGTGTCGGGCCCAGATAGATCGGCAAGAAGCCGACGCCGCTGGATGCCGCTCGACCTACCGAGCCGAAGAACGTCCACGACGTGCAGTACACCGCGATCGAGAGAGCGAAGACGTAGGGCGAGGCAATGATGCTACGGCCGGCGTCGGCACGCCGATCACCAAAGCTCGCAATCGCGAACAGGACGCCCAGGTAGCACAGTGAAACGAGCACAACCACCGGCGCGCTGAGCATCACGCAGCCTCGCCCTTGGGGTTCACTTGGGTGACCTTTTCCTGCTCCGACTGAGGCTTGATGCGCGCCGAAACGCGGGCGGCCAAGGCGATCAGACCTGTCCAGACTGCGAAGATATACAGGTAGAGCAGCGGAATGCCGAACACCCGGACGGGCCGATTGAACACAAGCAGCAACGGCGGCACCAACAGGACTACGCCGACAAGGAACAATGCCTTGATGGCGTCTGCGCTGCGATCGTCCCGCATCCTTCACACTCCCCAAACGCCGCGCATCAGGGCGGGGCCGGCCGCGTCGCCAGGTTCAAGAGCTGGCCTTGGACAGAACCGCTGCAATGCGATCCAGTGCATCTTTGGTCGAGAACGGTTTGGTGATGTAGTCGTCAGCCCCGATATCGAGACCTTTCTGGCGCTCGACGTCGCGCCCGCGCGCCGTCAACATGATGACGCGAACGTCCCTCCATTCGGGTGTGTCCCGTATCCGCTGACATACGCTGAACCCGTCGAGCTTCGGCATCATCACGTCGAGTAGAACGAGATCCGGTCTTTCACGGGCGATCTCTGTCAGCGCCTCCACCCCGTCTTTAGCCGAGCGCACCACGTATCCGGCCTTCTTCATGAGAAACTGGAGCGCCAGCAGAATGTTGGGCTCGTCGTCGACGATCAGAATGCTGAAAGGTTGAGACATCGCGGAGCCCTGAGGATTGAGTGGATCAGCATCGCTAGCGTGGTCTACCGAGCCATTCAGCCGGCGAGCTCGGAGCAGATTCGTGTCGGCATGCGTTCAGCGGCTACCACCGGTGGGATCGGCAGATGCTCGCATCCGCACCGATCTGGCTTTGCCCTCCGGAATTGGATGAGCACATCTTGCCTGCGTATCTCAGGGCCATGCCACACCAAACTTCACCCCAAGACGAAGGTCTAGTGGCGGGCCACTCGAACGCCACAGCGAGCGCGCAGCACGGTCTAGGCTTTGTTTCGCGAAACCGCAGTCTTGCGCACAGCCGCAGTTTCGCCGAAGCCGTCGGGCCCCGCAAGAAAATCCAGGAAACTGCGAGTCTTGGCGGGCAGGTAGCTGCGGTCGGGATAGACGGCCGACAGCCCGATACTGGGTGATGGAAGTTCCGGCAGCACGCGCTCCAGCCGTCCGGCGGTCAGATGGCTTTGCGCGACGACATCAGGCATGATCGCCAATCCCGCGCCTTCCAGCGCCGCCAGAAAGAGCAGCGTCTCGTTCGCGCTCTGCAAGACCGGCGTCATCCGGATCTCGGGCGCATCCGGGCCAATACCGAAGCGGACGCGGCCCTGCGAAGCCACTGGCGTATAGGCGAGAAGCGGCGCCCCGTTGAGGTCGGCAAGACACTGCGGCCGTCCGATGCGATCCAGCAGCGAAGGTGCCCCGACGATGTGAAAGGCGACATCAGTCAATCGCCGGGCGATCAAGCCTTCATCCAGTGTCGGGGTTACGCGCAGCGCGAGATCGTAGCCGTCCTCGACCATGTTGACGCGTCGGCCACTGAGATCCAGATCCAGGATCACATCCGGACAGCGGGTGCGATACACGGCAAGTTTCCGGACGAACTCCGGCACTGCCAGCCAGACAGGTAGGCTGACCTTGAGTTGCCCGCGCGGTGCAAGCGTCGCCTGCGATGCCCGCGCCTCGGCTTCGTCCAGCCCCTCGATCAGGGAGCGCACCGCCTGCAGGTAAACTGCGCCAGCTTCTGTCAGATTGACACTACGGCTGGTTCGATTGAGCAGCCTCGCGCCGACCTTTGCCTCGATATGTTGGACATGCTTGCTCGTCATCGCCGCCTCGAGGGCCTGCCCTGCCCCTGATCGCGATACCAGGAATTAAGTTAGACTC
>CAYMEB010000056.1:0-22704 GCA_964389095.1 uncultured Hyphomicrobiaceae bacterium
ATCGGCCAGGCCGTTGAGACCGAAGCGCGGCGGCAGATCGACATCATCGAGGACGGCGGCACGATCGACCAGGAAACGCGCCTTTTCGACCCCGTGAAAGGCGAGACGCGTTCGATGCGCTCCAAAGAAGAAGCTCACGATTATCGCTACTTCCCCGATCCCGACCTCCTGCCGCTCGAACTCGAACCCGGCTTCGTGCCCGACCTGAAGAAATCGTTGCCGGAGTTGCCGGATCAGAAGCGGGATCGCTTCATGAAGCAGTATGGTCTGTCGGCCTATGACGCCGACGTTCTCGTGGCCGAGCGCGAGAATGCGGATTTCTTCGAAGCGGTGGCAAAGGGCCGGGACGGCAAGGCCTCGGCCAACTGGGTGATCAACGAGTTGTTCGGCCGCCTCAACAAGGAAGGCAAGTCGATACCGACTTCACCGGTGAGCGCGGCTCAGATCGGCGGGATCATCGACCTCATCGGCGCCGGCACGATCTCCGGCAAGATCGCCAAGGATCTGTTCGAGATCGTCTGGAGCGAAGGCGGCGATCCCGCCGCGATCGTCGAAAAGCGCGGAATGAAGCAGGTGACCGACACCGGCGCGATCGAGAAGGCGGTGGACGCGATCATCGCGGCCAACCCGGACAAGGTCGCCGCTGTGAAGGACAAGCCGTCTATGCTCGGCTGGTTCGTTGGCCAGGTGATGAAGCAGTCGGGTGGCAAAGCGAACCCGCAGGCGGTCAACGACATCCTCAAGCAGCGGCTCGGCATCTGACGTCCCAGGCGCGCCCATCTGGAACATCGGAGGGCATCTCCCTTGCTCGGAACGCGCATCAGGCGGGCGACGCCGGGTGATCAGCCCGCCCTCGTAAAACTCTATCGCCAAGCCTGGCATGCCGCTTACGATCCGGTCGACGGCCCTGCCTGGGTCGACAGCATGTCCGATCACCTGCTGGCGGGCGACCGGCCCCTCATGTTCGCGCTGCAGCAGCACGATGTTTCCCTCGTCGCGACCCGCTTCGGCCGCATCGTCGGGGCGGTCCGCGCGCACCGGCTTCACGATGGCGCCTTCCTCTCCGGGTTCTACCTGCGCCCCGACCGCAAGCGGCAGGGCATCGGCAGCATGCTGTTCTGGGCGCTGGTGGCAGAACTCCCGCCCGACGAGACGATCATGCTCAACGTGCGGCCGACCAGCGCCGGAGCACGCCGTTTTTACGCCCGATTGGGTTTCGAGGAGGTTGGTACGGGCACCGAGGACCTGGGCGGCGGTCATCTGATAGACGTGGTCAAGCTCCGCTGGCTGAGACGCGAGCGACCAGTCGCCGCCCCCTGACCGCCATAGGATGCGATCCGCCGGGGCCGTCATCCCTCGGCTTGTCATTGACATTCGCGGTCGGTGGCTCTAGGTCACCTCCGGCCAGCCCAGATGGCGGAATTGGTAGACGCACTAGTTTCAGGTACTAGCGCTGTAAAAGGCGTGGAGGTTCGAGTCCTCTTCTGGGCACCATTTACCCTGTCGGCATTCCGCGATCAGCCTGCGGCACTGCAGGGCCAGCTAGGCAATTCGCCCCTCAGGTCCTGCACCATTCGCTGGCGCGCACGACAGCGATCTGCATGGCGATCTCGTAGTCCACTTGGTAACGGCTGTCCCCGCTGATCGCGACGATGCCGCCCGCCGGCTCGAATACGACGCACAACAATCGGTCTGATTGGACCGCCTGCAGCGCGAAGGCCCACCCCGTACCATCGAGCGCCTGGCGGACCGCCGTCCAGCGCCGCAGCCGCTCCGCAGTCGTCGCATGCGGCGGGATCACCAGCAGGAGGCGCGGTATGGCGCCCCTCTCCGCAAGGTGCCTCAGCTCCCACAACACCGAGCGGGACGTACCGGCCATGACGACGACGTAGCTCGCGCGCTCGACCCATCGCGCCACTGCGCCTTGCCAATCGGCATCGGCGAAATACGCCCGCAACGCGCCGAGCCTCGGGGCGCTTTCCCCAGGCTGGCCGATGGCCACGGCCGGTCCGAGGCGAGTCATCACGCGCGCCAAGACCTCCTCAAGCCGCTGCCGTCGACGGATGATCGCCGCGAATAGGTTTCGCGGTGCGACATCGGCATCCTCGTCGCGAAAAGAACGAAGAAAGACAGCCGGCCGATAGCCGTGATCGGCCAAGACGTCTTCAGCGCTGCGGCGCACCCGTCGCCAAGCGGCTCGCAGCGCGACGCGGGCGGTTGCTGCGAGGGCGACGAAAAACGACATCGTCGACAATACGAAGCCGGCCCAGACCGTCGGATTGTCGTTCCAGAACTTGATGTCCTCCGCTGCGGAAGACCCATCCGGGACGCCCCCCAGCACCCGAATGACGAATTGCGCGCGCAGCCACTCCAGGCCGATGTAAGCGAAGTACAGCGCGACCACCGTCCCGATGAAGAGATACAGCTTGCCGAAATTGTAGCTTCGAAACGACTGCCGGCTCTCTCGCACCCTGCTTGAGAAATCAGCGAAAATGTCCTCGGCGCCATTCCGGCCGTGCGCCTCCAGCGCGCGCCGCATCGGTACCCAACGCAACACGCCATCGACGGCGCCCGCGAACGTCAGCGCGAATTGCGCTGTCGTGATCGCACTGAAGACCAGCACGACCAACGGTCCGAGCCACACCGATGTCCTCTCGGGCAGCGCGACAGGCTCCGGTAGCTGGCCTTTCACGATGAAACCCGCGACCGCCGCCACGACATGATTGCCGACGTCCACCATGAGCAGCGCCCAAAGCACCGAACAACACAGCGACAAAAGAAACGCCAGCCTGCTTCTCCGGTACGTCCCGACGAACATCCAGGCCAGCATGCCAAGCAGGCCGCCGAGCAAGGCGAGTTGAAACATCCCCTCGAGCATCAGCCCGGAGTCGATGAACGGCTGAAAACCCTGGATGGATATCCAGCCGAGCGCGCTCGAAATCATCGAAAGGCCGACGAGGACGTAGGGAAACGTGACGACCACCGGCACCACGGTCATCAGGCGGACGTCGCGCCAGATCGCTCGGTGATGGCGCGACAGCTCTCCGACGTCGATCAGTTCGGCGTTGCGCGTGCCGCTCGACGAAACTGGCGCTGGATTTGCGATCGACCGTCCTCCAAATGATCCTGCTTAAATGAGGCAGCTTGGCGCTGCCCTTCATCTTCGAGCGACACTCGATTTCTGGAATTCTGCCGCCCCAGGGCGCGCGCAATTCATCAATGCAATCACGTCGGCGTTCGGATGTCGAGGTCTCTGGCGATGGCCGTCCATCTCGTGGACCAATCTTGATGGGAATTCGGGCTTGGGGCCATCGGCACTTTGAGTTCGTCGGCGACCTCTACTCTTTCCGCAGCGGCCATCCCGGCCTGTCGCAACATGCGCCTTACGGTGTCCAACATGTTGGATTTCCGTTGGTTGAAATCCATGTGACGAGACCATTGAAGCGTGTAACTGCGGGCTTCCCGCCTCGGAACGGGGTATCAGGCTGCTCGGGTCCGTGAACCTCATCGCGCGCCACCCGTATGGTGTGGTCGCAGACGATCCCGCACAGGGCACCTCGTCAACGTCCTGCCCGGCGACAGCAACCACCATTCCCCGCTGTCGATGATCTACATGCCCGAGCGCGTCCCGGCCGGACCACGTGCGGCGGCTGATCGAACATGCGCTCGCCTGCTTCAATGATGACGGCGCGCGCGATCAGGCGTGACGGATGCCAGAAATCTCCGCCGACACGCATGGGCTGAGGAGCTGAACCAGCAATCCGAACGAATATCGCCCCTTGGGCTCACAAAGCTCTCTGACGATGCCGAGTTAAGGCTCTACCTCGAGTCCGAATTCGGCTGCCGACGCCTCGAGCCAGTGCCACACGTCTCCGGCAGCTGTACGCGGAACGATGAGCTCGAAGGTATCCTCGTCACCGACGTGCCAGAGTTGAACGGCCAGATGAGAGAGCTTCGTAAGCGCCACGCTGCCTGGTGGAAACACCCGCCGATCGAGATCGATGGGCACGCCCTTCGACAACGCTTTGCGGACAGATCGCCCGCTCAGGCGCAGGGCCGCACGGCCATCGGACTGGTCGACGACGGATGCTGTCGCACCAATCGCCGCCTCCAACTGCTTCGCCAGCGCGCCTCGCGCTTCATCGGATGCGATCGTCCAGATACCCGGCCCCGCCCAGGCCATCGTCACACCACCGCGCCTCGCCAACGCGCGCGGCGTCGGCGCTGCGGCCAAGTCCAACGCTTTCACCAGGGCGCCAGCCACCTCGTGAGTTCGTCCCTGACGCGCCTCGACATGCACCAGCGACCGTTCGGCAAGTTCGCGTGCAACAACGCCGGCAGCGTCTCGAGGGGCACCGTGACGCCCCACATTCATCAATCCCGCGAAAGCTGGGCGCGGTGTCATTTGCCGTCTAGCCACGTAGCCGCGCTCCCGTCGGATCGTAGAACACTGGATTGCAGACCTCGACGCGCGTTTCGAGACCCCGCAATGGATCATAGGCGATCACCTGCTCGCCGATGCGTTCGGGTCCGCGCTTGAGTACGCCGAGGCCGATGTGGCCGAGTGTCGGCGAATTCGCGACCGACGTCACGTACCCCAGGTCGTTCTCGCTCACCGCAGCGGCGCCGACATCCAGGAAGTGCGCGCCAGCGGTCATCTGTCGACCATGTTCGACCGGCCGAACGCCGATCAGACGCGGCCGGTCGGCCTCCAGAAATGCCGGCCGTTGAGCAAGCATTCGCCCAATGTAGTCCTTTTTGCTCGACATCATGCGTTCGAGACCGAGGTCACGGGCCGTCAACTGGCCATTCAACTCGCCGCCCGCGACATGCCCCTTCTCAACGCGCATGATGGAGAGCGCTTCCGTGCCGTAGGGCAAAGCTCCGAAAGCCGCGCCGGCTGACGCCAACACACGCATCAACCCGTCACCGAAGCGGGCCGGCACGGCGATCTCGAAGCCAAGTTCGCCGGAAAACGACAGTCGGAACAGACGCGCAGGCACGCCGTCACAGACGCTGATCTCTCCTGCCGCCATGTAGGGGAAGCGGGCATCGGATATGTCGAACTGCGGATCGACCAGTTCACGCAGGAGATCACGCGACCGCGGTCCGGCAACGGCGACTTGCGCCCACTGATCCGTCACGGACGTGAACTGGACATCGAGGCTCGGCCACAAGACCTGCGCACAGAACTCCATGTGCTGTAGAACCTTCGCGGCATTGACCGTCGTCGTGGTCATCAACCAGCGGTTCTCCGACAATCTCGCCGTGGTTCCGTCGTCCAAGACAATGCCGTCCTCCCGCAGCATGAGGCCATAGCGCACCTTGCCGATCGGCAGTGTCGAGAATGTCCCCGTATAGAGGCGATCCAAGAACACCCCGACATCCGCGCCCTGGAGATCGATCTTTCCGAGGGTCGAGACGTCGCAGTATCCGACGCCCGCGCGCACGGCTGCCACTTCACGATGCGCCGCCGCCAACCAATCCTCTCCAGTAGCGCGCGGAAAGTACTGGGCGCGCAGCCATGCGCCGGCTTCGACGAAAACTGCGCCCTGCTCGGCCGCCCAGTCGTGCCCCGCCGTCCGGCGCGTCGGCCTGAAATGCTTTCCGCGCGCATGGCCAGCCAGAGAACCGAAACTGATCGGCGTGAAAGGCGGCCGGAACGTCGTCGCTCCAATCTTGGACGCTTCGGTCTCCGACAATGCCGCCATGATGCCTACGGCATTGACGTTCGACGTCTTGCCCTGGTCGGTCGCCATGCCGAGCGTCGTATAACGCTTCATCAATTCGATGGACGAGAAACCTTCTTGCCGGGCCAGCACGATGTCATCGACCGTAACGTCGTTCTGGAAGTCGACGAAAGCCTTTCCCTTCGCGCCGGGAACGCGCCAGAGCGGGCTCGCGCTCGGCGCATCCGCTTCCGCCTGCGGCAGAGCCATCTCGGCAGGCGTCATGCCGATCTGTCGCAGCGCCTCCGCCGCAGCAGCGGCACCGGAAGCGAGTGCCTCGGACGTCGATCGGAGCCCGGCTACGGCCCCTGCAATGCCCATACCCGGCGGCAACGCATCCGGCACGAACGCGGCGATCTGCGGGTTCCACCGCGGCCGATGCCCGAGGTGAGAAGTCAGGTGAATAGTCGGCGTCCAGCCGTCGGAGATGGCGACGAGATCGCAGGGGATCGTTCGCGTCCTGCTGCCGCGCTCGGCGACTTCTACCCCTGCAACGCCGCGCGCCGATCCTTCCGCCCGAGTGATCACCGCACCCTCGAACAACGATGCCCCGGCGCGCTCAGCCGCAGAACGTATGGCTCGTGACGCATCGCCGCGCGCATCGACGACGGCAACCACACGCCCGCCCGCGCCGCGCACGGCCTCGATCGAGGGAATGGCCTCGTCCGTCGTCGTGAAGACCACGACCTCCCGGCCCGGCAGGACCCCGAACCTTCGTACGTAAGTCGCAACACTGCCGGCCAGCATGATCCCCGGCCGATCGTTGTCGCCGAACACCAGCGGACGTTCGAGTGCCCCCGCCGCGAGAATGCTGCGCTTCGCCGTGATGCGCCACAGTCGTTGCCGCACCTCGTATGGTTCCGGCTCCGGGCGATGGTCACTGACCCGCTCGACGGCGCCGAAGGTTCCATGATCCTGCGTTCCGAACACCGTCGTTCGGCGCATGATAGTGACATCGGAACTCGCGGCGAGTTCTGATACGACGCGGTCACGCCAGGCGAGCGGCGTATCGTCCGCGATCATCGCACGCGCGCTCAAGAGCGAGCCGCCAATCTCGAAATCCTGCTCGGCGAGCACGACCCGCGCACCTGATCGCGCCGCGGCCAGTGCCGCATTCAATCCGGCCGGACCCGCGCCGATCACCAGAACATCACAGTGCAGATCGGCCTTTTCGTACCTGTCGGGATCCTTTTGTCCGCTTGCCCGGCCGAGGCCCGCCGCCCGCCTGATCAGCGGCTCGTACACCTTCTCCCAGAACGAGGCCGGCCACATGAATGTCTTGTAATAGAAGCCGACCTTGAACACCGGTGCGAGAAGCCCGTTCACGGCCATCATGTCGAAACGCAGTGAGGGCCATCGGTTTTGACTGCTGGACACCAGGCCGTCGAAGAGCTCCACCTGCGTCGCACGGCTGTTGGGTTCACGGCGAGCGCCGGATCTCAGCTCGACGAGCGCATTGGGTTCCTCCGGGCCGGCAGAAAGGATGCCGCGCGGCCTGTGATACTTGAACGAGCGCCCGACCAGCTTCACGCCGTTTGCCAACAACGCGGACGCGAGTGTATCGCCGGCATACCCGTCGTAGGCACGGCCATCGAACGTGAACGCGACCTTCCGAGAGCGGTCGATCAATCCACCCGTGGCGAGGCGCAGAGGCTGCGGGGAACCGGTGCTCATTTGCGTCCCCGCACCGACACGACTGACGAGATCGCGTGCGTTCGCGTATCCCGGGTCACGATCAACCACTGCCGGCAGCCGGACACATGGTGGAACAGTTCCTCATGCATTCCAGCGCTGTTTCTGCGCTGGTAGACGTAGTCGACCCAAGCGGAAAGTTCGGTCGATCCCTCGGGCCGCACATGCCCGGCCGCGCCGTAGACGGAGAACTCGTCGACGGGCCTTGAACCGCAATGAGGACAATCGATGCGCATCGGTCGAGACTTCAGTGGAGGTTGGGGAACGCGCCCTGGCCTTTTTCGTCGATCAGGTGACCTGTCGCGAAACGGTCCAGGCGCATAGCTGCGTTGAGCTTGTGTGGCGTACCGGTCGCGATGGTATGAGCGAAGCACCATCCCGAAGCGGGCGTCGCCTTGAAGCCGCCATAGCACCAGCCGCAGTTGAGAAAGAGCCCTTCAATCGGCGTCGTACCGATGATCGGAGAGCCGTCCATGGACATGTCCATGATCCCGCCCCAGCTCCTGAGCACGCGCAACCGCCCGAGCATCGGCATCAGCGCCATCCCTTCCTCGGCGACATGCTCCACCGTCGCGAGACCGCCCCTCTGGGCATAGGAGTTGTAGCCGTCGATGTCTCCGCCGAAGACCAGGCCGCCCTTGTCGGATTGGCTGATGTAGAAATGACCAGCACCGAACGTGATCACGGTATCGACGAGCGGCTTGATCCCCTCCGTAACGAATGCCTGCAGGACGTGGCTCTCGATCGGAAGCATCAGGCCGGCCATCGCGGCCACGCGAGACGAATTCCCTGCCGCAGCAAGACCGACCTTCTTCGCCTTCACGAAACCCTTGACCGTGTCCACGCCCACCACACGTCCGTTATCGACGCGAATGCCGGTCACTTCGCAGTTCTGGCAGATATCGACACCGCGGCTGTCCGCAGCCCGCGCATAGCCCCATGCCACCGCATCATGCCGCACCGTACCGCCCCGCCGCTGCAAGAGCCCTCCCTTGATGGGAAAGCGCGCATTGTCGAAGTCGAGGTACGGCGCCATCGCGCGGACCTGCTCACGATCGAGGAGTTCGGCGTCGACGCCGCACAGCCGCATGGCAACGCCGCGGCGAACGAATGCGTCGCGCTGCCCGTCCGAATGGAAGAGATTGAGGACGCCGCGTTGACTGACCATCGCGTTGAAGTTGATGTCCTGCTCCAATCCTTCCCAGAGCTTCAGCGAATGCTCGTAGAACGGCGTGTTTCCGGGCAGCAGGTAGTTCGAGCGTATGATCGTGGTGTTGCGACCGACATTGCCGGATCCGACATATCCCTTCTCGAGCACGGCCACGTTGGTTATGCCGTGGTTCTTCGCCAGATAATGAGCAGTGGAAAGGCCGTGCCCTCCCCCGCCGACGATGACCACTTCGTACGACGCATTGGGGCTGGCATCGCGCCAGGCGGGCTTCCAGCCGCGATTGCCGGTCGCCGCTTCTTTGAGCAAAGTGAAGATCGAATACCGCATCAAGCCCTCATCCGGCGAGCCTCGGCGTCGAACAGGGGCTCGTCCTGCAATGCCGCCGGCCGGCGCTGGCCGATGATCTCGATTTCCCAACGCGCACCGCTCGAGTCACCGTCGAACGCAGCGCTCGCCACGTATCCCATTGCCACCGAACGTTTCGCAGAATGGCAATAGCCGCCGGAGGTGATCCAGCCCACGACCTTGCCATCCTTCCAGACGGCTTCGTCGCCGATGGCGTCGGCGGTATCGGCCTCGACGATGAAGGTCACACGGCGGCGCGCCGGTCCGTCCGCCTTTTCTTTCGCAGCCGCCTCGCGGCCTATGAAGTCGTTCTTCGTCAAATCGACGAAGCGGCCCAGACCCGCTTCGAAAGGCCCGTAGATGGGGCGAAACTCGCGCGACCACGAGCCAAAATTCTTCTCACGTGCGAGCGACATGAGCGCTCGGGTTCCGAACGGCTTCATGCCGAAATCCCGACCCGCTGACCACAATGCCTCGAACAGGGAGACTTGATGCTCGGGTCTGACCCAGATCTCATACCCGAGATCGCCGGTGTAGGAGAGGCGGCCGACCATGGCCGTCACCACTCCGACGTCCATGCGCGGACGGAAATCCATGAACTTGAATGCGGACGCGGAGATATCATCTTCCGTCAGCTTGGCGAGAACGTCGCGCGACTGCGGTCCCGCGATCGTCAGCCCCGTCAACGCCTGCCCCAGTGCGGTGATTTCGACGCGGCCATCACCCGGCAGATGCTGCTCGAACCAGCGCATGTGATACTTTTCCGCAGCGCCCGTGCCGAACACAAAGAACCGCTCGGAATCAGCCCGCGCCACCGTGAAGTCACCGATCAGTTTCCCCCTCTCGTTCAGCATGGGCGAGAGCGTGATTCGACCCGCACGCGGAATTCGATTGGTCAGCAGACGCGACAGCCACGCCTCGGCATCAGGCCCACTGACCTCGTACTTGGCGAATCCCGACGTCTCGGAGATTCCAACCGCATTGCGAACCGAAAGGCATTCGGCCTTCACGTGCTCGAAGTCGGTCGAGCGGTGGAACGAGAATTCGTCTTTGACGCCTTTGGGCGCGAACCAGAGAGGGATCTCGAGACCCCAGTTGTCGCCCATGACAGCACCGTGTGCGAGCCAGGTCTGGTACAGCGGCGTCGTGCGCAGCGGTCGCGCAGCCGGCAACTCCTCGTTGGGGAAACGCACGCGAAAGCGGCGGCCATAGTTCTCACGAACCTTGGCATTGGTGTAGGCACGGCCCGCCCAATCGCCGAAGCGCGCAATATCCATGGCCCACACGTCGAACCCGGGATCGCCGTCGGCCATCCAATTGGATAGCGCCAGCCCGACGCCACCGCCCTGGCTGAAACCGGCCATGACACCGCAAGCCAGCCAGTAATTGCGAAGCCCCCGCACTGGGCCGACCAACGGATTACCGTCGGGCGCGAAGGTGAAGGGCCCGTTGATGATCTTCCTGATGCCTGCCCTCTCGAAAGCTGGAAAATGCCTGAACCCGGTCTTCAGGTTGTCTGCCATTCGGTCGATGTCGTCGGGCAGCAATGTCGGCCCGAAGTCCCACGGCGTCTCTTTCGGGCTCCAAGGCACGCCGTGCTTCTCGTAGGTACCGAGCAGCATGCCGTTTCCTTCCTGACGCATGTAGATCTCACCGTCGAAATCGACGGCGTGCAGCATCATCTTGCCCGTGCTCTTGTTGAAGGCGACGACCTCGGGCATGTCCTCGGTGAGGAAGTACTGGTGCTCCATGGCCAGAACGGGCAACTCCAGCCCGACCATGCGCCCCACTTCCCGGGCCCACAGTCCACCAGCGTTGACGACGTGCTCGGCGTGGATCGTTCCCTTGTCGGTGACGACGTCCCAGGTCCCGTCTGAGCGCGGCTGGGTCTGCAGCACACGGGTATGGACGTTCACCTCGGCACCTGCCTTGCGCGCGGCGATCGCATAAGCGTGCGTCACGCCGTACGGATCGACGTGTCCTTGATCGGGATCGTACATGGCGCCGACGAATTGCTTCTTGTCGATGAGGGGCAGAAGGCGCTCGGCCTCATCGAGCGTCACGAGCTCCAGGCGCATACCCATGTAGCGCCCCTTGGAATGCATGTTCTTCAGCCACTCCCAGCGCTGCTGGGTGGCCGCGAGCATCAACCCTTCGGTCATATGCAGTCCGCAGGACTGGCCGGAGATCGCTTCGATCTCCTTGTAGAGATTGACGGTGTATTGCTGCAGCTTGGCCACGTTGGGGTCACCGTTGACGGTATGCATGCCGCCCGCGGCGTGCCAAGTCGAGCCCGAAGTCAGCTCCAGCCGTTCCAGCAGAACGACGTCCGTCCATCCCTTCTTGGTCAAATGATAGAGGACACTCGCCCCCACCACGCCACCGCCGATGACCACCACGCGTGCATGCGTCTTCATGCGAAATCTTCCCGCAAGGCTCTTCGTCCCATCTTGTTGATGCGCACCGCGGTCATGGTCCACATTAGAGAACCTGATCGAGGAATGCTTTCGTGCGCTGGTTCTCGGGCGCCTCGAACAGTTTCTCGGGCGGTCCGTGCTCGACGATCACGCCGCCATCGGTGAAGTAAACCTGGTCGGCAACTTCCCGCGCAAATCCCATTTCGTGCGTGACGAGGATGCAGGTCATACCCTCCGCGGCGAGATCGCGGACGGTGAACAGGACTTCCTTCTTCGTTTCCGGATCCAAGGCCGCCGTCACTTCGTCGAAAAGCATAACCAGCGGCATCATCGCGAGGGACCGCGCGATCGCCACGCGCTGCTGCTGACCGCCCGAGAGTTCGCCGGGATAGCTGTTGGCCTTGTCGGACAGGCGGACCTTGGCGAGGAGCTTACGCGCCCGCTCTTCCACCTCCTCCCGCGACTGGCGCAGAACCGTAACCGGCGCCATCATGACATTTTCAAGGGCCGTCCTGTGAGGGAACAGATTGTACTGCTGAAACACGATGCCCACCTTGCGGCGCAGGGCGAGCTTGTCGAGCTTCTCGTCGTTCACTTCGATACCGTCGACCCGGATCGAGCCGCTGGAGATCGGAATCAGCGCATTGATGCATCGCAGAAGGGTCGACTTTCCCGACCCGGACGGGCCGATGATGCAGACCGTCTCCCGCTGCCCCACAGACAGATCGATGTCGCGCAGAACGGGCGTAGAACCGAACGACTTGCTCACACTGGAGCAAATCACCAGAGGCGGGCCGATCTCGTGCCGCTTGCGCATTGGCTCAGCCTTTCACTTCGAACCGGCGCTCGAGCGCACGCGTGGCAAGGGCGATCGGATAGCAATAGGCGAAGAACATCGCCAGCAGCGTCATGTACATGGGGATCAGCAGCTCGGGTCGCGCCTCGGCGACGAGCGCCGCACGCGTCAGGGTCAAACCGTCCTGCACACCGACAATCGAGATCAGCGGCGTCGCCATGGTGAGAATGGCGTAGAGGTTCATCCAAGGCGGCAGCATGCGCTTGACGGCCTGCGGCAGGATGATCTGGAAAAGGATCTGCCGGCGCGAAAAAGCGAGGCTCTCCGCGCTTTCCCATTGGCCGGCAGGTATCGATACGATGCCGCCACGCACGATTTCCGCGACGTTTGCCATCACCGGGAGCGCCAAGCCTATGACCGCCTTCGCGGTATCGGGAAACGGTATCCTCATTCCGGCGATTGTGATGCTGAAGGGGATGAGGAACATCGCGTAGAAAAGTACCACCAGCCACGGCGCATTGCGAAAGAACTGCATCAGCGTCCACGAGGTGATCCGCGTCGGCCGGTTGAGCGAGATAAGACCGAGCCCCACCAGAACTCCGAGCGCCGTACCAACGGCCATCGCCGCAATGCTCACGAACAGATTGAACAGGAAGCCGGACACGATCACCGGCAGCCATTTGACGACGCCGGCCACGACCGATTGCTGCTGAGCGATGGGCTGAGCCTGTGCGAGCGCCATGGACAATGGCGCGACCATCGACAAGACCGCGAACACTGCGAACCAATGCGGGGGGATTGACCCGACCGTCATCAACGGCCGCGACGGCTCCGTTCGCGGCTTCAATACTGCCAGGTGTCCGGCCTGCCCTTCGCGGATCATATGTTGTAGCCCGGAATGCGCAGCCGCCGTTCGAGCGCTCCCATGCCCCACACCACGACCGCGACGAGCAGCAGGTAGGTGACGAGAAGGACGTTCATCATTTCCTTCACGTTTAGCGTCTCGGACCAGACCTGGGCCGAAGCATAGAGCAATTCTGGAACCGCGATGGCGTAGGCAAGTGTCGTCGTCTTCACGAGATTGACGAGGTTGTTGTTCAGTGCCGGCAGCGAGATGCGGAACGCCAGCGGAAACACCACGTGTCGATAGACCTGCAGGCGGGAATAGCCGAGCGAATCGGCAGCCTCGCGCATCGAGGTAGGGACCGCATCGATACCTGCACGGAAGATCTCGATATTGTGGGCGCCGGCGAACAGTGAGAACGCGACGATTGCCCATCCGACATTCGACAGCAGAGGCTGTCTCCCGCCGGACCCGTCGGGGATCATCGGGAGCAGAGTACTGAGAGCGAAATAGCAGAACAGCAGTTGGATGAGAGGTGGAGTATTTCGCAGCAGCTCGACGAACGCTCGGACCAAGCCTCGAACGACGATAGATCGGCTGCCTTGCAACCAGGCCCCGACCACACCGACGACCAGGCTCAGCACGATGCACGCGACCGAGAGCCAGATGGTGGTCTTCAGCCCCGTTGCGAACCGCTGCGCATCGAAGCTGTCGTAGAAGATCGAGAAGTTGATCCCGTAGGCGCCGTTGAGCCAACGGAACCAATCGGCCACTGCTTGCATCGGACGGCACCCTCGGAGGCGGCGATGCGGGCTTCGCCCGCATCGCCTTTCTCATCACTTGAGCTTCTTGTTGGTCTCGACGAGATAGGGGCTCTCCTTGATGCCCCACTTTTTCTCGGCAGCCAGCAGCCAGCCGGTCTTGTGCCAATCGATCGACATATCCTTCAGGAGCTGACCGAGCGGGCCGTTGAGATCGGCCTGTCGCACGCCGATCGCCCATGGCTGCGGATCTTCGCTGAGGAACGGCATGGTGTAGTTCGCCCATTTCGCGTCACCCGAGGATAGCCATGACGAGAAAAGCGTGTCGTCGAACAGGAAGCCCACGCAGGCCCCGTTGAGCAGCGCATTCGACGCTTCGGGCACCGCCGGGAAGACGACGAGTTCCGGCTTGTAGAGCTCGGTTACGCGGCGATTGTAGTAGGCGCCTTGCACGCCGCAAACCTTCTTGCCGGCCAGATCCTTCCATTCCTTGAGGCCGGCATCTTTCTTGGCGAGGATGTTCGTTGCGCCCGCATAGTAGTTCGGCTCGATCATTCCGATGACTTGCCGGCGCTGCGGCGTATCGCCGAGCGTCGCCAGGATGACGTCGATCTTTCCTTGATTCAGGAACTCGATACGGTTGGCGGCAGTGACCGGAATCATTTCGAGCTTCACGCCGATCTTCTTGGCGATCTCTTCCGCCATGTCGATTTCGAGACCGACGATCTTGCCCGACGGATCGAGATAGCCCCAGGGCCGGTAGTCGTTCTTCACGCCGATGACGATCGTGCCCTTCTTCTTCACGGCATCGAGCGTTTCCTGGGCGACGGCCGGCAACGCGACGAGCGTTGCGGCGAGTGCGAGCAGCGCAGTTCTGAGTTTCATCTTGCGTCCTCCATTTGATGCTTCGGGTTGGTCGTCAGGAAACGGCAGCCGTCGTTGCGGGAGTGCCGGGTATCACGCGCTTCGGATCGGTCGGATCATCGGGAACGTTGATGCGACCACCGGAATTCGAGCGGTAGCGATCGAATGCCGGCAGGCAGTGATTTCGCAGCGCCATCCGGCTGGCACGGGCGATATAGCGGGCGACGTCGGTGTATTCACTGCTGCGGCTGACGAGCACGAGCGTTCGCTCGAAGGCCGGGCCGGGAAACGGCAGCAGCGCAACGTGCTCGATATTGGGACGTCCGTGGAGCACGCAAAGAGGCGTTGTGATAGACCAGCCGACATTCTCGGCAACCATGGCCATGACCGAATCGGACCCGTCCAGCTCAATCCTTCGAGGCGGCGCGATGCCGATCCGCCTCAGATGCAGCTCGATCTGAGCGCCGATCGAGGACCCGAGCGAATACCTGATCAGCGGTAGTTTCGAGACCAGGGCCTCCAGAGAGGCCGCATCGAAGCTCTTCAGGATCGCCCTGGGAACTGCGATCAGGAAGTTTTCCGTCATCAGCGTGTCGCTGTCGATGCCGTCTTCGCGTACGGGGTCCCCCATACAGACGATCAGGTCCAACTCGCGCTGCACCAGTCCGCGGCGCATCTCCTGTGTGACGCCGTCGCGGACGTTGATGTTGCCGATACGGGCCATGGCATGGGCGAGAACATAGGGGCCCGCCGTGCCCGCGAACGAGTCGACCATACCCAGCCTGATGAGCGGAACCGACCCGGTTTCCCGAACGCTCGCCGTGATCTGCTCGATTTCGGTGATCAGGTTGGCTGCGCGATGCATCAGCACGTTACCCGCCGTCGTAAGCTGCAGCGGCCGATGGACCCGATCGAAGACATCGACACCCAGATAGTCTTCGAGTTGCCGGATGGCCTGCGAGACGGCCGACTGGGTGACGCCGAGTGCGCGGGCGGCCTCGGTCATGCTGTTGCGCTCGGCAACAGCAAGAAAGATGCGCAGCACCCTCGTGTCCAACGAAGAGAGCACGATCGCCCCCGACAACTCTTCAAGAATGTCCTATGTAGTCAGGTTACGAGAGGCGACGCATCTGGTCGACAGCCGAATTAGCAATACTAATGACGTGCAGTGGCGCCCCGATTCAGCGCTCCCAACGATCAACCACGCAACCGGCCTACCCGCACAAGTTGCTGAAGGTGCCTGGCCCGCATCGAATTGCGCAAGTTCCCGAAGAAGACGAGCACGTAGGCGTGACCCCTTGCCCGAGGAACTGCAGCGTTCACCAGAGAATTTTGTGCAACGCAACAACCAAGCCGCGCTCGGAGGCGAACCCAGCTGTCCGCCGAGTTCAGGCGCCGCCCGCCCGCTTAGATGTCGAGGTCCTTGGCGAACGCCGCCCGTTCCTGGATGAAGCGGAAGCGCAATTCGGGCTTCGAGCCCATCAGCGCGTTGACGCTGTCGGCGACCTCGGTCTTCTCTGCTTCCGCGATCTCGACCTTCAGCAAGGTGCGCTTCGCCGGGTCCATCGTCGTGGACTTCAGATCCTTGAAGTCCATTTCGCCCAGACCTTTGAACCGGGTCACCTCGGGCTTCTTGCCTTTGAACACGGTGTCCAGCAGCCTGAGCCGGTGCGCATCGTCACGCGCATAGACCGTGTCACCTTTGTGGGACAGCTTGAACAGCGGCGGCAGCGCGAGGAAGAGGTGCCCGTTTTCGATCAGTGCAGGCATCTCCTGGTAGAAGAACGTGATCAGCAGCGAGCAGATGTGGCCGCCGTCGCTGTCGGCGTCGGTCATGATGATCACGCGCTCATAGCGCAGATCCTCGTCGCGATACTTCGTCCCCATCCCGACACCCAGCGCCTGGACGAGGTCCGCCAGTTCCTTGTTTCCGGCGAGCTTCTGTGACGTCGCGTTGGCGACGTTCAGGATCTTGCCGCGCATCGGAAAGATCGCCTGGATCTCTCGATTGCGCGCCTGCTTTGCCGAACCGCCGGCCGAATCGCCCTCGACGATGAAGATCTCGGTTCCGATGTTCGAGTTCGACGAACAATCGGTGAGCTTTCCGGGAAGGCGCAGCTTGCGCGTCGCCGTCTGCCGGCCGACTTCCTTCTCGCGCTTTCGTTTCAGCCGCTCTTCGGCCTGATCGATCGACCATTCGAGAAGCTTCGTTGCCTGCTGCGGGGCGTCCGCGAGCCAATGATCGAAGGCATCCTTCACGGTCGCCTCGACAATGCGGCTCGCCTCCTGGGTAGCCAGCTTGTCCTTGGTCTGGCCCTGGAATTCCGGCTCTCGAATGAAGACCGACAGCATCGATGCCGCCGTCCCCATCACGTCGTCGGCCGTAATCTGCGCGGCCTTCTTGTTGCCGACGCGATCGCCGAATTCGCGCAATCCCTTCGAAAGTGCGGAGCGCAAGCCGTTCTCGTGCGTGCCGCCTTCCGGCGTCGGGATCGTGTTGCAGTAGCTGTTGGAGAAGCCGTCCTCGTCGGAGACCCAGGCGACAGCCCATTCCACCGAGCCGTGACCGCCATCTTTCTTCACTGTGCCGCTGAAGACGTCCTTGGTGACCAGCGTCTGCCCTTCGATGGAGGACAGCAGGTAATCCTTGAGCCCCCCGGGAAAATGGAAGACGGCCTCCGCCGGCGTCTCGTCTTTGATGAGCGCGGGGTCGCAGAACCAACGGATCTCGACACCACCGAAAAGGTAGGCCTTGGATCGCGCCATCTTGAACAATCGCGCCGGCCTGAACGTTGCGCCCTTACCGAAGATCTTCTCGTCGGGCTTGAATCGCACCTTCGTGCCCCGCCGGTTCATGATCGAACCGAGCTTCTGCAGCTTGCCCTCCGGCACACCGCGCGAAAACACCATCCGATAGAGCTGCTGGCCGCGCGCCACCTCCACCTCGAGCGTCTCGGAGAGCGCATTGACCACCGACACACCGACGCCGTGCAGTCCGCCGGACGTCTGATAGGCCTTGCCGTCGAATTTGCCGCCCGAATGCAACGTGGTCATGATGACCTCGAGGGCAGACTGGTTCTTGAACTTCGGGTGGGGATCGACGGGAATTCCGCGTCCGTTGTCCATCACCGAGAGAAAACCGTCCGTTTCGAGCCGGACCTCGATCCATGTGGCGTGGCCGGCGACGGCCTCGTCCATCGAGTTGTCGATCACCTCGGCGAACAGATGGTGCAGCGCCTTTTCGTCGGTCCCGCCGATGTACATGCCGGGACGGCGACGAACCGGCTCCAGTCCCTCCAGGACTTCGATATCGGCCGCAGTATAGCTCTCCTCGGCCGGTCGCGAACGGCGGCCCTTACCCTCGAACTCAGCGTCGAGTTTGGCGAACAGATCGCGCGAAGATGCCATTTCGTTTTTCCGGTCAAAGCCTTGCTCGACGGCGGGCGCGCTGCGCACAGCGAATCTCTGCCCCACCCGGATCGCCTGCTAGGTCGCACCGCCCGAAGCCTTTGGCAAGGGCGGCCGCGCCACGGCGTCGGGTTTGTGGATGACAGCGCCCCCGGCGTCGTCCACGTCCCTGGTCCCGGCGCCGCGAGCCCCACTTTGGCCACGATCCAGGTCACCCATCGGGATCGGCCGGTCTTTCCGACGCCCGCCGTGAAAACCAACTCGAACTCCGGAACCTCGCGCGTGCAATCGCTTCGTCTTGCCGTTTCCGTCTGGCTGTCCACCCTGATGCTGGCTTTCGCCAGCACCGCCGCCTACGCCCAAGGCGCCCAGCCCCAGAAGGAAACCGAACGCGTCGTCGTGCTCACCACACGCGAGGAACAGAGCATCGAGCCACTCCTGCGCGTGTTCGAAGAACTGACAGGGGTTGCCGTCCGCGCCTTCTACCTTGGCGAGAACGCCATGACCGTAGCGCAGGACAAGGTGTCCCGCGGCGAGGCCGACCTGTTCATCGCAAACGAGTTCAGCCAACTCGTCGGGTTGAAATCCGCCGCCATGACCGAACCGGTCGCGGGACACGAGTTGATCGACCGCATCCCGGCCCAGTTTCGCGACCCGGACGGGCACTGGTTCGGATTGACGCGCCGTGCTCGGGTCATCGCGACGTCTCGGGAACGGGTGAAGAAGGACAGCTTCACATACGAGGACCTCGCCGATCCGCGCTGGAAAGGGCGCCTTTGCGTGCGTGCCCTGCGTCATCCCTACAATGTCACGCTCACGGCCTCGATCATGGCCCATCGCGGCGAATTGGGAGCCGAGTTCTTCTTGCGTGGGGTCAAGGCCAACCTCGGTCGCAAACCCGAGGGCGGTGACCGCGACCAGATCCGGGCGATCCACGAGGACCGCTGCGACATCGCGCTGGTGAACTCGTACTATCTGGGCAGCCTGCTCTCACCCGAGACGCGCGCGGACCAGCGCGCCTGGGCAGAGTCGGTCGATGTCCATTACCCCAACAGCGGCGACCGCGGCCCGCACACCTCGATTTCCGGCATGGCCCTGCTGAAGGGAACGCCCAATCTCGACGCCGCCATCCTGCTCATGGATTTCATGACGTCCGAGCCGGCGCAGTTCGTCTTCGCGAATGAAAATCACGAGTTTCCCATTCGCGAGGACGTCAAACCGTCGTCCATCGTCGCCCGTTGGGGCGTTCCCCATTTCGACCAGGTGCCGCTCGGTTACCTCGAGCAGTTGATCCCGCGAACCAGAGCCCTGATCGATCGCATCGAGCAGGCGACCGGACAGTAATTCTCGTCAGCTGGCGCCGCCGTGCGCCTTCGACCACGCCTCGGGTCCATGAAGGAACGCTGCCACCTCGCCCAGCGTCGCGTCGTCGAAATAGGCGCCGTCCTTCGCCACTTTGAGCACATCCCACCACGTCGCGAGGTAATGCAGGCTCACATTGCTCTGAGCGAGATCCGAGAGCGCGTTCTTGAAAATGCCGTAGTAGAAGATCGAGAACGTGTGGTCGCACGTGGCGCCGGCTTTGCGAATTGCTTCCACGAATGCGAGCTTGCTCTTGCCGTCCGTGGTCAGGTCTTCCACCAGCAGAACTCGCGCGCCTTCGGCGAGATCGCCCTCGATCTGCGCGTTGCGGCCGAATCCTTTGGGTTTCTTCCGAACGTACTGCATCGGCAGCATCATGGCGTCGCTGATCCACGCGGCGTAGGGAATGCCGGCCGTCTCTCCCCCCGCAACAGATTGAATTTTTTCATACCCGATCTCGCGCTCGATCACCGTACGAGAGAACTCGATGAGAGAGCGGCGCACGCGGGGGAACGAAATGAGCTTCCGGCAATCGATGTAAACCGGGCTCGCCCATCCCGACGTGAACTTGAACGGCTCCTTCGCATTGAAGAGCACGGCCTTGGTCTCGATCAGAATCTTGGCCATCTCCCGGGCAATGATCTCGCGCTCGTGTGCGTTCATTGCGGGCGGCTTCGTGGCGGTCATGGCAGAAACCTTTCAGCGGCGTTGGGCGGCCCGCTCGGCCGCAGCAAATCGCCTGCCTATAGCACGCCTGAGCCCCTGAGCGACCATCGGCCGGCAACTGTCCCCAGAACCTGTTCGATCAAGCCGGCTGCGCGGTTCGTGGCCCATGGCGCCTGCGAATCTTGCGTCTCGCCCAGATCGAAATCCCCGTCACGAACAACAGCACGAAGGTCATCGAGGTGACCACATTGGCAAGACCGGAGTAGAACCCCGCCCAATTCCCTTCATGGAGCGCCCGAGGCCAGTTCCTTGGTCCAGGAACGAGGCCGTCCGGCGTTACCGTGAAGACTCTGGCCTCCCGTCCCTCATACAGGCGCACGCGCGTGACACCACCCTGCGGCCGGATCCAGACCACGCCGGCCAAGTCGTGCTTGGCGGCGACGACGCGGACCGCTGTGAGCAAGGGGACTGCCTGCGGCAGTCTCTGGCCGCCTTCCTGCGGAGCTCCCGCGAATGTGATGCCATACGAAATTGCAAGACCAGTCAGCGGTGAAAGAAGGAGCAGAGGAAGCAGGCTCCAGGCTGAAGCGCGATGCCATCCGCCCAGCGTATTGCGCAGGAACGGCAGCCCCATCGCGATGCCGACGAGCATCGAGACGAACATCGCGATCGTGCTCGCCTGGACCAGCCAGCGCAGATCCAACAGCAGCGTCTCGTGCAAACGACGCGACGTCAGCAGGATGTCCGACAGCAAAAGGCGATCGGCCCCGACCGCCGCCGCTGTTTCGAGATCGACCCTGATCCCGCTACCGCGCCCGCCGATCGTCGCGGTCCCTTCGTAGGCCCGGATGGCGATCGCTGAGGCGCGCCCTTGCGGATCGTGTCGCGCCAGCGCCGCCTCGACCTTTTCCAGAGGCACTGTCCGCCCGGACGACACCCGATCCTGCAGCATAGGCTCGAAAGACAGGATCAATCCGGTGATGATCAAAATCGCAAGTGGCACGGCAAAGAGCAGCGTGATCCAACGGTGCAAACGAAGAAGCAGCGGCTTCATTCGGGCGTCCTCCTCGGTCGCGGCAGGGACGCGATCCTCTCTCACGGATCGATGCTTGCGTTCTATGGGCTCGCGAACATGCCTGCTTTCACTCGATCGAGCGACGGAATCGGCCGGCGGCGCCGTCCACCGACTGTTCTTCTCGCCCCTCTTCTGAACGACGACGGGCCGCCCCACGCAGTGGGCGACCCGTCCAATTCTGAACGATCAGCGCGCGACGGGGGCCGGTCCCGGCCCTTACGCCACGGGCTGCACTCTTACTGCTTCGGCGCCTGGGCGGCACCCTTCGCCTGGTCGATCGCCTGCTTGCCTTTCTCGATCGCCGCGCCGCCGAGTTCCTTGGTCTTGTCGACCGCCGACTTGCCGAGCTCCTGCGCCTTCTTCAAAGCGTCGGAGTCCTTGGTCTTGTCGGTCAGCTCCTGCGCCTTTTCCTTCGCGCGCTCCATCAGCGACTTGCGCGGCTCGGCACGCTTGTAGGGCTCGAGGGCCGCGAGCACCTCCTTCGTGGCCTGCGGCAGAGAGATCTTCACGGTGTTGTCCTTGCGGTCGATCTTGAGCGCAGAGTAGCGCACGCCGACCTTTTTCTCACCGGCGCCGAGGAAGCCGCCGACGCCCATGACGACGCCGTCGATCTCGTTCGACGAGTTGAAGATGATGTCCTCGATGTCGCCGATGATCTTGCCCTCCTTATCGTGGACCTTGGCGCCGATCAGACGGTCCTTCGCGAGGAACTGCGAGGCGGTCTGCCCCTTGAAGAAGACGCCCGAAGGCACCGCGACCTTGGCCGGGGCCGGCGCCGGAGTGGTTGCCGGAGCCTGATTGGCGGGGGTCGCCGGCGTGGCAGGGGTGGTGGAGGTCTGTGCGAGAGCCGGAACAGCCGCAAACAGCGCGGCCGCGGCGGCGAAGCTCATGATCTTGGTTTTCATTTGGACTTCCTTTCGGTGTTCGACGCTCCCGATACCATCACCGAGAGAGGTATCGGTTTCAGGATCCGCACGTCCGCAGTGAAGGCCGGCGCTCGATTCCGAGGCCCTTTTTCCGCGGCACGCACAAGTTCAATCGTTCGAGCGTGGTGATAGACTTTCTCACATGAACGGCTACTGAAGATGTGGCTATTCCTGGGGACAACTGGAAGGCCTGCGGCAGCTGGCCGCGCCCTGCCGTTGAAGGTCTCCGCCCTCGTGTTATACCACGCCCCGCGTGCCTCGGTCCGCGCTCGCTTCTCCTTGCCGTCTCCGTCTCACGGCCCGTCGGCAGAGTGACACTGACGCACCCGACGACCCTGCTGCGAAGGAAAGCTCTTGGCCAACAACGACAAGCCGCGCGGCGGCGCTCCGATGTTCGATCCGGCGAAAGAGCCGAGCGACATCCGACCGGTATTGATCGGCGAGGAGATGAAGCGCTCCTTCCTCGATTACGCCATGAGCGTGATCGTCTCACGCGCGTTGCCCGATGTCCGCGACGGTCTCAAGCCGGTCCATCGGCGCATTCTGTACGGCATGTCCGAACTCGGGCTCGACTGGAACAAGAAGTACGTCAAATCCGCCCGCGTCGTGGGCGAAGTGATGGGCAAGTACCATCCACATGGCGATCTC
>CAYMEB010000057.1:0-22602 GCA_964389095.1 uncultured Hyphomicrobiaceae bacterium
CATGGACATGTCGATCCAGCTCCAGTCCGCCACCGGCGCGATCTGCACGCTGAGCCTCTCGTTCAACAACGACGGTCCACTCGGGACGTTCTTCCGCTACATCGGCGATACCGGCACCTACATTGCCCGCTACGACGACCTCGTGAACGGCAAGGAAGAAAAGATCGACGTCTCGAACGTCGATGTGTCGATGAACGGCATCGAGCTGCAGGATCGCGAGTTCTTCGCCGCCATTCGCGAGAAGCGCGAGCCCAATGCCTCCGTAGCCGCGGTCTTGCCGTGCTACGAGGTCCTCCACAGATTGGAGCAGCAGCTCGCGGCCTGACGGCGTCTGCGTGCTGATGACATCAGGCTCTGGATATGCTTCAGTCTCCGCCCAGCGCCTCAGATTGCCTCCCGCTGCCGGAACGGCGGGCTAACGAGAAGATCCTGCTGGCGCCTCGACTCGGGAGGAGACCAGCTATGCGCGGCCCACGGCACTTTGTTCCATCTCGCGCGCCTGGGGATACCGCAGCTGCGCATGTTCGGCGAAGCCGGAGGCTGAAAGCACGACACGCTGGTTCCGCGCTCTGTGGAGCGATGCGCGGCGCGGCACTTGTGGCGGCCCTCTTTGCCGGTTCCACCTTTGCAACATCCGCTCAGGCACAGACCGCCGTGCAATGGCCGCCGGGACCGGGACGCGATCTGGTCCAGGGCATGTGTTCGGGCTGTCATCAGGTCCGCGAGATCGAGCGAAGCCTCGGCTATACCCGATCGGGCTGGGACGAACTGACGGCCACGATGATCGACCTCACGGCTGCACCCGCCGATCACAAGACGATCCTGGATTACCTCGCGGAGAATTTCCCACCCAGCGAGAAGCGCCCGGCCAAGATCATCCCGGGCCCCTATCAGCTCGAGACCAAGACCTGGAAGGCCCTCAAGCTCGGCCAGCGCACACGTGACCCGGTCGAGGCCCCTGACGGCTCTATCTGGTATGTCGGCCAGTGGGGCAACGTCATCGGCCGCATCGACCCGCGCACCGAGCAAATCCGGGAGTGGGATCTTCCCCCGCAAACTCTCCCGCACTCCGTCATGGTCGACAAGGCCAGCAGCGTCTGGTTCCTCGGCAACGGCAATGGCACGATCGGAAAGTTCGACCCGGCGACCGGCAGCAGCACCGTCTACAAGATGCCACTGCCGGATGCGCGCGACCCTCACACCGGCGAGTTCGACGGCACTGGTGTATTCTGGTTCACGCTGCAGCAGTCCGACATGGTCGGCCGCTTCGATCCCGCCGGCGGGGAGACCAAGCTCGTCAAGACCCCGGCCGGCTCGAAGCCCTACGGCATCAAGTTCGATGCCGACGGCACGCCGTGGGTTGCTTGCAACGGAGCACCGTGCCTTCTCAAGGTCGATCGCGTCACCATGGCAATTACAGAGATCAGGTTGCCGCTTCCCGGCACCACGGTGCGCCGCCTCGACATCGCTCCCGACGGCCGCATCTGGTACGTGAACTCGGGCAAAGGGCGGTTGGGCGTCCACGACCCGAAGGACGGAACGATCAAGGAATGGGAGTCTCCCAGCGGTCCCACGTCACATCCCTACGGCATCAACGTGCTCGACGGGATCGTCTGGTACAATGAGTCCGGGGTGAGGCCAGACACGCTCGTCCGCTTCGACCCCGTCGGCGAGACGTTCCAGAGCTTCCCGCTCGCGTCCGGCGGCGTGTTCGCCGGCATACATCGCAACGGCCACGTCACGCGCGACGGGCGCAGCATCCTGCTGCATCAGAGCGCGACCAACCGGATCATCAAGGTCACGCCGAAACAGCCCGCTGTCCGCTGAGGTCGCGACGGCCGCCATGTCTCAGGCGGTTCGCTCCGCCGCGGAGAGCGTGTTCGCCAGAAGGTAGGCGATGGTCATCGGGCCGACGCCACCCGGTACCGGCGTGATCGCCCCGGCCACGTTCGCGCACTCGTCGAATGCGACATCCCCGACCAGTCGGCTCTTGCCGTTCCCTGCCTCGACGCGATTGATGCCGACGTCGATCACGATCGCGCCGGGCTTGATCCAGTCGGCGCGGACCATTTCCGGTCGCCCCACCGCGGCGATCAGGAGATCCGCCCGCCGCGCCACCGCCGGCAGATCGGCAGTCCGCGAGTGCGCGATCGTCACCGTGCAGTCTTCGCGCAGCAGAAGCTGCGCCACCGGCTTTCCCACGATGTTGGATCGGCCGATCACCACAGCCTCCAGCCCCTTGAGCGAGGGCCGCACGGTTCGCGCCAGGCGGATGCAGCCCAGCGGCGTGCACGGCGCCAGTGCGGGCTCCCCGATCGAAAGGCGCCCGACATTGACCGGATGAAAGCCGTCGACGTCCTTGTCGGGGTCGATCGTGCGCAACACTTTCTGCGCATCGATGTGCGCCGGCAGCGGGAGCTGCACCAGAATCCCATGGATATCGGCGCGGGCGTTGAGCTCGCCGATCAGCTTCAGCAGCGCGTCCTCGCTCGTCGTCGCTTCGAGCCGATGCTCGACCGAGAGCATCCCGGCCGCGCTGGTCTCGCGGCTCTTGTTGCGCACATACACTTCGCTGGCCGGATCGCTGCCGACGAGCACGACCGCCAACCCCGGCACCCGCCCGCGCTCGGAGCGCATCCGCGCGACGCCGGCCGCCACCTCCGCGCGGACCGTCGCAGCGATCGCCTTGCCATCGATGATCTGGGCTGCGGGCATTGGAAACGGCTCCACCGGTGAGCTGCCTATGAGCCTCCGGCTCGATCGTCGAGCCGCGAGGAGAGGCCGGCGGCATCGCCGGCGATGAGAAACGTCTTGACCCGGCTGGTCGCACCGGAGACCAGCTGAACGGTTCCCGGCGCGACGCCGGCCCATTCAGCCAGCAGACGCGCCGCCGCCGCGTTGGCCTTTCCGTCTTCCGGCACCGCCCTGACCCTCGCTTTCAGCGCTGGCCCTTCGGACGTGGGCATGATGCCTTCGATTCGGTCCGACGAGGATTTGGGCGTGAGCCGCAGCCGGA
The DNA here is from genome assembly GCA_964389095.1 of uncultured Hyphomicrobiaceae bacterium. Classification (GTDB taxonomy): domain Bacteria; phylum Pseudomonadota; class Alphaproteobacteria; order Rhizobiales; family Hyphomicrobiaceae; genus JABFRJ01. Next base: position 3,017 of record CAYMEB010000057.1, read on the forward strand.
CGAGGATGCCGCCCGATGCGGCGCGCCACGGCATATCTGCTCCGGCCATCAGGCCAGCATTCGGATCAGGAACGGGATGAGAAAGTCGGCAATGCCGACGCAAGCCACGAGCAGGACGATCGGCGAGAGATCGAGGCCCGCCGTGTTCGGCAGCCATCGCCGTATCGGCGCCAGAACCGGCTCGACGACCGCGTTCATGGCCTGCCACAGGGAACGGACGAACGGGTTGGAGTAGTTGACCACGTTGAAGGCGAGGAGCCAACTCAGCACGATGCACGCGATCACGACCCAATAGTAAAGATGGAGCAGGTATCGAACGAACGAGAGCAGCTCGAACATGGCGTGCGCGCCTCAATGGTTGCCGGTCTGGGCGCCCGGACGCACGCCCGAGCCCGTCATTTAGATGCGTCGCCGTTCGCGGGCAAGGGTCGCCACGCAGGCGTCTGAGCGACCCTGCGGGCGGCATCGGAAAAGCTGGCGCTGCCCCCCTTTCAGGGCCCTGCCCTGCGGATTTGGCCCCACCGGGCCCTTGCCCGCCACCTGTCATGATGGGCAAGAATTGCCCGGACGCATCGGCGACAAGGGACGAGGAACGGCCACATGACCATGAAGCTGGACGAATATGCCTCCTACGATGGCCTGGGCCTCGCCAAACTGGTCGCCAAGAAGAAGGTCAGTCCGAAGGAACTCGCCCTCACCGCAGCAAAAGCGATCGAGGCGGTGAACTCGAATGTCGGAGCCGTCGTCGAGATCTACGCCGACCGCATCGAAAAGCTCGACGAGAAGACGCTCGGCGACGGTCCCTTCCGTGGGGTTCCCTTCCTCATGAAAGATGTCTTCGGTCACGAGAAGGGCCGCAAAATCGAGTACGGCTCGCGCCTGTGCAAGGGCATGGTCGCGGAGGCCGGCACCTATCTCGCGGACAACTTCATGGCCTCGGGCGTCAACATCCTCGGCCGCTCTGCCGCGCCGGAGTATTCGATGTCGGCGACCACCGAGACGCTCCTCTACGGCAACACCTCGACGCCGTGGAAGAAGGGCCATTCCGCCGGCGGCTCTTCGGGCGGCGCACAGGCGGCGGTGACCTCCGGCATGGTGCCTCTGGCTCACGGCTCCGACATCGGCGGCTCGATACGCATCCCGGCGAGCTGGTGCGGCGGCGTCGGCCTCAAGCCGTCGCGCGGCCGCGTCTCGATCGGCCCGGTCGTCGACGAGGGCGGCTTCGGCTTCTCGGCCAACCTGGTGCAGGCGACCAGCGTGCGCGACGTGGCGGCGATGCTCGACTGTGTCAGCGCGCCCCAGGTCGGCGACCCGTTCGTGATCCCGCGGCCGAAGAAATCCTATGCCAAGCTCGCCAAGAAATCGCCCGACCGCCTGCGCGTCGGCATCGTCACCAACGAACTCTTCGGCGTGAAGGTCGATCCGGAAGTCTCCAAGGCCGTGAAGGCGACCGGCCGCATGCTCGAGAGCCTCGGCCACGACGTCGAAACCACGAAGGTCGAGATCGGCGGCCTCGCTACTCTTCAGGCGATGAACACGCTGTTTTTCTTCGGCTTCGATTCGCGCCTCGACGCTTACGCCAAGAAGGCCGGCACGAAGCCCGGCCCCGACACGCTCGAACCATGCATTCTCACGGTCTACGAGTGGGCCAAGACCATAACGCCTGGCCAGTTCATGATGGCACTCGGCGCCGCCAACGTCGCGCGCCGCTCGTTGTCGAAGTTCTGGACCGACTACGACATCTGGCTTTCGCCGACGACGTCGATGGTCTCGCCGCCGTGGGGTACCTACCACCTCTCGAAGAAAGGCGTGACCATCTCGAACTTCGTCGAGAAGCTGTTCGCCGACCCCTGCCAGTACACGATCCCGCACAACATCATGGGCACGCCCGCGATGTCGCTGCCGCTCGCCATGCACTCGAGCGGGCTGCCGATCGGCGTGCAGATCGCCGCGGCGCCGGCCCGTGAGCATGTGGTGCTGCAGGTGGCCGCCCAACTCGAGGAGGCGATGCCCTGGCGCGACCGCGTGCCGCCGCTTCATGTTTCGAACGTCTGAGGCGGCAGGCGTGTGAGCCACCCGGCCGGCAGCCGGCGGTTCGTTCATGCGCGGCGATCTCGTGCTGAATTCGTTTCGGCCGCGCGCGGTTCAGTAGCCGCTCAGGCTTCGATCCGGGGCACGCCGCCCGATGAAGATGCGGTGCTCGTCGAAACCTTGCCACGGCTGGCACCAGCGGCCATCGTGGCACACCAGCTTCATGTCGCGGAGGAACTGTGATGGCCCGCCTGCTCGCCATGTACAAGACGCCGAAGGATCCGGCTCACTTCGAGAAATACTACTTCGGCAACCATGTACCGCTCGCCAAGACGATCCCGGGCCTGCGCCGCTACGAGGTCAGCCGCGGTCCGATCGCCACGCCCGCCGGGCAATCCGGCCTCCACCTGATCGCGACCCTTCATTTCGACGACATGCCCGCGATCCAGGCGGCGTTCGCCTCGCCCGAGGGCCAGAAGACCGCGGCCGATCTCGCAAACTTCGCCAGCGGCGGCGTGGATCTCGTCTTTTTCGACGACACGACCGTCTGACGCCGCGGCCCGGATGCGCCCGAACGAGGCCTGCCCGTGATGTTTCCCCGATCACGCATCGCGAGTCGCGCGCTGATCGTTGCACTGTCGGCGCTCGCGGCTGCCAACGTCGCGATGCTGGTACTGTGGCTGGCGTTTCCTGCACCGCCACGCGAAATCTCCATCGGGACACCCGACGTCGGCGGCCCGTTCGAGCTGATCGGAGCCGACGGCCGGCGAATCTCATCGAGCGCACTGCTCGGCCGCCAGCCGATCCTCGTGTTCGGCTGGACGCGCGATCCCGGGTTGTCGGAACCCGCGCTGCGCGTGCTCGAGGACGCATTTCGCCGTCTTGGACGAAAGTCTGAGATCCTGGCGCCGATTTTTGTCGGTCTCGACCCCGAGAGAGATACAGCCTCGGACCTCGGCGCATTTGTTTTGCGTGCCGGCAGCCGCGCAATGCCGGCATTCGCTGAGCGCACGGCCCTCGAAGAACTCACGGCGCGCTACCGGCTCTACCACAAACGAATTCAAGACCCTGCGTTGCCTGGCGGCTACAGTATCGATCAATCGCACCTTTACTATGTCCTCAAACGCGACGGTTCGTTCGGCGCGGCGCTGCCGTATACCAACGACAGTGCCGAGCTTGCCGAGGCGATCGCGAAAGTGCTGCATTGACAGGGCGGCTGTTGCGGGAGCCCGAATCGGTGCAGCATTGAACGCTGCGGGCATGAACCCGCGCGCCTGATGCGGAAGTCGACAGCGCGTCACAGCCTGAGGGGCAGGTTGAGACGGTTCTCTCAAAGGTCTGGCTACAAGACCGGGAGAACCAGGATCGGGGGACCGGACAGAGTGTTCTACCACCTCTTTGAGCTTGGCCAGGCGGCCATGCGGCCTGCTCGCGTTGCAGCCGATGGCTACCGCATGATGTTGAACCACCCTCTCAACCCCCTGACCAACACGGCCGCGGCGCGAAGCGCAGCTGCGGCTTGCGAGGTCTTCGAGCGCACCACGCGGCGCTACGAGAAACCGAAGTTCGGCATCACATCGACAACCGTTGACGGTGTGAATATCGCCGTTACCGAAGAGGTCGCTTGGCGGAGGCCGTTCTGCAGCCTCGTCCACTTCAAGCGCGCCATCGACGATGCCACGGCGGCGCGCCAGCCGCGCCTGCTGCTTGTCGCGCCGATGTCGGGCCACTTCGCGACGCTGCTTCGCGGGACGGTCGAAACCTTCCTGCCCGACTACGAGGTCTACATCACCGACTGGGCCGATGCCCGCGACATCCCGGCCTCCGCCGGCTCCTTCGACCTCGACGACTACGTCGACTACGTGAAGGACATCTTCCACCACTTCGGCGGCGATCTGCACGTCTTCGCGGTCTGCCAGCCCTCGGTTCCGGTGATGGCCGCATTGGCGCTCATGGAAGAGGCCGGCGATCCCAACGTACCCCATTCGGTGGTCATGGCGGGTGGCCCGATCGACACCCGGATCTCTCCGACGGTCGTCAACAATCTCGCGGTCCAGAAAGGCACCGATTGGTTCCGCCGTAACGTCATCACGTCGGTGCCGTGGACCTGCCGCGGCGCCGGTCGCCGCGTCTATCCGGGCTTTCTACAGCTCTCGGGGTTCATGACGATGAACCTCGATCGCCACATGAAGGCCCACAAGGACTTCTTCTTTCATCTCGTCGACGGCGACGGCGACAGCGCCGAGAAACACAAGGAGTTCTACGACGAGTATCTTGCCGTCATGGATCTGACGGCGGAATTCTATCTCCAGACCATCGGCAGGGTCTTCGTCGAGCATAAGCTTCCGCGCGGCGAATTCCACCATCGCGGCCGCAAGGTGGACTTGACCGCAATCCACCGCGTCGCCCTGATGACGGTCGAAGGCGAGAACGACGACATCACCGGCATCGGCCAGTGCAGTGCGGCCATCGAGCTGTGCTCCGGTGTGCCGGCCGATCGCAAGATGCATTTCGAGTGTCCCCAGGTCGGCCACTACGGCATCTTCAACGGATCGCGGTTCCGCCGGGAAATCGCTCCGCGCATGACCGCTTTCATGCGGCGCTTCGATCCGCGCTTCGCCGATGTCGCCGTGAAGGAAGCCGCCCCTGCTCAGGCGGAAGCGCGCCAGCCGGCCGCGCCGCGCGACGCTGAAGATTCCGCCGCGTTCGCCTTTGCCCGCCGCGAGAGTAGCGCTCCGAACTCCGAGACCACGCATCCCAGCTGTTCCAGCCCGGCGGAAACACCCCTGCTCCTGCCGCCCTTCGCGCACCTGCTGCCGCTCGGCATGACGGCATCGGCCACCGCGCTGCGGCTTTGGTCGATGTCGACGCGCACCATGCTTGCCGGAATGACCGGATCGACGGCGGACGAGCGCGCCTGATCAAGCGCCGCTGTGCCGCCAAGCCGCGCAGCAGCGTGTCGCTCGATCGCAACAGCATCTCGAATCCTCGCCCCTCGTGCTGGCGAATCACCCGGAGCTCCGCGCAGTATCGCCGCGCGGGCGTCGCGACACGTCGCGACACCGGCCGCTGGAGGAAGTTTCTGCCATCGTATCGCCGCATCAGCTGACGACACCGCTCGACGGGGGACGACGATGCCGAGAGCGACGCGAGCTACACGACCACAGACCCGCAGCATGACCGCGCAGATCGATGTGCACGGCATCGAGGCGCCGGTGCAGGTGCGCCGTCATCCCGGCGCGCGCCGCCTTACCTTGCGCATCAGCCAGACTCGCCGCGCGGTCATCGTCACAATGCCGTTGCGCTGCCGGATCGACGAAGCCGGCCAATTCCTCCATCGCAACATCGATTGGGTGCGGGAGCGCCTGGGCAGCATGCCTGCGGTGGTTCCCTTCGGCGACGGCGCGAGCGTTCCTTTGCGCGGCGAACGGCATCGGATCTTTTTCGCCCCCGCCGAGCGCGGCCGCCCGGTTGTCGAGCCTGTGCGCTCCGATGCGGACGGATTCGTTCTCGTCGTGCGTGGCCATGCCGAGCATTGTCCGCGCCGGCTCCGCGACTGGCTGATGGAGGTTGCCCGGCGCGACATCGCCGTGCGGGTCGGCTGGCACGCGGAAAATCTGCGCCTGCGCCCGAGCAAGATCGTCATTCGCGATCCGACCAGCCGCTGGGGCTCATGCTCGTCGAGCGGTGTTCTGTCCTTTTCCTGGCGGCTCGTCATGGCGCCGCCGTTCGTGCTGGACTATGTCGCCGCTCACGAGGCGGCCCATCTCGCAGAGATGAACCACGGACCGCGCTTCTGGGCGCTGGTCCGCAAGACCTTGCCCGATTTCGACGGCGCCAAGCATTGGCTCGGCCAGCATGGCGCCGAGCTTCACCGCTACGGCACCGCTCCAGGCAATCCGGACTCCGCCTGCAAGGTCTGCTGACACCCGTAACCGGCCGATCGCTTCACCACTCGAGGCCGAGTGCGGCCGCCCGCGCCATCACGCCATCTCTCTCGAGCAGGTCCATGAGCCGCATTGGATCGATGCGACCGTCAGCGAGAACGTCGTCACGATGAATGCCGTTGGCGATGAAAAGCGCGTCGACCCCCGCACCCTTCGCCGCGGCCAGGTCCGTTCTCGCCGCATCGCCGATCGCGAGCACGCGCGACTGCTCGACCCGCGCGCCGCGCAGGGTCTCGGCCACGCGCAGCGCCGTCTCATAGGCAATCGGATGCGGCTTGCCGGCCCAGAACACGCTGCCGCCGAGCCGCTCGTATTCTGCCGCCAGGATGCCCGCGCACGGCAGCAGCATGTCCCCCACGTGCACCACCAGGTCCGGATTGGCGCACACGAGCGGCAGGTTCCGCGCACGCGCCGCCCGAAGGAGATCGGCATAGTCGGCCACGGTCTCACGCCTGTCGTCGACGAGGCCGGTACAGGCGATGCTGTCCGCATCCGTGACGTCGGCTGCGCGCTCGCTCAGCTGCGCAAAGAAGTCGCGGTCGCGCCGCTCCGGTCCGATCCCGAGCACCCGCCGGTAGCCTCGCGCGGCGATCTCGTCGAGGGCCAGATCACCCGAGCAGACGATCCGGTCCCAAGCCGTCCGCACGACTGCCTTCTCGTCGAGCACCCTGGCGACCGCATCGCTCGGCATAGGAGCGTTCGAAACCAGCACGACAGTCCCGCCACTTTCGCGAAACCGCGTCAGCGATGTGTTCGCGGCGGGGAAGGCCCGCACGCCGTCGTGAACAACGCCCCACACGTCGCACAGCAATACATCGTAGCCGGAAAGCAGGTTTCCGACGTTTGACAGGATGTCAGGCGGCGCCATTCGGTGTAGGCCTCCCTCTTGACCAATTCGCAGCCCATATCCTCTGCGAGCAACCGCCACAAGGACGACGCGCGTGTTCCTGTCTTATGCGCAGAACCTGGAAGACTATTACCTGAGCCTGGTGTTTCCGGCCGATCGCCCGGGAACGTACGTTGATGTCGGTGGCGGGCATCCGGTGGCCGACAACGTCACGTTCCACTTCTACCTCGCGGGCTGGCGCGGTCTCGTGGTCGAACCGCAGGAGCGCTTGGCGTCGGCCTACGGCGGCATCAGGCCTCGCGACACCGTCGTCGCCCATCTGGCCGGTAAGGAAGATGGCGAGATCGACTTTCACGTCGTCGCGGGCATGCACGGCCTGTCGAGTGCCGTGCGCCAGAACGCCGATAGCGTCCGCAAGCTCGGCGCCGACTACTCGACCGTCCGCAAGACCGTGCGCCGGCTGTCGCGCCTGTTCGACGAAGCCGCGATCACCGACGTCGACGTCCTGAAGATCGATGTCGAGGGTGCCGAGCCCGATGTCATCGCCGGCGTCGACTGGCGCCGCCACCGCCCCCGCATCGTACTGGTCGAGGCCGTCAATCCGAACAATCCCGACGCTTCGCCGGCGGCATGGGAACCTGCCTTGCTGGCCGCGGGCTACCGTCACTGCTTCTTCGACAATCTCAACCGCTACTACGTCGCCGGGGAATGCGCCGAACTCGCCGCCCGGTTTCCGGCCGAGCCTGCGCCATGGGATCGCGTCACCCACTTGTGGGATTGGGGCCGCGCCGGGGACCGGCCGGCCCATCCCGATCGCAAGCTCGCAGATGTCCTCGCCGCCGGCCTCTACGCCGAACTCGGCTCGCTCGCGGCGACGCACCCTGGACTGCTGGAGCGCCTCGTTGCGCGTGGCCTGGATGCGGTCAACGCCGAGGGCAGTCCAGGCCGCGGCATCGCCATCACCGATCTGGCGGATCGGAAGTCGGCACCCGGATCGACCGCTGCCCCGACCGACCTTCAGGCCGTCCTCCGCGACGATGCCTTCCGCGCCGCCCTGGGTCGTATCGCCTGCATGTACGATGGCGGGCACTTGCTGGTCTGAGGTTCGCGCAAGGGCCCTCTCGGCCGCCCTCGATCAGCACCCGGCGTCCTCCGCGAGCGAGAAGATATCTCCGGCAAGCTGGGTGATCTCCCAGTCGCGGACTTTGCCTCCCTTCGCTACATTTTCTTCTGCGTACGGCGCGATCGAAGCGGCTCCGTCGCAGGCAGGGCGGTCACTCCGAGCAATCGATCACTCCCCGGTCGAAACCGCCCAGACTGCGGCGCCCGTGACAGGCAGCGCAGCCACCACGCACCGTGCGCCCGATCCGCCCGGGTCGCGCACCGAAGACCGGCTTCCTTCCTCCCCGGTCGTCGGGCGCCTCCTGGCGGAAACGGTTCCGCCGCCGGACACCACGACAGATCACGCCATCATGTATGGGCTTTCACCAGGAGCGGCTTCAGGCCTGCATGGCCGTCTCGACCAGACGGGCCCAGAACGACACCGCGTGCGGGATCGCCTCGTCGTTGAAGTCGTACGCGGGATGGTGGACGGGCGCGGTGTCGCCGTTGCCGAAGAACACGAACGCCCCCGGCCGGCTCTCGAGCATGAAGGAAAAATCCTCCCCGCCCATCACCGGCGTGACATTGCCGTCGACCTTGTCCTTCCCGGAGACCTGCGCTGCGATCTCGGCGGCGAACGCTGCCTGCTTCGCGTGGTTCTTGGTCACCGGATACATGCGGGTATAGGTCGCCTTCGCGCGGCCGCCCATCATTTTCGCGGTGCCCTCCGCGACTTCCACGATGCGCTTCTCGAGCAGGTCGCGGACCTCGGGCTTCAGCGAGCGCGCCGTACCGCGGATCTCGACCGACTGCGGAATCACGTTCGGCGCGTCGCCGCCGTGCACCATGCAGAGCGAGACGATGCAGCTCTCGAGCGGGTCGAGATTGCGAGACGAAATCGACTGCATCGCCACCACGATGTGAGAGGCGATCACGATCGGATCGACCGCGAGATGCGGTTTCGCCGCGTGGCCGCCCTTGCCCTCGACGAGGATGTGAATGCCGTCGGAGGCCGCCAGCATCGGCCCCGGACGGGTCGCGAATGCGCCGACCGGGAGGCCCGGCGCATTGTGCATGCCGTAGACTTCCTGCACGCCCCAGCGCTCCATCATTCCGTCGTCCACCATGGCTTTGCCGCCGGCACCGCCTTCTTCCGCCGGCTGGAAGATCACGACGGCCGTGCCATCGAAATTGCGCGTCTCGCAAAGATACTTCGCAGCTCCCAGCAGCGACGCCGTGTGCCCATCGTGTCCGCAGGCATGCATCTTTCCAGGAACCTTCGAGGCGTAGGCGAGCCCCGTCGCTTCGTTGATCGGCAGGGCGTCCATGTCGGCCCGCATCCCGATCACCTTGCCCGACGCACTTTTCCTCCCCTTGATGATGCCGACCACGCCGGTCTTCCCGATCCCCGGTACGACCTCGTCGCATCCGAAGGCCTTGAGCTTGTCCGCGACGAGCCCGGCGGTGCGGTGCACTTCGTAGAGGATTTCAGGGTTTTCGTGCATGTCCCGGCGCCAGGCGGCGATTTCGTCCTTCATGGCGGCGATTCGGTTGACGACGGGCATGGCGGATCCTCGCTGAGTTTTCGAAATGCAGATTTTGCAGCAGCCGGCGCAACGCCGGCAGACGGCTCCCGGCACACTACCAGAGCCGTCCGACGAGACAATTGCCGCAAGCGATCGCTCGCGATGTCCAGCCCGCCAGCCGGCAGGCGGAAAAGAATGGGCCTCGCGCGTCACCCGCTATAGGCCGCATGCCTGCTGGGGACGGCTTCGCGAGCCCCCAAGATGTGCGCGCCGGCCCGCAGTGCCGGGCCGGCGCCTGAGCCGAATGGGGTCGGGATCAGCCCGTAAGCTTGCCCTTCAGCCACACCCCGATCAGCCCCCCGACGACCGGTGTACCGAGACTGATGGGCAGCGACAGCGACGGGGGAATGCCTCCGCCGAGCAGCATGACCAGCAGAGACAAGCCATAGCCCACCGCTCCGCCCGCGATGATGTCCACGATCGTCCCGACCAAGCCGTGCCGGCGCAACAGCCCGCAGATGAACCCTGTGAACGCGCCAACGATGATCGGCCAGGCGAGGGCGGTTACCATCATGAATGCCTGCATAGAATCTTCCCTTCCTGAGAACCGGCGAAAAGGCAGCCGGCATGCCCGGACGTTGCCGCCCGGCCTCTATTTGACACGGGCCGGGGCGGTTCTGACAATCCTCATGCTGATCGAGGTCGGATTTTCCCGTGTGCGGGTCCCGCGGCCGGAAAGGGAAATCAATGAGACACGCTTGATCGAGGCTCCCGGCGGGGAGGAAATTTCCATCCCCCTGAACCTACGGTCCGCGACATTGGGGCGCTTATGACCGCCGCCCGAAACGGCTCGAGCCTCAACCATCGAGGTCCAACTTTCCCGGCGCATCTTTACTGCAGTTGCGCCTTGATCGCAGCCGCAGCTGCGAACGGAGCGCCAGCCGTCGCCGCCAGCGATAACGCGGCAAGGATCAGGATGGGCGCCTCGGCCGCGCCTGCAGGTCCCGATGCAGCAGCACTCACCGCTCCGATCCCGAAGATCAGTGTCGGAATATAGAGTGGCAGGACCAGCAGAGCGACAAGCGCCCCGCTCCGCCGCGAGCGCAGCGTGAGTGCCGCCCCCAGCATGGCGATGGCGCTGATCGCCGGCGACCCGATCAGCATCGTTGCGATCAACATCCCGAAGCTGCCGATTTCGAGGTTGAGCATCAGGCCGAGGATCGGCGCGATGACCGTCAGCGGCACGACCACGGTGCACCAATGCGCTGCCGTCTTGGCGATGGCGACCGCTTCGAGCGGATGGCCCGAGATCGCCATCGGCTCGAGCGAGCCGTCTTCCAGATCGGCCTCGAACAGCCTCGACGCGGCCAGCAGCGCCGAGAGCAACAGCGCGACCCACAAGACGCCGGGGGCAATCCGCCCGAGCAGGTTGAGGTCGGGTCCAAGCCCCAGTGGCAGCATCGCGACCACCACCAGGTAGAATCCGAGCGCCGTCGCCGCCCCGCCGCTGTCGCGAGCGGCCAATCGAAGATCGCGGGCGATCAGCGCCCAAACGCCCGTCATTGTGCCGCGCTCCCGCCAAGATGGATCTCGCGCGCGCCGGATAGGCCGAGCGGCATGTGCGTCGCCGCCACCACCAACCCACCGTGCTCGAGGTGATCGCGCATGATCATCGACAGGGCGGCCTGGCTCGCCGCATCCAGCGACACAGCCGGCTCATCCAGTAACCAGACCGGACGGGGGGCAACCAGCAGGCGCGCCAACCCGACACGGCGCTTCTGTCCCGCCGAGAGCGACCCCGCAGGAATATCCGCGAGATCGCCGATACCGAGGCGCGACAGCGCCGCGTCGACCGAAAACGGCCGCGCGCCGAGACCGGCGACCGCCGGCCCCTCCCCCAGGAAGTCGCGCCAGAACGCCAGGTTTTCCGCCGCGGTCAGCGAACTCTTCACCGCATTGAGATGTCCGAACAGGGCGCAGTGCTCGGCGACGTTGTGATCGGCTCCGCCGCCCTCGATGATGATCGTACCGCCTGCTGGCGCCATCAACCCCGCGATCGTTCTGAGCAATGTGGTCTTGCCCGCACCGTTCGGTCCCAGTAGCAGGATCGCCTCGCCGCGGCCGCATGCGAACGACACGCCGGCAAATATGCTTCGCCCGGATCGGTTTTGGCTCAGATTTTCCACCACCAGGCGCATCGGCGGCCGGTCCCCCAGATCGCGACGGGCTGCTGCGCACGAAAGTCTCATGACGCCGCGCTGGCACCGTCGCCAGTTGCGGCTTATAAGGCGACCGTCGGTGGCAAGGCCAGTCCTGGGCGCGTTTCGACGCAGACCGCGACCGGCGTCGGCAGACCCGCCAATCGAGTTCACAGGTTACAACCGCGATATCCGTTGAAGGAGCCCCTTGGTCATGAGCTTGACCCCCGTCTCGAAGGACAGCTTCAATTGCCGCCGCACGATGACCGTCGCCGGGCAGACCTACGACTATTTCTCTCTCCCTGATGCGGAGAAGAATGGTCTTGCCGGTATTTCCCGCCTTCCCTACTCCCTCAAGGTCCTGCTCGAGAACCTCCTGCGTTTCGAGGATGGGGTAACGGTCAAGAAGGAGGATATCCAGGCGGTCGCCGCATGGTTGACCAACAAAGGGAAGGGCGAGAAGGAGATCGGCTTCCGGCCCGCGCGCGTTCTCATGCAGGATTTCACCGGCGTTCCCGCGGTGGTGGATCTGGCCGCCATGCGCGACGGCATGAACACGCTCGGCGGCGACCCGCGCCGGATCAACCCGCTGGTGCCCGTCGATCTCGTGATCGATCACTCGGTCATCGTCGACGAGTTCGGTTCGCCCAAGGCCTTCGACCGCAACGTCGCCCTTGAGTACGAGCGCAACGGCGAGCGCTATAACTTCCTGAAGTGGGGCCAGGGCGCCTTCGCCAATTTCCGCGTGGTCCCGCCCGGCACGGGCATCTGCCACCAGGTCAATCTCGAGTACCTCGCGCAGACCGTCTGGATCGGTGAGGACGCCAAGGGCAGGAAGCTCGCCTATCCCGACACTGTCGTCGGCACCGACAGCCACACCACCATGATCAACGGGCTCGGCGTGCTGGGCTGGGGCGTCGGCGGCATCGAGGCCGAGGCGGCGATGCTCGGCCAGCCCCAGTCCATGCTGATCCCCGAAGTCATCGGCTTCAAGGTCACTGGCCGCCTGAAGGAAGGCATCACCGCGACCGATCTCGTTCTCACCGTGACCCAGATGCTGCGAAAGAAGGGCGTGGTGAACAAGTTCGTGGAGTTCTTCGGTCCCGGCCTCGACGCCATGTCCCTCGCCGACCGTGCGACGATCGCGAACATGGGTCCCGAGTACGGCGCGACCTGCGGCTTTTTCCCGGTCGACGGTGAAACCGTCAACTACCTGCGCATGTCCGGCCGCGACGATGCCCGCATTGCGCTGACCGAGGCGTACTGCAAGGCTCAGGGCCTGTTCCGGGATGCGGCTTCGCCCGATCCGGTGTTCACCGACACCCTCGAACTCGACCTTGGCGAAGTGGTCCCGTCTCTGGCAGGTCCGAAGCGCCCGGAGGGGCGTGTGGCCCTCTCGACCGCCAAGAGCGGTTTCCAGTCTGCCCTCGAGGGTGAGTACAAGAAGCCCGGTGCCCAGGCACAGCGCTTCAAGGTCGAAGGTAAGGATTTCGACCTAGGACACGGCGATGTGGTGATCGCTGCGATCACGAGCTGCACCAACACATCCAACCCGAGCGTGTTGATCGCGGCCGGCCTGCTCGCCCGCAATGCCATCGCACGAGGCCTCAAATCGAAGCCGTGGGTGAAGACTTCGCTCGCCCCTGGCTCGCAGGTCGTCGCCGCTTACCTCGATAAGTCGGGACTGCAGCCGTACCTGGACGCCGTCGGCTTCAATCTCGTCGGCTTCGGCTGCACCACCTGCATCGGAAACTCCGGTCCTCTGCCGGCCGAAATCTCAAAGGCCATCAACGACAACGGCATCGTCGCAGCAGCCGTGCTGTCCGGCAACCGCAACTTCGAAGGCCGCGTCTCGCCAGACGTCCAGGCGAACTATCTCGCCTCGCCCCCGCTCGTGGTCGCCTACGCCCTGGCCGGCACCATGCAGAAGGATCTGTCGACGGAGCCGCTCGGCAAGGGATCGGACGGCAAGGACGTCTTCCTGCGCGACATCTGGCCGTCCAACCAGGAAGTCGCGAAGTTCATCGCCGAGAACGTCACGCGTGAGATGTTCAAGTCGAAGTACGCCGACGTGTTCAAAGGTGACGCCAACTGGCAGAAGGTGAAATCCGGCTCGGGCCTCACCTACGGCTGGAATTCCGGTTCCACTTACGTCCAGAACCCGCCCTACTTCGAGGGCATCAGCAAGACACCGGCCCCCGTCACCGACATCAAAGGCGCGCGCATCCTCGCGCTGCTCGGCGACAAGATCACCACGGACCACATCTCCCCTGCCGGCTCGATCAAGAAGGAGAGCCCGGCCGGCTCCTACCTCCTCGAGCGTCAGGTCCGTCCGGCCGACTTCAACCAGTACGGCACCCGTCGTGGCAACCACGAAGTGATGATGCGCGGCACCTTCGCCAACATCCGCATCAAGAATGCCATGAACAAGGACGGCGCAGGCTCCATCCGCGAAGGCGGCAACACCACGCACTATCCGTCTGGCCAGAACATGCCGATCTACGACGCCGCTATGAAGTACAAGGCCGAGGGCGTGCCGCTCGTGATCTTCGCCGGCATCGAGTACGGCAACGGTTCATCGCGTGACTGGGCGGCCAAGGGGACCAATCTTCTGGGCGTCAAGGCGGTGATTGCGCAGAGCTACGAGCGCATCCACCGCTCGAACCTGGTAGGTATGGGCGTCCTGCCGCTGGTCTTCGAGGACGGCCTGTCTTGGCAGTCGATCGGCCTCAAGGGCGATGAGCGGGTCAATATCCCCGGCCTCACCAGCCTGCGGCCGCGGCAGAAGATCGTTATCGAGGTCATCGGCGCCGATGGCGTCGCCAAACCGGTGCCGACCATCTGCCGGATCGATACCGAGGACGAGATCAACTACTACCGTCACGGCGGCATCCTCCAGTACGTGCTGCGAAATCTCGCAGCTGCGTGATCACCTCCTGTGGATAGAGTTGACGAAAGGGCGGCGCGAGCCGCCCTTTCACGCTTTTTTGTCGGCGCTCTCTGCGACAAGTCCGCGCCGCAGCCGAGCGTCACCCATTCGTGACTGGCAATTGAGGCCCGGTTTTCCGATACTTCGAGCGTGGACGCTGACCGGCGCCCGCCCCCGTCAGGGGTTCCCGCCACGCCCACAGCCACCTCGCCGAGACCGAGGCCTGCTTCCGCGAGCGAGTGCGCTCTTGAAACGCATCCTTCCCATGACAGACTGCGGTGCGACGGCTCGAGTGGCCGCGCCTGCCATCTCCCGGCGTGGCCTGATCGTGGGATCTGCGGCTTCAGCGGCGGCGGTCGCACTCGGGTCTCCGTCGGCATGGGCGACGCCGCAGACCAATCCCCTACCCATTCTGGAGCTGTTTACCAGTCAGGGCTGCTCCTCCTGTCCGGTCGCCGACGCCCTTTTCGAGACCTATGCGAAGCGCGACGACGTTCTCGCGCTCACCTACAGCGTCGACTATTGGGATTACCTCGGCTGGCGCGACACCCTGGCGAGCCCGCGGTTCACCAAGCGGCAGCGTAGCTACGCCGAGGCGCGCGGCGACGGCAACATTTACACCCCTCAGATCGTGGTGAACGGTCTGACCCACGTGACCGGTTCGGATCAGGCCCTGATCGAGGGTGCCATGGCCCAGACGGCGGCTCGATTGACCAAGTCGTGGGTCCCGATCCAGCTCAAGGTAGACGCGGCTACGCTCGTCGTCGACGCGCCCACGACCACGCGGCTCGAGGCGGAAGCGACAGTCTGGCTGCTCGTGGTCGCGCCACGCATCGAAGTGACGATAAAGCGCGGCGAGAATGCCGGCCGCACCATCAGCTACTTCAACGTCGTCCGCGACATCACCCCGATCGGAATGTGGAACGGGTCGATCAACACGATCCGCATCGAGCGTCAGTCGTTCGTGCCGGCCAACGCCGGCATGCTCGCCGTCCTTCTTCAGCACGGCGTCGGTGGCCCGATCATCGGTGCCCATGCCCATCAAGCCTGAGCGGCTCTTGCGGCGCCGCGCGGTGCTTCGCGCTCGGACATCACCAGTTGAAGACGCCTCGCTGTCATTTTCGCGCGTCGCCGCAGCGATCGGCGTACGTTGATCGACAGTCCATCCGCGCGCGGTGACAGTTCTCGCCCGGAGTCACTGAATCAATCCAAGATGAAGCGTTCCATCCCACGCGATTTGCGCTCTCCGACACCTCCAGAGCGAATCATCGCACCAAGATTTGCTGCAAAACGCCGGCCCAAGACTGAAGTTTGCTGGCTCGGAATGCATCTCACGGCTATCTCTGAAAGCAAAAGTCGTTGTTTTTGTTGAGTTTGCGCAACAGTTTTGGGTGATGGGACCGGTTTTTTCATCCGAATACGCTTTTTCATGTCAACAAACAAAATGAATTTGAGCATAGTTGACTCGTTCGAGATGATTCGAACAATTCAGAGAGAGAAAGAGGGAGAATACCATGGCGAAAGCTGCTGCGAAGAAGAAGGTTGCTGCGAAGAAGCCGGCGAAGAAGGCTGCCAAGAAGGCCACCAAGCGCCGCTGAAGCAGGCCGGGACAAGCGGTCCGAGTTTCGAGACGCGACTGGGCACCGTGTAGCGAGGCGAAGACCGCAACTCCCGCATCTGACTTCTGAAGTTTCGAGACCCGAGTCGGCTCCGCCGGTCCTCGGGTCTTCGAATTTTGGGGTCCTTGAACTGCCGCGCCGGCATGTATCTTTGAAACGAATACTTCGGCGATCACAGACCCCGGAAAACAACCGCCGCCGCCCCGGAAACCGGAACGGCGGCGCTAGCGACCGCCAGTGATCTGATCGTTCGATTACTGGGTTCGGGCATTATGCTTCTTGTTGTAGATTTTCCGGCTCTGCACGTCCTGCGCGTGCTGGATGCGCCGGCGCTCCCGATTGGTGACGACCCCATCGGCCTTGGCCCGGTCCTCCATCCGCTGAATGCGAGCCTGCCCCCGCTGCAGTCTTGCCGTCTCGCGTGGGGTGAGTTGGCCGGAAGCCACGCCCTGGTTGATCCGCTGCTGCTGGTTGGCTTGCCGCGCATCGATTCCCGGCGTAGCCGACTGAGCGAGTGCAGCGCCGCTCAGGGCCATCGCCGAGATCCCGGCGAGAAAGAATGTGCGAAGCATGGGATGCTGGTCTCCTTGACGTCGAAAGGGGAGCAGCCCTCGGCCGCCCCGTCCCGATAGCGCATTGAACGCGCCAGCGGCACGGACCCGTCGTTTGTGATCAAAACAAGTCTCACCGCCGATCAATGGCCGGGCAGGTGGCAGACGGCCTCTATGTTGTGGCCGTCGGGATCGAGCACGAACGCGCCGAAATAATTCTCGTGATAGTGCGGACGCAGCCCTGGCGGACCATTGTCGCGGCCCCCGGCCTTGATCGCCTCGGCGTAGAAGGCGCGCACGGCCTCGCGCGTCTTTGCCGTGAACGCAAAGTGCACCCGACCCTTCAGGGGCGTGCCGCTTCCGATCCAGAACTGCGGCTTGCTCCCGGCGCCGAACCCCGCATGGCTGGTACCGCCCGTTTCCGGGGAGGCCACCTCGAGCACCAGGTCGTAGCCCAGGGGCTGAAGGACCTTCAGGTAGAACGCCTTTGATTTCTTGTAGTCCGATACTGGAATTCCGACGTGATCGAGCATCGTCTGATGGTTCCCCATGAAAGAATGTGCCCCGAAACTGGGTCCCGGGGCACACCTTAGCAGTCTCGGAGAGCCGCGCCACGGCGCTCTGCGTGGAGCGTTACCCGCCCCAGCGCCTGTAATCAGACCCGGCGCTCCACCATGAGCTTCTTCAGCTCGGCGATCGCCTTGGCGGGATTGAGGCCCTTCGGGCAGGCCTTCGCGCAATTCAGGATGGTGTGGCAGCGATAGAGGCGGAACGGATCCTCGAGATTGTCGAGCCGTTCGCCGGTCGCCTCATCACGGCTGTCGATCACCCACCGGTAGGCCTGCAGCAATACGGCCGGTCCGAGATAGCGGTCCGAGTTCCACCAGTAGCTGGGGCACGACGTCGAGCAACAAGCGCACAGGATGCACTCATAGAGCCCGTCGAGCTTCTCGCGGTCCTCGCGGGCCTGCTTCCATTCCTTGGGCGGGGTCGGGGTCGTCGTCTGCAGCCAAGGCTCGATGGAGCGGTGCTGCGCGTAGAAATTGGTCATGTCCGGCACCAGGTCCTTCACGACCTGCATGTGCGGGAGCGGATAGATCGAAACCGCTCCGCTGACATCCTCGATCGCCTTGAGGCAGGCGAGCGTATTGGTCCCGTCGATGTTCATTGCGCAGGACCCGCAGATCCCCTCGCGGCACGAACGCCGGAAGGTCAGCGAGGCGTCGATCTCGCTTTTGATCTTGATGAGCGCGTCGAGGACCATCGGCCCGCAGGTCTTGAGGTCCACCCAATAGGTGTCGACGCGGGGATTGGCGCTGTCGTCCGGGCTCCAGCGATAGACCCGGAACTCCTTCCACTGGCCTTTGCCCTTTTCGGGCTTGTTCCAGGTCTTTCCAGAGGTGATGCGCGAGTTTCGCGGCAGTGCGAGTTCGACCATGAGTACCCGTTCCCGACGTCAGGCCACCCGGGTTCACCCCACGGCGGCACCGGGTTGCAAAGCGCGAGAACTATTGGTGCGGCGCAGCGCAGGTGTCAACGAGACCTTTCGTGGCCCCCCCATTGAAAGGCCGGGCCGGCCCTTCATGCGACCTTGTGCAACTTGAGCTGGCGTACGAGGCCGGTCAGGCTCTGGGCGATCTCGATCCCCTCGTCGACCACGGTCCGCGCGCCGGCCCTGTGCACCAGCAGCCCGTTCAGCTTTTCCTGGGCCGCTGCGAAGCCCTGGAACACCTCCTCTGGGGCCTCGATCTCACCGTCCTCGACCGCGCTGATGCATTCGAAGCTGTTCTGTGTGGCCAGCACCAGCATCGTCGCCAGATCGTTCACCAACTGGTGGTAGAGGGGTCCCGCCCCCGCCTCCAGCCGCTGTCCGGCCAGGCCGAATTTCAGCGCAGCGCCGCCCACCGGGCCTTCCAGGCCGAACGACCGCCCGGCCCGTTTGATGCGGCGCAGCAGCTCCGCGATCCCGGCAGTGCTAATTTCCAGATCGCGCAGGATCTGATCGACCCGCCGCTTGACCCTCGGGCGGTCGGCCGTCCGATCCTCGGCCGTATAGGCAACCGCCGCGATCGAAGCGATCGCGCCGAGCGCGGCCATGGCCGGAAGGAGCAGCGTCAACGGCTCGGGCGCCGTCCGACCGCTTTCCCGCACCTTTTCCGTCGGGGCGACGGCGGTCGCCACGGGAACCGCGGGTGGGCCTTTTGCCTGGCTGCGCCGGAACAGGTTCACAGCCGCCTCCTTCGTGGTGCACGTCGCCGCCGGGCGTGACCCGGTCGGACCTGGTTGAGAAACCGGGACGACGATCCCCGGGTGCCACGCATCGCGGCCCGAATTGGTGTGGAATTGCGGCGAGCCTATCGATTCGGGCCCGGTTACGCACAGCAAACCGTTTGCGCGGCACAACTATTCTGCGCCAGTGTTCCGGCGCGGCCACGCAATCCGGCAGCCACGCGCTCGCACATCGGCGGAACGGAATGACGACCATTCACGGAGTGACCCACACTCGGCCGGCGTTTGCGCCGCCGCCTGGAGCGTGCGACTGCCACACGCACGTCTTCGGCCCGGCCTCGGCGTATCCTTACTGGGCGGGCCGCGCTTATACGCCGCCCGACGCCAGCATCGCCGACCTTCAAACCCTGAACCGCCACCTGGGCCTCTCGCGTGTGGTTATCGTCCATCCGAGCCCTTACGGCACGGACAACAGTGTCAGCCTCGACGCCGTTGCCGCGATCGGCGCTGGCGCTCGCGGCGTTGCAGTTGTTCGACCGGACATTTCCACAGGGGTAGGCCTCGACCAGGAAGACGATGCCCTTTTCCCAGCGCGGATCCTGCGCCAG
>CAYMEB010000058.1:0-22537 GCA_964389095.1 uncultured Hyphomicrobiaceae bacterium
GCGTGCAGATCCCGGCGTCTCGATCAACACATCGTTGCGCGTCTTCGAGACATCGATGGCTACCAGGATGCCAGGCGTTGGCATACTCTCGCGAATGGTCATGGTCGGGCTTCTCCAAAGTGGCGATTCACACCTTCACTTTAGAGACCTGTTGCTCGGCCCTGGCCGCCTGCCTGCTTGATGAGCGCCGCAGTCGGTCATGGCCTACGTCGCATAAGTTCCCAACGTGCTACGGCACGGAGTTCACGAGCATGGCGATCTTGCGCTGGAGCTGGGAGCGGCGCGTCGACTGGCACTATATCGCGCCCGGCAAGCCGCAGCAGAACGCCTTCGCGGAGAGCTTCATTGGCCGGTTGCGCGACGAGTGCCTGAACGAGACCGCCTTCTCATCGCTCGCCGAGGCCCGCACGCTGCTCGCGGATCGGCGGGACGACTACAACCGCGTTCGACCGCACTCGGCGCTGGCCAATCGCACGCCTGAAGAGTTCCGAAGTGCCGCGATGGCTCTTGCCGCAGCGACGGAAACGGGAGAAAAGTTCGATCCAGGGCACTCCCCATGACTGGAGGGGAGGTGGGCTCACGTCACGAGCGTTGTCGGGGGCTGTCGGCAGGTCCCGCGATCAGCTGCGCGGCGGAACGTCGAAGCTGCAGGGCTGCTCACCTGCCGCGTGTCGCGCGTGCATCTGCACATACGCGTCTTCCAAGTGCCGCGTGAAGAGGTCCGTATCGAACAGCTTGCTGGTCCGGAGGTTCTTCGCAAGGCGACTGCGGACCGCACTCAACGCCGCCGGGTCCGATGCAAGGGCGATGGCCCGGTCGATGTAGGCCGGCAGGTCCGGGGCGATCATGTCGGGCAGATCAACCGCCGTCAGGAGGCTCGCGCCCATGCGCGCAGGCATCGACTGTCCAGCGATCGTGAGTACCGGTAAACCGCACCAGAGCGCTGCGCTCGCCGTGGCTCCGGCGTTGTAGGGCACCGTGTCGAGAAAGAGATCGGCCTGCAGCTGACGGGCGAGATGGGCTTCGAACGGCTGAAAGCCCGCGAAGACGACCCGCTGCGGATCGACACCTCGCTCGACGGCAGCCTGACGAAGAGCATCCGACATGGACTGGCTCGGGGCGAACAGCCAGAGCACGGCGTCGGGAACGGCGCGTAGGATCGACATCCAGGCGCCGAACATCTGGCGATTGATCTTGTAGCTGTTGTTGAACGACGCCAGCACCACGGCGTCCTGCGGAAGCCCGAGCGAATGCCTCGGCGGTGCTTCCTTCGGTTGGAAGGCCTTGTCGTCGTTCGCCTGAAAGCAGTGGGGCAGCCTGGCGACGGCCTCGGTGAAGTGCGCAAGGGCGTGATCGGGAGCCACGACGGGATCGGCAAGCACATAGTCCATCCAAGTTGCCCCCATCGTCGACGGATAGCCGAGATATCCGACCTGCACGCCGGCGAGCCGGGAGGCGAAAGCGCCGCTGCGCGCGTAGTCGGTGTAGCCGGTGAGGTTGACGGCGATGTCGATCTGGCGAACCCGGGCATACTCCACGATGCGTGCGACCGGCCACATGCTCACGTCTTCGAGCACATCGAACGCATCGCGGACGCGCTTGCCGATGGCGCTGCCGTCGTCCGGACCCGTCGACAGGCCGATGATCTCGAAGCGCGCGCGATCATGGCGCTCGAACACGCCGGCCATCAGGAGGGACAGGGGATGACTTGCGAAGTCACCCGATACATAGGCGATCCGAAGGCGCTCGGGAGAAGGGCGGGCTGCTGGCCGAGGGACGGGAGCGCGACGGTCGTACTGTCGCGACCAGAGTTCGGCCGCGCTCCGGTGCACCGCCGGATCGTCCAGGAGGGAGAGCAGTGCGAACGGCTCCACGCCGCTGCCGCCGACCGCAACCCGCTTCAATGCCGCGTCGCGCACCCGTTCGGCATTGTCCCAATCACACAGTCGCGCACAATTGTGGGCATAGGCCATCGTGCGCTCGAACGGGGGCTCACCCGCGGTGGCGACCCTTCGCTCATGAACTGTCTTTGCCTGCGCGACGTCACCGTTCGCGGCAAGCGCCTTTGCGAGGGCGTCCAGAACGTCGCCGTCACCAGGAGCCAGCTTCGCGGCGGCCTGAAGTGCGGAAAGCGCGATCGGGAGGCGTGCGGAGAGTTGCGCCGATCGACCGAGATTGAAAAGAGCGGCCACGGAACTGGGGTCGAGATCGGCTGCCCGGCCGAATGCCCGCATGGCGTCGTTGAGGCGCTCGAGCTCGAACAGCGTGACACCGAGGTTCACCTGAACCTCGGCCCGATCCGGCATGGCCTCAGCCACTGCTTCGAGCAATGGCGCGGCCTCTTCGTAGCGGCTTTGAAGGCGCAGTGTGTTCGCGAGATTGTACTTGGCCGGCAGGGAGTCCGGTGACATTGAGAGGGCGGCCCGCAGGTGGCGCTCCGCCTCAGGGTATTGCTTTTCCTGGGCGAGCAGCATCCCGAACATCTCGAGGGCAGCAACGTTACGCGGATCGGCGGCGATGACCGCGCGATAGAGGCGTGCCGCTGGCTTGAGCTTTCCCTTGCGGTGCTCCGCGATCGCATCGGCGAGTTGCCGCTCGACGGCTGCGGGCGAAGGACGGGACATGGAAAGCAACTCCTGGAAATCTCTGTCTGGCAGACCGCCCAGCGGCGGTTCAGCGGCTGAGAATACCGAACTCACTGAATGGAACGAACGCCACCAAGTCGCCGCGCTTCACTGCGGCGATGTCCTCGGGAATGTCGATGAGACCATCCGCGGCCCGCAGACCTGAAATCAGGCCGGATCCGTCACGTGCGAATTTGTCTGCCGCCAGTCGCCCCTCGAAAGTCGCGTACATGCCCCGCCAGAACTCGCGACGTCCGGTCTTTCTGGCCGGCAGGTCGAACGTCGCCGGCAACATGAGACGACGGGGCTCCGGCCACGGGGCTCCCCCCATCCTGCGCAACAGCGGCCATGCATACAGCAGGAAGCAGACGAATACGGCGACGGGGTTGCCGGGCAGCCCGAGCATCACGCAATCGCCGATCTGTCCGAACGACATCGGCCTGCCGGGCTTGATCGCCAGTTGCCAGAGATGGCGCTTGCCCAGCCGTTCCATGGCGTGGACCATGTGGTCTTCTTCGCCCCTGCTCGCGCCACCGGAGCCGATCACGACATCGCAGCGACCCGCCGCGTCCTGCAGCATCGCCTCGACCAGCTGCGGGCGGTCGGGGACGACGCCGAGATCGATCGGTGTGGCCCCGGCGCTCGCGATCAAGGCGAACAGCATCGGCATGTTGGCGTCGTAGACCTCGCCGGGGCGAAGCTCCCGACCGGGACGGATGACTTCGTCGCCGCTGGACAGGATACCCACGCGCAAGCGCTGGTGCACACGTACGGTTCCGTGGCCGATCGAGGCGAGCGCGGCGAGATCCTGGGGCCGGATGACATGGCCGGGAGACATGAGTGTGGTTCCAGCCGCCACATCCTCGCCGGCCTTGCGGACGTTGGCACCGGGCTTCAGGCCGCCCGGGATCACGACATGGCCATCGTCGCCGGCGGCGCAATCCTCCTGCATGGCGACTGTATCGTGGCCGTCGGGGATCGTGGCGCCTGTGAAGATTCGCGCGGCAGAACGGGGTGCGGGCGCCGCTCCGCCGCTTCGACCAGCGGGGACGCGGATGGAAACAGGCAGCCGGCAGCCTGCTGTACGATCATAGTCGGCGGCCGAAAAAGAATAGCCGTCGACGGCGGCGTTGGTGTGCGCCGGCACAGGGAGGCGGGCAGCGGCGGCCTGCGCCAGGATGCGCCCGGCGGCCGCATGGAGTTCGACGGTCTCGGAGCCAGCGATCGTGCCGACGCGCGACGACAACAGCTCGATCGCTTCATCGTGACGAAGGCGAGGCCGGTCGTTCAGGAAGCAGTCGTCGATCAGCTTTCGGGGCATGGCTCTCCGGCCTGTCTTGGGCTGGTTGCGTCTCGCCCTCCGGCAAGCGCCGGCTTGGTATCGCCTGCAATGCTGGCATGCGCAACCGGCTCACGCGCGAGCCACGGACGGAAAAGCCGGCGCGATGGAAGCGAGGAGACTTTGCGTCGGGCAAAGGTCGGCACTAAGGTGGCATCGCCGATGGTCGACCGACTGAACGGCGCGTGTACGAAAACCGTGCGTCGCGTCAGGCGTTCGTTCCGAGGCGCAAATGTTGCCCGACGTCATCTCGTGGCGGCCAGAGCTCCAGGACTGCCTCTGACCGGAGGTACCAGCAGGGGGCATGGTCGCTTCGCGTGCGTCTTGCCGAAGGCATCCTGTACCCGAGCCCGAAGATGAGCACAAAGAAACCAGAGCCGTCAGTCCACCCCGCCGACCTGCTCGACATCCCGGATGAACGGCGCGAGGCGGCCAAGGCTACGGTCGCCGCAATGAGCGTCAACGTGCGCAAGCATGCGGCCACTCTCCCGCTCGGCGCCGACGTCGACGAGTTCCGCGGTGCGCTCGCGGCCGCCGCGCCCGGTCGTGGCAGCAAGTGGGGTTGATCATGCCGGCGTTCGTCGACCATTCCGCAGTTTCGCTCGCCAAGGCGATCCGTGAGCGCAAGCTCTCCAGCGTCGAGGCAACCCAGGAAGCCATCGCCCGCCTCAAGGGGGCGCACGAGAAGACGAACTGCGTCGTCACGCTCGAGCCGGACGAGGCGCTGGCATCGGCGAAGGCTGCCGATGCGGCGATCGCGGCGGGCAAGAATACGGGGCCGCTGGCCGGGGTTCCCCTTGGCCACAAAGACATGTTCGACCGCAGAGGCAAGATCGCGAGCTGGGGCGCGAGGATCAGGGCAGACAAGCCGGCCGAGACCGATGCGACCGTCATCGAGCGCTTCAAGGCCGCAGGTGCAGTGCAGGTGGCGGCGATGCACCTGACCGAATTCGCTTTCGGGCCGACTGGACACAACTACGTCATCGGCCATGCCCGCAACCCTTGGGACACGAGCCGCATTACGGGCGGTTCGTCGGCAGGAACAGCGTGCGCCGTGGCGATGGGGGCGATCCCGGCGGGGCTCGGCTCGGACACGGCGGGGTCATTGCGGTTGCCGGCTGCGGCGTGCGGCGTGACATCGATCAAACCGACGTTCGGGCGGATTTCCCGCGCGGGCGCGATGCCTCTGGCGCTTTGCCTCGATACGCTCGGCGTGATCGCGCGCCATGTCGAGGACCTGGCGCTCATGACCGGCCTGCTGTCCGGCACGGATCCGCGCGATGCCCATGCGGCCGATATGCCTGTCCCGGATTTCACGGCTGCGCTCGCCAAGCCGGTGAAGGGTCTCAAGCTCGGGATCGACGCGGGCCTGATTTCCGAGGCGCACACGGACGTGCAGCAGATGGTCGAGCGCGTGATCTCGATCCTGTCGAAGGCCGGCCTGGAGAAGACCAGTTGCGCGTTCCCGCACTGGCAGACGGTGCACGACCTGACGTCGGTGATGCAGCTGCCGGATGCGGCGTCCGCTCATTTCCCATTCCTGGTATCGCGGGCGCAGGACTACGGTCCGCAGGTGCGCGCGCGGCTCGAGGTCGGCTTCTTCGTTTCGGGGATCGATCACATGACGGCCCTGCGGGCCCGCGGGGCGATGCTGCGCAAAGTGCTGGCCGAGACGTTCGCCAAGGCAGACGTGGCCATCCTGCCGATCTTCGCGGACCCGCTGCCGACCATATCCGAACTCGACGTGGCGGGCGGGCCGGCGCTGCAGGCGACCATGGCGCGGGTGATCAAGTACACCCGACCGGTCAACTATTTCGGATTGCCGACGTTGACGCTGCCGGTGCCGCGGTCCGGCAGACTGCCCAACGGCATCCAGATCATCGCCAAGCCGTTCCACGAGTCCGTGCTGTTCGCGATCGGTGCGGCCTACCAGCGCGAGGTGCCACCGGAAATCGCGCCTGCGTGACCTTTGTCGACCGGCCCCGTCCGAGGGCCGGACCGGGCAAGATCAGAGTGAGCGGCCGATATCGAGGAACTTTTCCTGCCGCTGGCGCTTGATCGCCTCGGGGCGCTGGCCGTCGAATGACGCCAGGGCCTTTGCAATTGCGTCGCCCGCGGTGGTGAACATCTTGGCGCGGTCACGGTGCGCCCCGCCGACGGGTTCGGAAACCACCTCGTCGATGACCCGCAACTGCACCAGATCCTGGGCCGTGATCTTCATCGAGTTCGCGGCGTCGTTCGCCTTGCCGGCATCGCGCCAGAGGATCGAGGCGGCGGCTTCGGGCGAAGCCACGGTGTAGATGGCGTGCTCCAGCATCAGAATGCGGTTCGCCGTAGCGATCGCGACAGCGCCGCCCGAGCCGCCTTCGCCGATGACGATGGCGATCATTGGAACACTGAGGGAGAGGCAGCGGTCGGTCGAGCGGGCGATGGCCTCGGCCTGCCCTCTCTCCTCCGCGCCGATGCCGGGATAGGCACCCGCAGTATCGACGAGGGCGATCACCGGCAGCCCAAAGCGCTCAGCGAGATCCATAAGGCGCACCGCCTTGCGGTAGCCCTCGGGGCGAGCCATGCCGAAATTGTGCTTGATGCGGCTTTCGGTGTCGGAACCCTTCTCGTGGCCCATCACGACCACCGGGCGGCCGCGGAAGGTCGCCAGCCCGCCGACGATTGCTGCATCCTCCGCGAAGTACCGATCGCCCGCGAGCGGGGTGAAATCCTCGAACAGTTCCTCGATGTAGTCGAGCGTGTGGGGACGCTCGGGATGGCGCGCGACCTGGGTCTTCTGCCAAGGGGAGAGCTTGGCATAGGTGTCGATCAGGGCCTGGCGGGCCTTCTGGTCGAGACGGGAGATCTCCTCGTCGAGCTTCACGGCGTTCTGGTCGTCGTTATGCAGTGCACGCAGCTCGGCGACCTTGCTTTCCAGCTCGGCGATCGGCTTCTCGAAGTCGAGGTATGTGCGTGCGGCGCGATCCGCCATATGCAACTCCAGGCTGCATTCGCTTGGGTCCACGGCCATTCGACCGCCCGCGCGGCACTTATGGCCGGTAGGATGGCAAGTCAAGCGAACCTGATCGAGGTCGTCAACGAGCCCGGTCGGCGGGCGGGCCGAAAGACCGGCCAACGCCCGCTGGCGGCACTGTTCAGGGCATCATCGCGGTCAAAATGCTTCGGGCCGCGGGAACGTCTTCTCCATTTCCTTGCGGAAGCGGACGGCGTCGGCGGTCATGTCGATGTCGACATCCTTCCAACGGATTCGCTGCCCCTCGGCCACGTCCGCCTTGAGCTTGACGTCGTGCGCCAGTCCCAGGGGCAGGTAGCCCTCCGTCAAAGAGATTTCCGAGGGCGTCTGCTTGCCCCAGACGCAGAACCCGCCTTCGCCATCGAGGACTTCGCCTTTCTTGAGGGCGCGCTTCGCGGTGGCGACGACGTCCGAGTTGAAGCAGAAGGCAGAGCCCGTGGGCTCCTTGCGCAGGGCCGCGCTCGCGACGGAGAGGCCGAGTTCCAGCCCGATCATGTGGGTGGGGCGATAGAGCGCCGCGTACTTGCCGCTCTTGTCGGGGAGCGAGTTGTATTCGACGAAGCATTTCTGCGCATAGTCACTGTCGCTCTCGATGACGACATAAGTTCCCATGACGAGGTTGTGAGGCACGTCTTTGCCGTCGCGGTAGAGAGAGGATGTCACCTCGGTCACGCCGGCCTTCTCCAGGGTGCCGCCGGCCGACCGCGGCTTGCAGACCTCGGCCAGCTCGAAGCGCGATGCGGGCGGGAAGCTCAGGCCATCGGTCTGCGGCACCAGTCCGGTTGCATTGCAGATCGCCGTCATCTCGATGCCGGACTTCGTGCCGTCGACGAAAGAATTGAACATCTTCGGATTGATGTGCGAGCGGTTGTGGATGACGAGGTACTGGTCGAGGATTTCCCACACCGTCTCCGGCGTCGATTGGTGATACGTCGGATGGTAGCGAGTACCCTTTCCCGCCGCGACGACGCGGAAACCGCAAGAGCGGGCCCAATCGACGTGCTCGCAGACCAGGGCGGGCTGGTCACCCCAGGCCAAGCTGTAGACGACGCCCTTCTCCCGGGCGCGCTTGGCGAGCAAGGGGCCGGCGAGGGCGTCGGCCTCGACATTGACCATCACGACATGCTTGCCGTGATCGAACGCCGCCAGCGCGTGCTTGATCCCGATCGCCGGGTCGCCCGTGACTTCGACGACGACCTCGACATTTGGGTCCTTGATCACCGCCATCGAGTCGTCCGTGACGAAGGTCTTGCCGGTCTTTACGGCGTCGGCCATCGACTTGGCGTCCGTGCGCTCGGGCTTCCATTGAACACCCTCGAGCCGTTCGCGCGCACGCGCCGGCAGGAGATCGGCGAGACCGGTCAGGTGCATGCCCTGGGTGACGCGAAGCTGGGACAGGAACATGGTGCCGAATTTGCCGGCCCCGATCTGGCCGATGCGGACGGGTTTGCCCTCGGCCGCGCGCTTCTTGAGCATGAAAGACAAGTTCATCGAATCCGTGCTCCCAAGGCAGATCGTCAGAGGATTGAGCGTTTGGCACAGGGTGTATCAAGAAACAATCCAGTCGCGAACATGCCTCCCGTTCGCCAGGATTGCGCCGGGAAGGCATGAACCGCCACCGTATCGGTTCCACCCGCATACTTTCGCAAGGGTTCCTGGAGGCTGTCATGCGTGCGCCGCCCCGCGGCAGCTGCGGAACAGCCGGCCGGCATCAGCGTTTGCACGGAAGCACCGGGCGACTAGCATGACCCGGCAACCATTGTGCCGGGATCTCACCATGACGCGCACCTCAGGACCAGACCAATCCACGCTGGAGCCATGGCAATGGCCGGAAGAGCAGTGGCGGCGCCTCGTGAACCAGGTTCGTGCCGGGCGCACATACCGCCCCAAGGCATGGCCAGGGGGAGCGCGGTGCGCCGTGGCGCTCTCGTTCGATGCCGATCACGAAACCAACGAGTTGCGCGACGGCGGCAAGTCGATCGGCCGTATGTGCTGGGGTCAGTACGGCAATCGCGTCGGGGTACCGAGAATACTGTCGCTGCTTGACCGCCACGGGGTGCCCGCGACCTTCTACGTGCCGGCCGTGGCGGCACTCATCCACCCGGACGAGCAACGCCGCGTCATCGCCGAGGGGCATGAAATCGGTATTCACGGATGGATCCACGAACTCAACTCGGTGCTGCCCTACGAGGCGGAGCGAGACTTGATGATGCGATCGGCGGATACGCTGGAAAAGGTCAGCGGGGCTCGCCCCGTCGGTCTCAGAACGCCGTCTTGGGATTTCAGCCCCAATACGTTGCGCATCGAGAAGGAAATGGGGCTGCTCTATGACAGCTCGCTGATGGCGGACGAGGACTGCTACGAGCTGCTGCTGGACGGGGTGCCGACCGGGATCGTCGAACTGCCGGTGGAATGGGTACGCGACGACGCGGTCTACTTCATCATGCAGCGTTTCACGGGATTGCGCCCCTATACGCCGCCGACCGATGTGTTCGATATATTCCGCCGCGAGCTCGATGCCGCGTGGGAGGAGGGGGGCATCTTCCAGCTCACCTGCCATCCCCACGTGATCGGCTATCGCTCGCGGATCTGGATACTCGACGAATTGATCCGCCACGCGAAATCCAAGGGCAGCGTGTGGTTCGCGACCCATGCCGACGTGGTTCGCCACGCTCGCGCACACGCGGCATGAACCGGCTCGATCGGCGGCAGGTCATCGCCCGTTTCGGAGTTGCTGCAATGGGGATGCCGATCAGTCGGGCGATCGCAGGTTCCTGGCCGTTGGCGTCTCCGTCGCAGGCCGGTTTCTCGGGCGATCTCGACGCGCTCCTCGACAAGGCGATCGCAGAGAAGAAAGTCTGGGGGCTGCACGGCCTGGTCGTGACGCACAACGGGCGTCTGGTCTTCGAGCGTTATCTTGCAGGGGAGGATTTCACCTGGGGGCGACCGCTCGGCCGGGTCGCCTTCGGGCCGGACACGCTGCACGATCTGCGCTCGGTGACGAAGAGCATCGTCGGCCTCCTCTATGGCGTCGCGCTCGCCGCGGGGAAGGTGCCGTCGCTCGAGGCGACGCTGATGGATACGTTTCCAGAATACCGCGATCTGTGGGACGCGAGGCGGGCGCGCTGGACCGTGCGTCATCTGCTGACCATGTCGCTGGGGACGGACTGGGACGAGACCAGCGTGCCCTACACGGATCCCACGAACAGCGAGATCGCGATGGAGATGGCGGCGGACCGCTATCGTTTCGTGCTGGGACGGGCTGCCGTGATGGAGCCGGGCAAAGTGTGGTCGTACAGTGGCGGGACCACCGCCTTGCTCGGTCGCATGATCAGTCATGGTACCGGACTGCCTCTGCATCAGTATGCGCGCGAAGCCCTGTTCGAGCCGCTCGGCTTCACGCACAGCGAATGGACCAAGGGCCGGGACGGCATCGAGAGTGCCGCATCGGGTCTGCGCCTGACGCCACGTGATCTCGCCAGGATCGGACAACTGATGCTCGACGGCGGCAACCACGACGGCCGCCAGGTGATCCCGCGAGAGTGGCTGGAGGCATGCGTGACGCCGGCGCTGCAGGCGGACGAATTCCGTCAATTCGGACTGCACTGGTACATGGGGCACTTCGGCTTCGTCACGCCGACGCGACCGGGCTGGGGGCGGAACCGTCTGGAGAGATGGTGGGGTGCATTCGGCAACGGAGGCCAGAGGCTCTTCGTTCTGCCCGGCCTCGGCCTGACAGTGGCGATCACCGCCGGCAACTACGAGACGCCCGACCAGTGGATACCGCCGGTCCGCGTCGTCCGCGAGGTCGTTCTGCCGGCGCTGGCCTGAGCGGTCTCCCGCGGTTCGATGAGTAGGGGGCGGCGCACGCGCCAGAAGAAGGGCACCGGCCGGGTCGCGTCACGTTGATCGTGTCCGCAGTTTACGTGTCGGATTGATTGGTACCGCCTCCCCGGCTCGAACGGGGGACCCCCAGATCCACAATCTGGTGCTCTAACCAACTGAGCTAAGGCGGCAATCGGCCCGCTGGGCACGCCGATAATCGCCAGCGGAATAGCACCAGCGCGCGGGATCGTCCATAGGCGAGCGCGCCGCCGCTCCGGCAGGCACGAATACGAGGCCGGGCATGAAGGCCGGTCACATGACGGCGACGGTGCCCACGGCCATCGCGACGGCGGCCTGGGTGGGGTCGACCACGGGGACGCCGATGGCCTTCTCCAGCGCGGTGCGATGGCGGGCCATGCCGGCGCAGCCCATGACAACGACCGAGGCCCGATCCTTCGTAACCAAGTCACGGCCGACCTCGATCATGCGATCGAGCGTCCGCTCACCCGATGCGGTCTCGGCAACACTCATTTCGAGCGCGCGCTCGCCAGCCAACCGGCCTTCCACGCCCATCGCCCTCAACTGGCGTAGATGGCGGGGAATGGACGCGGTGCGTATGGCGATGACACCGAAACGATCCGCCCTGGCCAGGGCGGTCAAGATGCCGCATTCGGCGATGCCGAAGACCGGGCGGCGCGCGACTTCACGGCAGACGTGGAGACCTGGGTCGGCGTAGCAGGCGATCACGAAGGCCGCGGTTGTGGGCTGCTTCTCGACAAGCCGGGCGAGCGGCATGGCGACCTGGTCGATGTGCAACTCGCTTTCGATCCCGAATGGCCCCTCAGCCAGCGTCGTACAGACGATCTCGGGACCTTTCGGGCTGCGCAGCGGCGCCAGCGCCTCGTCGAGTCCCGCCGTCACGGCGGGGTTCGAATTGGGGTTGATCACAAGGATCTGTCGACGGCCGGTCATCTCGTGGTTTGCTCGTACGATTGCGCCGGGACGCATTCTCGTCTGAAATCGTACGACGGAAAAGAAAAAGATCGGCAAGGAGCAAAGCGTGTCAGCTTCAGCGGACTTCGACGTCGTCATCCGCAACGGAACCGTGGCTACGGCTTCCGATATCTTCACGGCCGACGTCGGGATCTCGGGCGAGACGATCGTGTCCGTCGGCCGCCGGCTCGGTCGCGGCAAGCGCGAGATCGACGCGCGGGGCAAGATCGTGCTCCCAGGTGGCGTCGATGCCCATGCCCATATCGAGCAGGTGTCCGCCGGAGGGCTGCTGAACGCCGACACCTTCGAGAGCGCGACCCGGTCGGCGCTCCTCGGCGGCACGACCAGCGTGATCAGTTTTGCTGCCCAGCATCGCGGAAAGTCGCTGAAAGGGGTGGTTGAGGACTATCACCGGCTGGCGGCGCGCGGCGCGATGACGGACTACGGCTTCCACATGATCGTCGCCGATCCAACGGAGCGCGTGCTGAAGACCGAGCTGCCGGAGCTGATCGCCGGCGGTCATGCCTCGATCAAGGTTTTCATGACCTACGATCTGCTCAACGTGGGTGACGAGGGACTGCTGGACATCCTGCTGGCTGCGCGGGAAGGCGGTGCGATCGTCGCGATCCATGCGGAAAATCACGGCATGATCTCGTGGATGAGCCGGCGGTTGCTCGAGAAGGGGTATACGGCGCCACGCTATCACGCGATGTCCCACCCGCGGCTATCCGAGCCCGAAGCTTTCCAGCGTCTGATCGCCTGCTCGGAGCTGATCGACCAACCCATCGTGATCTTCCACGTGTCGACGCGGGAGGGGGTCGAGGTCATTCGCGCGGCCCGCGCCCGGGGCGTCAAAGTCTATGCCGAGACCTGCCCGCAGTATCTCTTCCTCACAGCCAAGGACCTGGACCGGCCCGGTCTGGAGGGTGCGAAATGGATGTGCTCTCCCCCGCCGCGTGAGCCGGCGGATCAGGAAGCGCTCTGGCACGGGCTGGCCCTCGGTGACCTGCAGATGGTCACTTCGGATCACGCGCCGTACGCCTTCGACGCCTCGGGCAAGCTTTCGGCAGGACCGTCCGCCACCTTCAAGCAGATCGCCAACGGGCTGCCGGGTTTGGAGGCACGGCTGCCGCTGCTGTTCGATGCGATGGTCAGCAAGGGCCGCTTTCAGTTGACGGACTTCGTCCGGTGGACAGCCAGCGAGCCGGCACGGGTCTACGGGCTCGGCGGCAGGAAGGGTTCGATCGCCATTGGACATGATGCCGATATCGCCATCTGGGACCCTGAGCGGGAGGTCACTTTCAGCGACGAAACAGTCACCGACAACACCGGCTACACGCCCTGGGCGGGACGTTCGGTGCAGGGCTGGCCCTCGGTGGTCCTGCGGCGTGGCGAGGTCGTGGTCGACGGCGGTCGTGTCACGGCGACGCCGGGCAGCGGGCGCTTCCTCGCCCGGACGGGTGGGATCGCCGCCCGGCCCTCGGGACGGCTGGCCGCGGAGATGGACCCAGCCCGGAACTTCGGCGCCAGATTGCTGTGACCGGGGGTGTGAGCCGCTCACGCGCACGGCTCGATCCGCCCGATGCCGGGACAGGTCAAGTTTCCGGGAGGGAAGCAAAAGGGGGTTGCGTCTGCGACCCATCCTGGCAATTATTTGACGTAATTTAGAGAAAGACTGTTGGCTGAGCCGAGTGCCCGGAGTATGAAAAAGAGCGTATACTTCATTTGTGGCTGAACGCTTGCGCGGAAAGTGCAGCGGCGACCAGTCGGCTTCGAGCATGTCGGCACTGGTAAAGTTGTAAAGGGTTTGTCGTCTCGGCGTGGCGGCCGGTCGGAGTTGGGTCCATGGGTAAGTTGTCTGGGTTGGCGTGCATTGCGGCTGGGCTCGCAGCGGCCGCGTACATCTTTCCGCTCTCGGAGAATGCGCCTCAGGCGACGACAGGAGCGCGCGCGCAGTCGACGCCGCCGTCAGAGGCCACGCGCACGATCCTGCAGCATTCTGCGCAGCCGGGCAGTGCCGCGCCGGCGCAGGCAGCACGCCCTGCCGTAACCAATCCGCCCGCCGGTGGCAGCAAAGGTGAAATCGTCCTCAGACCGATCGAGCCACCGCAACCAGCGCGCGCTGCGCGCGGCGGGGACGAGGCCAAAGCGGCTTTGACGCGCGACATCCAGAAAGAGTTGAAACGCGTGGGCTGCTACAGCGGTGATGTCACTGGCGAGTGGGGGCAGTCCACCCGCGCGGCCATGAAAACGTTCATAGACCGTGTCAATGCGTCGTTGCCCATCGACGGTCCCGACTTCATCCTCAAGGCGCTGGTGCAGGGCCATCCCGGCAACGCATGCGGCCCGGCCCGCCCGAGCGGCCAGTCGATGAGTGCCGAGGGCCGCTGCCTCCCGAGTGCCGTCGTAGCGCAAGCAGCGCGCAGACCGATCACTCCGCCAGCGCCGCAGCCCGTAACCCAGGCCCCGGCGAGGGACCAGCAGCCGGCGCAGCCGCCAGCGCCGCAGCAGGCACAAGCCCAGCCGGCACCCGCACCGACACCAGCGCAGCGGCCGGCGACGGTTGCGTCGACGTGGGAAACCCGGGTCTTTCAGGCGCCGGCTCAGCAGGGCGTGCCGGCTCCTTCCGGCAGGATGGCGATCGGAGGGCCGCGCGGAGAGCCCCCCGTCGATACGGCTTCTACACCCGCTACTGCTGCCGGTGTTCCGTCGACGTCGGCCGCGTCGATCAACGTAGGCTCGATCAATCCGGCCGTGCCGCCGATGGCGGGCGCGGTGGCGGCATCGCGTCCTGATGCGGCGAACCGCGTCGCGGCCCTGCCCGAACAGGGCGGCGCCGAAGCTGCAGCGGTCATCGCCGGAGCCGCGGGTGCGGCCGCGGCGGGCCGGGCATTGGCCGGCGATCGTTCGCGCGATCGGCGCTTCGCAGCGCCGCCGGGCGACGTGTATCGTGCTCCGGCGAGGCCCGGCGGCTATGTAGCTCCGCGACCGCAGGTGCGTGAGCGGACCTTCGCATCGACGGTTTTCCGCAGACTTCAGGCCGACGGACGCTGAAGCGCCGGAGCCGGCACAGGCGCCGGCCGCCAGAACGGCGGCACGGTGCCGGCCGTGGCTTCCAGACCGTGGCGTAGCGCTCTGGCCGCGTGCGATTGTGCGCCGCGGCGGGGCCATCGCCGTGCAGGCACGCACTTCGCCGCAGCTTACTGCTCAGTCGTCGACGGCGCGCCGGCAAATGGCCAGAACGACCGCTTGAATGCGCGTCGGAACCCCGAATTTCCGCTTCGAGTTCTCGACATGGAAGTTCACGGTTTTGGCGGAGATCTGCAGAATTTCGCCGATTTCCCAGTCGGACTTGCCACGTGCAATCCAATGCAAGACCTCGATCTCACGCGCCGTAAGTAATTCACCGCGATTTCTGATGTGCGAGCGCAGATATACTTCGTCCTCTCTGAGAACGGGGATGCGATCGTTCGCCGATTTCGTCGAGTACACCTGCAACATGGCTTCGAGTACCTCGCTTCGTCCCCGATCTTCCCGCAATACTGTCAAAAACAGCCTCTGGTTGCACGGATTTACACGCAACATCGTGAATTTGGTTGCGTAGAGATAAAAAACACCAATAGGTTGTTTTGCGTAATCGGGGAAATCGCCTCAGTTGCCGTCCGCGCCCGGCTTCTTCTCGCGTCGCAGCGCTTCGGCGACGATGTCGCGGACACGTGGCGGTTTGCTTTCGATGTGGGGGAGGGGGCGCAGGAGCGGAATGGCGGCAACACCGACGCGCGCCGTCAGGGCGCCATTGAAGGCGCCCTCGCCCAGCCGCTTCGAAAGCCGTCGCAAGAGGTCCTGGCCGATGAACTGGCCGACGAGATCGTCGGTCAGCGCCACGCTGCCGCTCGCGACGAGATGGCCCACCACGAGGCGGGCGAGCCTGACCGTGCCCAGAAACCCGGGCCGGCCGCCGTACAACGCCGCCAAGGACCGCAATTGGGAGAGATTTGCATACAGGACATAGCCGACCGCCAGCGTCGCCATCGGAGAAAGGGCAGTCACCGTCGCCACACGCCGCGCAGAGGCGGTGATGATGCGTCGCGCGGCGGCATCGAGCGGAGCCATCAGCTCGCGATCGGACAGCTGGAGCAGAGCGCCCGGATCGTGCACGTCGCGGCCGTGCTGGTGAAGCCGGTCACGGGCCCAGCCCAGTTCGCGCCGGCCGGCATACAGAGACGAGAGCCTGCGGACGGCGGACTGCTCCGCCTTCGGGTCGGGCGCGCGATGCACGCGCTCGAGTTCGGTGCGCAGGCGGTTGAGACGTCCCAGACGCGAGAAACCGATGATTTCGCGCAGCACGATCGCCAAGAGAGCGATGCCGACGACGCCGACGAGGCCACGCATGAGCATGCCCGCCCAATCGTCGCGCCAGAGGCCGACCGACACCAGGCGGTAGAACCACAGTGACAGCGCGAACGTGCTCGCTGCGGTCAGTGCCGCGAACATAATCGCGCCCCAACGCACGCCTCGAGCCAAACTCATGCCGACGGGCTGGGCACTGGAAGCGTCGGCCGGGTCCGGGCCTTCGGGCTGCGGCGGCTCCGGTTCGCGGGCGGGTTCCAGCGAGGGATCGTCGGCGTCGAAGACTTGCGGCCGGCGCTGCCCATGCTGGCCCGACCGGCTCTGTTGGGTCGCGGCGTCATCCCGGCCTGTCATGTCAGTCGGTCTCCGAACAGGAATTCGACGGCGCGATCGAGACGGATATGGGGGAAGGTCGTGGCGTCGGCCCCGCCGGTTTTCGAGGAAAGCCGGGGCGGCGCGAACCGCAGAACGCGGACGGGATCGGCTGCTGCCACCGCGGTTCCACGCAAGAGCCCCTGGGCATCGGCGGGAATGTCGCCCGGAAAGACCGCGACTTCGGTGCGGCCGTCGAAGGTGCGGCCGCCGATCTGCTCACCGTCGAGCGGCCGCCCGACGACACACGACATCTGTTCGCCATTCCTGCGCATCTCGGCTTCGCGGGTCGAGCGCAGGGCCGCCATCGCCAGGACCTTAACGTCGGCACCGGCGAATTGTGCGCGGGATATCGCAGACAGCGACATCTCCTTGAGCAGCGCTTCGAGGCGATCGTGACCGACCTGGCCCAGATGGTCGGCCTTCGTCGCGGCGAAGAGGATACGCTCGACACGGGTGCGGAACAGCGTCGACAGCCAAGAATTCGTGCCGGGCCGAAAGGCGGTGAGCACGCGTTCCATCGCCGTCGTCATGTCGCGGAGGACGCCGGCGCCGCCGTCCAGTCCGCCCAGAACGTCGACGAGCACGATCTGGCGCTCGATGCTGGCGAAGTGATCGCGAAAGAAGGGTTTGACGACGCTGGCCTTGTAGCTCTCGAAGCGCCGGGCGAGCTGCGACACGAGCGAGCTGCGGCCACCGGCGGGTGCGGCGTCGAGGGGAAAGAACGTCAGCAGAGGAGAGCCGGCAAGATCTCCCGGCATCAGGAAGCGGCCGGGCGATGTGGTGACGACGCCGCTGCCGCCGGCGCGGGCTGCCGCAAGATAAGCGGTGAACAGCTTGGCACCGGCCAGGGCGCGTTCTTCCTCGTGCTGGGCGCCGGCGCTGGTATCGGCGATGAAGGCCAAGAACTCTCGCGCTTGCGCGGAGGAGGACGCGCGCATGCGTGCCAGCGTCTCGGCACTCCACTCGGAAAAGGATTGCGACAGCATGCCCAGATCGGTCAGCCACTCGCCGGGGTAGTCGACGATGTCGACGTGCAGTCTGCGCGTGACCAGCATTCCCCCGGATACCGCGCCGATCATCCGGCGCAATCGCTGCGTGGTCTGGTACTCGATCGTCAGCCGGAGCTGGCTGATCCGCCGGGTGCTCTCGGGCCACGACGGTGGATCCGCTTCGAGCGCGGCGAGATTTTCCTCGTAGGAGAAGCGTGGAACGCTGTCGTCGGGCTGGGGCTCGAGGTAGGCACGAAGAATGCGGCCTTCTGCCGATGCGGAGAAAAAGGGCAGCCGCCCGCCGGAAACCAGGTTGCGTACCAACGCCGTGATGAAGACGGTCTTGCCCGCACGTGACAGGCCGGTAACTCCCAGCCGTAGGGTCGGGGTGTTCAGGTCGCTGACGTACGCTCCGGCGCTGCGCAGGGCGTCCGCCGTCTGGCCCGGCAAATCTGACAGGTTCACGAACTTCCTCCCGAACCGCAGTCAGATAGGCCTCGAACGCGGCAACGCCAAGGGGTAAGCGGCCCGTATCTGCGGCCCAAGCGTCAATCGGAGAGGAATTCAGTCTTGAAGTCGGCGGGCAGCGTGGCCTCCAGGATTTCGAGATCCTCGGAGCATTTTGCGTAACGGGTGACCAAGCCCGGCGGAATGACGAAGGCGTCGCCCGCCTCGACCTGGTGGTCGGGATGTCCCTTGGCTTCGAGCGTCATGCCGCCTTCGAGGACGAACGTGAAATGGATGTCGGTGTCGTGCCGGCTGAACGGTGTCGCAGCCGCGCCCGAGGGGCGCGCCACCTGGATGTTCGCGACGCCACGGGTGCCGGCAGAGATACCGGTATCCCGGCAGCTGAACCCGGGAAGTCGGAACGGCTTCCACGTGGCGCGGTCCTTCACATGGTGGACGAAGCGCTGGCCCTGCCACTCGCGGGCAGGGTCACCGCGGCCGTTCGGCAGGCGCATCACATGATCGATCGTGGTCACGTGCTCGGCGGGCACACCGAGTTCGATCACCTCGATCGCGGCCGACGCTTCGCAGACTCTGTGACGGATCTCGGGCGGCTGAATGACGCAATCGCCGGCTTGCAGGCGCATCATTTCGCCCTGGTCCTCGTAAAGCACGTCGACCCAGCCGCGGTAGCAGTAGATCAGCTGAAAGCCGACCGTGTGATAGTGCACCATGTCGGGCACGGGACCGCCGTCCGGGATGCGGATGTGGCTGGCGATCATGGCACCGCCGAGCCGGCTCGGCACGAGATCCCGATAGTGCATTCCGGCGCGCCCGATCACCCAGGGCGCCTCGTCCCGCAGGCGCCGGACGCGAAACTCGTGCTGTGTTGGAGGCTGAACCAGTTGGGGGGAGCGCGGTGCGACCTCGAACACGGTGCCGTTGGGCGCCGTCAGCGATCGGCGCCCACCCAGGAAACCGGCCGGTGAATCGGTGAGAAGGCGGATCGTGCCCGGCGCGGCCTTCGCCCCTTTCTCGATCCTGATGCGCAAGCCATGGCCGGACAGGCATGCGACGGAGGGGTTGTCGGCGGGAAAGATCTCCTCGAGGCGCATGCCGAGCGTATCGATATAGAATGGCAAGTCGGTTCGCAGGTCGGTCGTCGGCAGCAATATCTCGGCGAGGACGGCTTCGGGCATGGTTCGGCCTTTGGAAGGGGCAGACTCGAGCGGCGGTCGTCGCCAGCAGGGCCATCTTCAGTCAACGGCGCCTGAATGCAAGGCTTTCGGGGCGGAGGATGCCTCGGAGGCCCTTGCGGCGTGCGGCGCCACAGCCCGGACCGATGGACCTCGCACCGGGGCGCAGCCGCTCGGGTGATGGTCACGTCGATCTCCGGCGATCCGGTGGACAGACGTGCGGTGCTTGTCTTCGGGAGTTATCGTATGCCGCTACCGTCAGGAACGGCGCAACGACATGAAGCGAGCCGCATCGACCAGTGTCTGGCCCCGCGCGCCGTAGGGCGCCAACTCGGCCACGGCGGCTTCCACGACTTCGTCGAGACGCCTGCGAGCGCCCTCGACGCCGAACGCTGCAACGAGCGTCGCCTTACCCGCGGCGGCGTCCTTGGCGGTGGCTTTGCCGACCTCGGACGCATCGCCGAGGGCGTCGAGCAGGTCGTCGGAGATCTGGAAGGCATAGCCGAGGTGGTCGCCGTAGCGCGCGAGGCGCGCCAGGTCGCCGGGATCGCCGCCGGCCAGGTGGGCGCCGGCCGTGCAGGAAAATCGGATCAGGGCGCCGGTTTTCAGCGCCTGCATCGCCCGCACGGCGTCCGGGCCGTGTCTGAGCCCCGGCTGGCGCCGTTCCATGTCGAGATCGAGCACCTGGCCGCCGACCATGCCGGCGGGCCCCGAGGCGCGCGCCAGGTCCCCGGCAAGCGCGGCGACGGCCGATGGCGGCGCGCCCGCGGCACCGATCCCCGCGATGACCTCGAAAGCCATCGTCAGAAGTGCGTCACCCGCGAGGATCGCCGTCCACTCGTCATAGGCGACCCATACGGTCGGCTGGCCCCGGCGAAGCCGATCGTTGTCCATGGCGGGCAGATCGTCGTGGACGAGGCTGTAGCAGTGGACGAGTTCGACCGCGGCAGCGACCTCGACGGCGGCCCTGGCCGGGGCGCCTAAGAGGCTGGAGCTCTCTTGAACGAGGAACGGACGGAAGCGCTTGCCGCCGGCCAGGACGGCGTGGCGCATGGCCTGGCTCAATCGCTCGGGGACGGAACTGGAGGTTGCAAGCAGAGCGTCCAGCCGTGGCTCCAGACTGGCCTGCGCCTCAGCCAGGCGCGCTTCGAAAGACATAGGATCTCCCTTTTTCGCCAGACTGATACACTGTCGGGCGCAGGGGTGCACCGGGATTGCGGCAAGAGTGGCATGTCAGAAAAGGACGAAAACGGGTCCGGGCTGGGCGCGCGGTCTCCGATGACGCAGACGCCTCGGACGCAGGAGCCGACGGCCGTACCTCGCACCGAGCCCACATCCACAACCACACCCGTCTGGAAGACTGTGGTGCCGCCGGAGCCACCGCCTGCCGTCCCTGCCCCCGCACAGCGTGCCGGCGTGCTTGTTGTACTCAAGACGGTGGCCCGCGCCTTCGCGCTGATACTCGTGGCGCTGGTCGTGGTGGTCGCGATCCTTCTGATCGCCTATCGCTGGGTCGATCCGCCATTCACGAATTTGACGCTCGCGCAACGGATGAGCGGGACCGCCATCACGCAGCGCTGGGTTCCGATCCGGAGGATCTCGCCGCATCTGCAGAAAGCGGTCCTGCTGTCGGAGGACGGCCGCTTCTGCTCGCACGGCGGTGTCGATTGGCAAGCCCTCGAGGCCGCAATCGAGGATGCGCAGGACGGCGTGGCGCGCGGCGCCAGCACGATCTCCATGCAGGTGGTGAAGAACCTGTTCCTGTGGCCCTCGCGCAGCTATCTGCGCAAGGGGCTGGAGATCGGCCTCGCGACGGTCGCCGACGGTCTGTGGTCCAAGGAGCGGACGCTCGAAATCTATCTCAACATCGCCGAGTGGGGCCCCGGCATCTTCGGGGCGGAAGCGGCCGCGCGCGCGCAT
Organism: uncultured Hyphomicrobiaceae bacterium; assembly: GCA_964389095.1. Lineage (GTDB taxonomy): Bacteria > Pseudomonadota > Alphaproteobacteria > Rhizobiales > Hyphomicrobiaceae > JABFRJ01. The sequence goes on from CAYMEB010000058.1 coordinate 21,081, forward strand.
TTCGGCAAGGCGGCGTCGCAACTCACGGAGCGCGAAGCGGTCCTGCTGGCGGTCGCACTGCCGAGCCCATTGACGCGAGATCCCGGCGCGCCGACGTCCACGCAGCTGCGCCTCGCGCAGCGCCTCGACCGGCGCATGCGCGGCCCGCATCCCGCGCTGCGCTGTATCGAGACCCTGGCGCAGGCAAGCTGAGCGTGTGCTGCGCCGGTGCGCGGCGAGGCCTCAGCTCTTCTCCACCACCCGGATGTGCAGCTCGCGCAGTTGTTTCGCCGTCACGGGGCTCGGCGCGGACATCAGCAGGTCGTTGGCCTGCTGGTTCATCGGGAACAGCGCGACGTCGCGGACCGTTTTGCAGCCCGTGAGCAACATGACGATGCGCTCGATGCCGGCCGCCATGCCGCCGTGCGGCGGCGCGCCGAACTGGAACGCGCGGTAGAGCCCGCCGAAGCGGCTCTCCACGTCGGCGCGGGTGAGCCCGGTGATCTCGAAGGCCTTCACCATGGTCTCGGGCAGGTGATTGCGGATCGAGCCCGAGGCGAGCTCGTAGCCGTTGCAGACCATGTCGTACTGGTTGGCCTTGAGCGACAGGATCGCGTCTCGACCGGCTTTCTCGGCCGCCTCCAGCGCCTCGCGCCCGCCCTTGGGCATCGAGAACGGGTTGTGGGAGAAGTCGACTTTCTTGTCTTCCTCGTTCCACTCGTAGAACGGGAAGTCGACGATCCAGGCGAAAGCGAAGCGGCCCTCGTCGACGAGCTTCAGCTCGCGGCCGATCTCGTCGCGGGCGAGGCCGGCGAACTTGTAGAACTTCGCGGGATCGCCGGCGGTGAAGAAGCAGGCGTCGCCGATCGCGAGGCCCATCTGCTTGAAGATCGCGCCGGCCTGATCGGCGCCGATGTTCTTCGCGATGGGACCTGCGCCAGCCGGTCCTTCCTCTTGCCGCCACATGATGTAGCCCAGCCCCGGCTGACCCTCTTTCTGCGCCCAGGCGTTCATGCGGTCGCAGAAGGCTCTGGAGCCGCCCTTGGGCGCGGGGATCGCCCACACGCGCCCGCCCTTCTCGACGATGCCGGCGAAGACCTTGAAGCCCGAGCCGCGGAAGTGCTCGGTCACGTCGGCCATTTCGATCGGGTTGCGCAGATCGGGCTTGTCGGAGCCGTACTTGGCGATCGCGACGTCGTAGGGAATGCGCTGCCAGCCCTTGTCGACGCGCATCGCCTTGCCGGTGGCGCCGGCGAACTCTTCGAACACGCCGGTGACGATCGGCTCCATGGTGGAGAACACATCCTCCTGCTCGACGAAGCTCATCTCGACGTCGAGCTGGTAGAACTCGCCCGGCAGCCGGTCGGCGCGCGGATCCTCGTCGCGGAAGCAGGGCGCGATCTGGAAATAGCGGTCGAAGCCCGACACCATCAGCAGCTGCTTGTACTGCTGCGGGGCCTGCGGCAGTGCATAGAACT
>CAYMEB010000059.1:0-22495 GCA_964389095.1 uncultured Hyphomicrobiaceae bacterium
CGCCCAGGCGATCGACCTGCTGAACCGGGTGGGCATCCACGATGCGGCCCGCCGTGTCGACGACTATCCGCACGAGTTCTCGGGCGGCATGCGCCAGCGCGTGCTGATCGCGATGGCGCTGATGGCGCGGCCGGACATCCTCGTGGCCGACGAACCGACGACCGCGCTCGACGTCTCCGTGCAGGCGCAGATCCTCAAGCTGGTCAAAGAGCTGGTCGCGGACTTCGGCATCGGCGTGTTGCTCATCACGCACAATCTCGGCGTGGTGGCCCAGACCTGCAGCCACGTGTCGGTGATGTATGCGGGGACTGTCGTGGAGGACGGGCCGGTCAGCGCCGTGTTCCGGGCGCCGTCGCATCCTTACACGCGCGCCCTGCTCGCCGCAGTGCCGCGCGCCGGGATCAAGCGCGGCGAGCTCACCGGCATTGCGGGCAGCGTTCCCAGTCTGCTCTCGCCGCCCTCCGGTTGCCGTTTCGCGCCGCGCTGCCGGCTTGCGACCGATGCCTGCAGCGCGGCCCCGCCGCCAGTGCGGGACGTGGCGGACGGGCATACATCGGCGTGCCTTCTCTCAGGGGGAGGGGTGCGATGACGCTGCTGGCGGTGGACGGGGTTTCGAAAATCTATCCTGGACGCGGTGGCGGACCCGGTGTCACGGCGCTCGACGGCGTGTCCTTCGGCGTCATGCGCGGGGAGAGCTTCGGTCTCGTCGGGGAATCAGGGTCCGGCAAGACGACCTTGACGCGTCTGATCCTGGCACTGGAGCCGCCGACGTCCGGCGAAGTCCGCTTCGACGGTGCGGCGCATTCCAAACTGGATCGCGCTGGCCTGAAGCGGCTGCGGTCGCGCCTGCAGATCGTGTTCCAGGATCCTTATGCCTCGCTGGACCCGCGCATGACGGTGCATGATGTGGTCGCAGAGCCCCTGGTCATCCATCGCGACACGCGCCCGATGACGTCTGGGGAGCGGACGCGGCGCGTCGTCGAGCTCTTGGAGATGGTGGGGCTGAGGCGGGAGCACCTGTGGCGCTTCCCGCACGAGTTCTCGGGCGGCCAGCGCCAGCGCGTCTGCATAGCGCGTGCGCTCGCACTCGAGCCGGAGATGCTCGTCCTCGACGAGCCGACGTCGGCGCTCGACGTTTCGGTTCAGGCGCAGGTGCTGAACATGCTGATCGAACTGCAGCGGCGCCTGTCACTGACGTACCTGTTCATCAGCCACGATCTCGGCGTGATCCGATACGTCTGCGACCGCGTGGCGCTGATCCACCGCGGCAAGATCGTGGAAAGCGGGCCCGCCGAGCAGATCTTCACCGCGCCGCAGAGCGACTACGCGCGCATGCTGATCGCGGCGAACCCGGATCCAGGACCTGTGCCGACAGGTTGAGGTCAGCAACCGGCCATGCAGATGACGCCGTTGGGAAGCCGGCGCTGGCGCGGACCCAGATCCTGCGTCTCGGCGGCTGCAACGACGGTCGTGCGGACCTCGCCGGTCGCCGCGAGCTGGGCGCGGGCGCGATCCGCACCGGAAACGACGTCCTCGGGCTGACGCTCGGACTGGGCGGCGCCCGCAGCGGATTTCTCGGCCTCAGAGGCGCGAGCCGCGCGCGCTGCAGACCGGCCTACCGCGATGGCGGAACTGGCCGCGGCGGCGGGCTGAGCCATGGATTTGAACCGCGCGCCCTTGGCTTCGGCGGAGCCGGTGGCGGCTGTTCCGGCGGCGGCGAGAACGCCTGCCAGTGCTATCGAGCGGATGACGACGGTGAGCTTTGTCATGAGGGTACGTGCTCCTGTTGGAACTTGGCTTAGAACTGATCAGTCGGATTTGCGGTCGCGGGTCGGCTTCAAGCCTGCGGCGGATAGGGAGATTGCGGAGAGGCGAGAGGAGGCTGAGCCCGCTTCGGAAGCCGACACGGGCGCGGGAGAATTGGCACCTTGGACGGCCGCGGCGACGGCGGGAGCAGGAATGGCGGCGGGCGCCTCGGCCCGAGGAACGGGGGGCGCCGAGGAGGCGGTTGAGGAACCGACGCGGTCGGTCTTGCGCGTCTTCGTCGCCGCAGCCGTGTCCGCGAATACGGCGCCCCCCGGTTCCCGGCTGCAGCCGGCCATGCAGACCACGACCTCCCTGCCGGGATTGGCCAGACGGGCTCGCTTGATCAGAGGATGATCGTCGCCGACCTCGGCCAGCTCGGCTCCCGAGAGTGCGGCACCATCGCGCCCCTCCAGAACCTCGGCGTAGTCGAGGGAGCTGGCGGCCTCGAGATCCTGTCCGACCGCGGGCGCGGACGCGAAAAGCACGGCGGCAGCGAGTACGCAGGAGTGACGCAGGACCATGACAGGGGCTCCGCCCTTATGACGACGTCAGATCGTCTCACGGCAACATCGCGGAAGCGTTGCGAGGGAACCCACAATTTTATTCATTTCGCCGCTGTTCCCGACACCCTGGGCTTGGGCTAGCTTTCCGGGCGATTCTCGAACGCCTTCCAAGGAGCCCGACATGCGTCTCGTCCTCGCTTCGAGCTGTGCAGCCCTCGTGCTGATCGTTTCGGTTGCCGATGCCTCGGCCAAGACTTCCAAGGAGCTGGTGATCGCGAGTTCGCAGACGCGGATCGCGGGATCGCAGGCGGACCGGGAAAAGCGTGCAACGGCCAATGCAACTCAGCGCTGGCGGGACGACGCGCGCTGGAAGGCGGGCCTGCTCTATCGCTTCTGGTCGCGCGCGGAGGACAAGAAGGTGGAGTGCAAGTCGACTCCCAAGACAACGACGTGCGTGGTCTCGGCCCGCCCCTGCCGGCTGGTTTGATTCAACCTCGACATTCCCGTGCGGCGAGCGTGCCGCGCGGGATCACCGCGCCATGATGATGCCGCTGTCGATCAGGCGGCGCTGGAACGCGAGGATCTGCGTGCGCTGGGCACAGCTGTGATAGCGCCCTTCGCACAGCTCCATCAGCCGCAACCGTTCGCGGTGGGCATCCGACAAGGGCAGCCCTGCCGACTTCAGGATGATGGTGCCGAGATAGGCGACATCGGTCGCGGCATGGTTCGAGAGCGCGGGCACCCGGTAGTTGATGCCATCGACCGCGAAGTAGGTCTTGAAAGCCGGTGAATTCGGATCGACCTTGAAGCCTTCGAAGTCCGCGTTCTCGTCGTAGCCGAGCAACGTGCGCGACGCCGACGGGTGATGGTCGCCGTAATGAACGACCAGGATACGCTGCTCGGGGAAGCGCCGACGAAGTTCCGCGATCAGGAAGTCGTAATCCCGCTTGGCGAGCGACAGACGGCGCAGATACTCGTGCATCTCCGGGTTGGTGCCGGGACCGCCGCCCGGGACCACCTCCGACGGCTGCCAGGTGACGTCGTACGGCCAGTGCGCCGACATCGTCTGGATATAGGTGAACATCGGTTCGTCCGACGACGAGACATGGCGTTGCATCTCGGCCAGCGCGTTGGCGTAGTAGAACCGGTCACGTTCCTGCGCCGTCCTTGCGCCCTGGGCCTTGAGATCGAAAATCTCCGAGAGCCCGATCGAAGAGTAGAAGCGATCGTTGGACACGAAGTTGCGCAGCATCGGATAGAACACGACATTGCGATATCCGCAGCGCTGCAGCACCTGAGGTAGCGTATCGCGCAGCCGATTTACCATGAAGGTCTGCACGAACTGGCGCATGCCGCCGAAAGTCTCGGTCGAGACGCCGGCGAGGATGGAGAACTCGGTCAACCACGAGGCCCCGCCGTAGGTCTCCACGCGGAGCTTGCGGGTGTGGCCATCCTGCGACTTGAACATCGCATCGACGGACTTGTCGTAGGTCAGCGTCGGGAAAAGCGACGGCTGCACGATCGATTCCTGATGAATCAGCACGATGTGGGGCGGCTTCTCGCCCGGCTCGCAGGCTGCAGGAATGCGCAGCGGCTCACTCGTCGAGGCGGTCGCGCTGGGCAGCGTCTCCATCATCGCGCCGTGCCACAGCGTGCCCAGCGTCTCCGCCCAGGAGGCATAGAACGAGGAAACGTAGAGGTTCGCGAAGTGGAACTGCATATGCCGCCGCTCTTCCTTCAACGAGACGGCAACGCTCGCGACCGCAATGCATCCCGCCAGCGCCGCGGCAACCGGCCGGCGCCTGATGCGGGATGTGTCCAACCGGTACACAACGGCGCCTCCGATCAGCATCGTCGCGAGCGCGACCAGGAAGGAAACGACCAGGACCCGCTGCTCACTCCACAAGAAGGCGATCGTCGACCATGAGGAGAGATAGAAGAACAGATCGTAAGCATGAACGACCATGTTCATGGTCGCATTCTTGACCGAAGCAGCCCAAACCAGCGTGGTGATGAACAGCGCGACGAGGCTGGTTGCGAAAAGCGCGCGGCGGCTGACGAGGAGCAGAATCGCGATCAGGGCGAAGGTCGTCGCCGTCGTGAACACGATGTTCGTCAGCGTTCCTTCGCTGCGCCAGAAGAAGCAGAGCAGCCCCGCCATCAGCGCAATCGAGCCGCAGATCGGCCAGGTCAGTCCGGCCGCCCGAGCGCGCACCCGACGGGCGGCAAGATCCGCTGCGCGCCGCAGGTGGGGCATGAATGGAGAACGTGGGAAATCGCGCATGGGGACTCGAGGCGACTGACGCGGTTGCCTGTGACGGATTGGTGACATCATAGTCGGCATGAACGCGAGGTGAAGATGGGGGACGCGAGAAGCCGAAAAACCGGCTGCGGCGGTGGCGCGCGGCAACCGCGGCTCGCGGGGCTGGACCGGGGATCTTTGTTATCTATATGAATTTCAATGCGAAAAGCACTTCGCAGCGCTATTGGTGAGGACCAGTGATCCAGCCGGACGCCTGATGCGTCCTTAACGCGCATACATCTGCCGTTCATGTTCGGATCCGTATCGCTTAGGCATCGCAGAACGGGCTCGCCTCGGTCTGCGACTCCAGCGAACGGGACCAGGCGAAGTCACGCCCGTCTGGTGCAGGCGCAGGAGCGGCGGTCGCACCGCCGGAGACTGAAGAGGGTCCGGGTGCTCCTCGGGGAAGGGAGCGGCCATTTCGGCAACCCGGCAGCGGTCACATACCGTGAACGCTTTACAAGTCCCAGGTCGTCGGTGCAAATCGCGCCGGCATACCGTTTGGAGAGTTAAATGAAGTCGAATGCGGTCAAGTCCTACGCGCTTGATATCGACTGGTCGGCACAGACCATGCTGCCCATCGAGTTTGAGGGTCAGGAGCTGCATCTGGAGGCTCGCGCCTACCAGGGCTCTGCCCCAAGCAATCAGGCGTTCGTCCTGATCAACAGGACGGACCAGGCAAGCGGTGAGCTTCCGTTCGTTCGCGTGCACTCGGGTTGCGTCACCGGAGACATCTTCCACTCGCTGAAATGCGACTGCTATCCGCAGTTGCAGGCGTCGCTGCGCAAGATCACATCCAGCCCGCTCGGCATCCTGATATACCTCCCCTATCACGAGGGGCGGGGTATCGGCCTGGTCGCCAAGATCCGCGCGTATGCGCTTCAGGAGAAGGGCTACGATACAGTCGACGCCAACGTCGCGGTCGGTGCCCCGATCGAAGCGCGCGAGTACGATCTGGCGGCCCATATCCTGTTCGATCTGGGTTACCCCGAGATCCGGCTGCTCTCGAACAATCCGGCCAAGGTCGACGCCCTGCGTGCGGAAGGCATCAAGGTCGTCGAGCAAGTCCCGGTGATCTGCAAGCCGAACGTCCACAATATCCGGTACCTGGAGACCAAGCGTCAGAGGATGGCACACAGTCTGCCTCAGCAGCCGGGGGCGTCGGTTTCGGCCATCCCGGCCGAGTGAGAGCCGCCGCAATCCAGCGGACCACGCCCGTCACGCGCAAGCCGTCCACCCTTGGTGGGCGGCTTTCGCTTTTTCCGGCTGCGGTCGGTACGGAGTGTCCGGCAGAGCAGCATCGGGACGTTCCGGGCTGGACGGCGGGCAGGCCCGAGGGGCAAAGCCTGGGGTGCGGCGGGCGCAGGGAGGGGAGAACTCGAGAGCAAGGCCGACATGCAGGTGGCTCCTGGCTGGAATGCGTGACGTGCCTCGAATGCTATGATTTTGCGGCCTGCAGCGTTACTAGGTATTCACCTGGGTCATGCCGGCGCGGCCGTGCGAGGAGGGTCAGTGTTCACCGGTATCGTGACGGGTCTCGCGCGGGTCGTCTCGCGCGCCGGCGGGCGCTTCACAATGGCAAGCGACGAGCCCGCGCAATCCATCGCGCTGGGAGCCTCGATCGCACATGACGGCTGCTGCCTGACCGTGACGTCAGTGGCGCCCAGCGGCGCCGGCAGCGCCTACACGCTGGACGTCTCGAACGAGACGCTGGCGCGGACCACGCTGGGAGAGTGGCAGTCCGGGCGGATCTGCAACCTGGAGCGCGCGCTGAAGGCCGGGGACGAACTGGGCGGACACATCGTCTCGGGGCATGTGGACGGCGTCGCGACGATCCTCGACATGCGTCCCGACGGGGAAAGCCGGCGGTTCGTGATCGAGGTCCCCGACGACCTCGCCCGCTATGTCGCGCAGAAGGGTTCGGTGGCTCTGGACGGCACCTCCCTGACCGTGAACGAGGTTGCGGGACGGCGGTTCGGGATCAACCTCATCCCTCATACCTTGACCGTCACGACCTGGGGGAGCAAGAAGCCGGGAGATCGCGTGAACATCGAGGTCGACATTTTCGCTCGCTATGTCGCGCGACTGATGGAAGCCCGCCAGCCGGAGCGCCTGCCATGACCTCCAACCTGAAGCGTGTCGAGTATTCGGCCGGCCAGGGGTTCGTCTCGTCCACGGACGAGATCCTCGACGATCTGCGCAACGGCCGGATGGTCGTGCTCGTCGACGCGGAGGATCGCGAGAACGAGGGCGATCTGGTGATCCCCGCACAGATGGCCACACCCGACGCCATCAACTTCATGGCCAAGCACGGCCGCGGTCTGATCTGTCTGTCGATCACGGAGGAGCGGGCCGAGTTGCTGCGGCTGGAGTTCATGGCGCGCAACAACCAGGCGCGCATGCGCACCAACTTCACGGTTTCGATCGAAGCCCGCGAGGGCATCTCGACCGGCATCTCGGCGGCCGACCGGGCGCGGACCATAGCGACCGCGATCGATCCGACCAAGGGGCATCAGGATATCGTAACCCCGGGACACGTGTTCCCGCTGGTGGCGCGCGAAGGCGGCGTGCTCGTGCGGGCTGGTCATACGGAAGCGAGCATCGATCTGGCGCGGCTCGCCGGGCTCTACCCGGCCGGCGTCATCTGCGAGATCATGAACGACGACGGCACGATGGCGCGGATGCCCGATCTCGTCGCGTTCGCGCAACGCCACGGCCTCAAGATCGGCACCATCGAGGATCTGATCGCCTACCGGCTGCGGCATGACCGGATCGTTCGTCCGGTGGCCAAGCGCGCGGTCGAGAGCGCGTTCGGCGGCGGCTTCACGATGCACGTCTACGAGACCAAGGTGGATGCGGTGGAGCATCTGGCCCTGGTCAAGGGTGACGTCACAACGCCCGGCCCGGTGCTGGTGCGCGTGCATGCGGTCAATCCGGCCGCAGATCTGCTCGGCATCGGCGACGATCCCGGCCGCGCGCAGATGATCGGGCGCTCGATGAAGGCGATCGAGGCGGAAGGGCGCGGTGTGCTAGTGCTGCTGCGCGACCTGCGGCCCAAGGCGGTCTCGCAGTGGCTGGCGGCGGAAGCGGCGGAACACGCGCGTGGCGCGAAGGGTGGCGAGCGCCGGCAGGTCGAGATCGGCATCGGCTCGCAGATCCTGCACGATCTGGGTGTGCGCGACATGATCCTCTTGTCCAATTCTCCCGCTTCGGTCTACGTGGGCCTGGAAGGTTACGGCCTGCGTGTCCTGGGCACACGCCGGGTCGACTGAAGCAACGGACATCCGATATGGCAGGCAAAGGCAGCGCTCCGCAGAAGAACGAGCCCATCAGGGCGCACGTGCTCGTCATCGAGGCGCGCTACTATCAACAGATCGCCGACGATCTCCTGGCCGGTACCGTAGAGGAATTGAAGGCGGTGGGCGCGACGCACGAGGTCATCACGGTGCCGGGTGCGTTGGAAATTCCCCACGTGCTGGCTTCGGCGGCGATGGCGGGGCTCATTCCGGGTGACGCGGACGGCTCACGCTTCGACGGCGCGGTCGCGCTCGGGTGCGTGATTCGAGGCGAGACCTCCCATTACGACATCGTCTGCCGCGAGGCCAATCACTGGCTGAACGAGACCGCATTGCGCTTCGGCATTCCGGTCGGCAACGGCATCCTGACGGTCGAAAACGAGGCCCAGGCCGTCGAGCGTGCCAAGGGCGGCCGCAAGAGCAAAGGCGCGGAGGCGGCGCGGGCGTGTCTGTCGCTGATCGCGCACTCGCGACGTTTCGAAGAGGTGGACGAATGAGCGCCGCCTCACCCAGCGGCACGGCACGCGCCATCGAGGCTGCGGCGCTCGCGCGGGCGCAGGCCCGGCTCGCGGCAGTGCAGGCGCTCTATCAGATGGACCTCGCGCAGACCGATCTCGCCGAGGTGCTGCACGAGTTCAAGACGGTACGCTTCGGGCCGCAGGCCGAGGACCAGACCATCGCGCTTGCCGATCCAGATCTCTTCGCCGAGGTCGTGCGCGGCGTTGTCGCACGCCAGCGCGACATCGACCCTCCGCTCGATCAGCAGCTCGCTGCCGGGTGGCGCCTGCAGCGGATCGACTCGATCGTGCGCGCGATCCTGCGCTCGGCGACATTCGAGCTGATGGGCCGGCCCGGCGCTCCGGCGCGTTCGATCATCTCGGAGTATGTCGACATCGCCAAGGCGTTCTTCGAGGGCGACGAGCCCAAGGTCGTCAATGCGGTTCTCGACAAGCTCGCGCGCAAGATACGCACCGCGGAATTCAGTGGCGGTTGAGGCCGCTCCGGTTCGCGTCGATCCGGCCAAGCGTCTTGTGGAAGTCTCTCGCCATGGAATCGAGAGAGGGCGGTGCAGGTGCCTGCGCCGCCCCCAAAAGTCTCACACGTTTCGCGACGCGCTCGTTCAGGCTCGCCCCTGCTTGGCGTCGAGGCTCAAGGGGCCCGCGCCCGCCGAAGCGATATAGAGGAACACGAAGCAGTAGAGCACGGCGAGATTGCCGCCGTTGAGGATCGGGTAGATCATGCTCTTGCTGCCCGGTCCGAAGGCGTGGCCGAGGAAATACGCGGCCGCCATCAGACCCGAGCAGATGAAGGCGACCGGGCGGGTGAACAATCCCAGCACGAGCAGAATGCCGCCGACGATCTCGATGAGTGCGGCGAACCAGATCAACTCGCCGGTCACGACCTGCCGCATGAACGGGCCGGGAAACGCGAACATCTTCATCAAGCCGTGCTGAAGGAACAGCAGGCCGGCCACGATGCGAAGAACGCTGAGCAGACGCGGTTGCAAGGCGGAAAGCGCTTCCATGAAATCTCCCCCGAGTTGCGGTGGCGCAGCAAATCACACCACCGAATCGAGATTCTATACGAAAGTCGAATGCTCGGAAGGGTGCGGGCGGTGGTGTGTGCGGACTGTCACTTCACGTCGGGTTGATCAGCAGGAGATCGCGCGGGTCCGTGGGGACATGGCCAGAGGCCGCGACCGCGATGCGGCGCGGACCGATTCCGCTGCCGATCTCATTCCCGATGAGGTTCTCGCTGCTCAAGGGGAAGGCGCAAGAAAAGCGGCGCGCGGTTGGCTGCGGGTGGCGCTGGCCGTGCGTCTGTGGCGATGCGTATCGCGTGATGGGCGTGTCATCATCCGATCAGATGAGGCGCGCGGCGAGGCGTGAAAGCCTGTCCACAATTGCAGCGGTCTTGTCCCGGACGGCCAGCCGGGGAATTCTGGCCAAGGGGAAGATCAGCGCAGTCATTTGCATGGTGACTGGAGCCGAGACGAGCCAGGAGACGACGGATGTATCGCGAAACGGCGCCGCGCAGGAGTTCTAGCAATAGATGTACGTGGGCGGCGGCGGTTTCGAGGTGGGGCACTCGCCTGGGTCTCTGCCTTTTCGTGCTGGCTATCCCGCAGGGCGCGCACGCCAAGACGCTCCGCTACGCGAACCAGGGCGAGCTGCGCTCGCTCGACCCGTATACGCTCAACGAAACGACGACCATCGCCCATCTGAGCCACGTCTACGAGGGGCTGACGCGGCGTGGCAAAGACATGGCGATAGAGCCGGGGCTCGCGGAGCGCTGGGAGACCAGTCCGGACGGGCTGCGTTGGCGCGTCTTCCTGCGGCGCGGCGTGCGCTTCCACGACGGCAGTCCGTTCGGAGCAGATGACGTGGTCTTCTCAGCCGATCGCGTGCGGGCCCAGGCATCGAATTTCCAGACTCGCGTGCCGATGGATGCCGAGGTGCGCAAGATCGACGACTACACCGTCGATTTCCTCCTCAAGTCACCCAATCCCATTCTCAACGCGGAATGGGACAGCTGGTTCATCATGAGCCGAACCTGGTCCGAAAGGCACAAGGCGGAACAGCCCACGCCCGCCAGTGCGCAGACACCTGGCTATGCAGCGCTCAACACCAACGGCACCGGCCCTTTCATAATCGTCTCGCATGAGCCGGCGACCAAAACCGTATTCAAGGTCAATCCATCCTGGTGGGACAAGCCCGAGCACAATCTGACCGAGATCGTATTCACGCCCATCGCGTCGTCGGCCACGCGTGTCGCGGCGCTCTTACCGGGACAGGTGGACCTGATCGAGCCGTTGCCGCTGCAGGATCTCGAGCGGGTCGAACGTTCGCCCAACGCCGCAGTGCTGGCTGGGGCCGAGGTCCGCACGATTTTCCTCGGCTTCGATCAAATGCGCGAGGAGCTGCTCTACTCGAACATCAAGGGCAAGAATCCGTTCAAGGATGTCAGGGTGCGCAAGGCCTTCTATCACGCGATCGATATCGAAGCGATCCGTGCGCGGCTGATGCGTGGTCTGGCCAAGCCGACGCCGTTGTTGATATCGCCGGAGCTGTTCGAGCATTCTTCGCGATATCGGCGCCTCGCATATGACCCCGAGGCTGCACGCCGTCTGCTCACGGAAGCGGGCTATCCGTCAGGTTTCGAAGTCGGCATGGATTGCCCAAACGACCGCTATGTGAACGACGGCGAGATCTGTGAGGCAGTCGCCGCGATGCTCTCCAAGATCGGCGTGAAAGTGTCGTTGAATGTGCAGCCAAAGGCGCGCTTTTTCGCGAAGGCCCTGCAATCCGGTGGCTATCAGGTGTCTTTCTACCTCCTGGGCTGGCGCGCGATCGACTCCCACATCGTGCTGCACGAGGTGCACGGCTGCCGCAGTGCTACCGGAACGCTGCGAGGGTTCGCCAATCTCGGTGGTTACTGCAATCCCAAGGTCGACGAGCTCGCCGACCGGATACTGCTCGAGCCGGACACAAAGGTGCGCGATGCCATGATCGCGGAGGCCTACGACATCACGACCTCGGAGGTCGCCTACATTCCTCTGCACCAGCAGCCGATCGCTTGGGGCGTGTCGAAGACGGTGAAGGTCGTGCAACGCGCGGACAATTCCGTGCTGCTCTATTGGGCGGTGAAGGAGTGATGCCCGCGGTCGTGCATCGACTATCGGCGTCAGCTCACAAAGGATCAGCCGGCACGAGCGACCCGGCGGCTCGCAGGCGATTTCGTGTGTGCGCTGTCGATCGGGTCAGGTCGTCGTGACGATATCGCTCGTTAGGTGCTTCCCCGAGGGTTCGAGCCGGACTTGGAACTGCCGAGCAGGATCAGATACGTCTGGGTGAACCGCGGGATAGAACGACGGCCCTCGTGGAGGTTGATCGCCGGGTTCGTCCGCCGCGAATCTGCCGCGTGCGAACTCGGGCCGCGCCAACGGATCCATCGGTCGACCAGCCCCAGAACGGCCGTGACCAGCGGAGCGCCATGATGGTGAAGATGGGCTTGATCGATCTGGGGCGGCCGCTTGAAGCTACGCGGATAGTCGGTCATTGGAGGTGTCTCCCGTTCATGCGCGACTGATCTGTGGGTCAATCAGAGCGGGCGGCGGGAGATGGCGCGTCATTCGTTCGGATGATACCTTTCAAATCCTTCCACCTGCGTTTCATGATGTGTTTCGAGTCCCCGACGAACCAGCGTCGAGCTTCTGATTGGCGATCATCTGTATGAACAAGAGCGCTGAAATTCTGGATCTCGTCGGCGACATCTACGATTGCGCGATTGCTCCAGAGCGATGGCCGACAGCGCTCCAGCGCATGTCGGAAGTGATCGGGCTGACGTCGGCGGGGATCGTCGTGAAGGATCCGGCGAAGCGCGAGTACCGGATGCGCTACGGGTGGGGAGGCAACGACGAATTTCGCAAGCGCTATCGCGAGAAGTACTTCGCGTTGAATCCGGCGATGACGGCCGGCTGGTTCACCGGGATCGACGAGCCGGTCACATGCAGCAGCGTCAACGGCCGCGAAGAGTGGCTGCAATGCCAGATGTACAAGGAATGGATGGCGCCCCAGGGCTGGCTCGATGCGGCGGGCCTTAATCTGACGAAGACCGCAACGCGGCATGCGATGCTCTCCGTGATCCGCTCGGACACGCAGGGCTGGTTCGCGGACGATGAGTTCGCTGCATTGAAGCAGGTCAATCCGCACGTCCGGCGAGCGACTGTGATCGCCGATCTTCTGGAGGTGCGCGAACATGGCAACAGCCTGCTCGCCTCGACGCTCGATCTGCTTACGACATCGGTGCTGCTGGTCGATCTGGGCGGTCGGCTGGTTCACGCCAATCGCGCGGCGCTCGAGCTGCTCGACGGCGGGCAGGTGCTGAGGCGTGACGGAGGGCTCGTCTCGTCTCATGATCCAAAGCTGACCAAGAAACTTCGTGCGGCGGTTTCCTCCGCTTCACAGGCGCCGGTCGCCAGTGTGCCGAAGTCCGGTATCGGCGTGGCTCTCCGATCGACGGCGGGAACGGAGTGGGCAGCATGGGTTCTGCCGCTCGATGCCGGCCTGCGTGGGGAGGCGGGCGCCACCTATTCGGCAGCGGCTGCAGTTTTCGTGCGCGAGACTGGCGTCAGTACGCCATTTCCGGGAGAGCTGTTCGTCAAGCGATACGGCATTACGCCTGCGGAATGCAGCGTGTTGATGGTGCTCGTCCAGGGCAAGAGCCCCAACGAGATCGCCGAGATCCTCGGGCTCTCGTTGCCAACGGTGAAGACCCATCTTGCGCATCTGTTTGCCAAGACCGAGACGCGCGGGCAGGCGGACCTGGTGCGACTGGCCCTGACCTCACTTGGACCCGCTGCCCTTCCAGGTTGAAGCGTCGCTCGGCGCAATGTTTGCGGCCGTGACCGAACGGTCGTGACCTCATCCGAACGGATGAGGTATCGGCTCGAGGCTGAAATTAGCTTGGCTGAGGTGGGGTCGCGATCGCAGCCGGACGATGCCGCGTGCCGGTTCGGACGGACTGCGGGCGCCCCACCGCCTACCCCTCGAACGCCGACCTGTCTCCAGCAGCAGGCTCACGCCTTTGCTGCATCATCCGGCGTGAAGTCGATATGGATGTGATTGCCGTCCGGGTCCCAGACGTTGATCTGGACCGGTCCGCCGCCCGGCACCCGGCGCACGTCGTGGTGTTCTCCGGACTGCTCGAGCCTTCGACGGAACTGCTCGAAACCGCGGGCGGAGAAGGCGAAGTGCTCGATCTTCGGCGCGACGTTGGCGGGGTCTTCAGCGACGCCGACCAGGTGCACGACGGGATCGCCGCCCACGTAGAGCCAGGCGCCCGGGAACGGGAATGGCGGCCGGGGGCCGGCGTGCATGTCGAGAACGTTCGCGTACCAGCGCACCATCTCTTCGAGTTTGGCCGTGCGGACATTCACATGGTCGAGACGTTGCAATGTCATGCCAGCCGCTCCCTCGTTCGGTCTTTCGGTTCCAATTGCGAAAGCGCAGCGCTTGCGGAGTTCCCGTAGCGTCGCAATCACTTCAGTCGCGCGCGCTCGGCCTGCACCAGGTCGCAGAGCACGTCGGCCATCGCCGAGAAGTCCTGCCCGCCGCAGCCGCGCGCGCGGGCCGTCGAGAAGGCTTCGCGCGCAGAGGCAGCGATCGGCATGGGCAGGCGCGCGGCGTTCGCTGCCTGCACGATCAGAGAGAGATCCTTGTGGGCGAGGTCGATGGTGAAGCCCGGCGAGGTGTCCCCGGCGAGGACCTTGTTGGGGAAATTGATCTTCAATTGACCGTTGGTCGCCGTGGTGCCGTGGATGACGTCGAGCGTCTTGGCGAGGTCGAGTCCGAAACGCTGGCTCAAGGCCAGCGCCTCGGCATTGAGCTGGCAGGACGTGATCGCGAGATAGTTGTTGACCAGCTTCGTGCGGGTGCCGGCGCCGCCGGGGCCGCAATGATGGATGGTGGTGCCCATCGCCTGAAGCAGCGGCTCGACGCGTTTGAAGTCCTCTGGCTCTGCGCCGACCATGAACAGGCTTTCGCCGCGTTCGGCGTGCCACGCCAGCCGGCCGATCGGCGCGTCGACGGCCTTGAATCCGCGCCGCTTCGCCTCGGCGTGCAGCTTGTCGGTGGTCTCCGGCTCGATCGTGGAGAGATCCAACACCAGGGAGCCCGGCGCAGCGTGATCGAGGATGCCGCCCGCTCCCATGACGATCTCGTTCACCTCCCTGCCGGTCGGCAGGACGGTGACGACGATGGAGCAGCGCTCGGCGACGTCACGGACGCTGCGGCCTGCTGACGCGCCGCGTGCGACCAGCGCCTCGATCGGCTCGGGCCGGATGTCGTAGACGACCAGTTTGAAGCCTTTGGCGACGCAGTTCGCCGCCATGCCCCGACCCATCGCACCCAGGCCGATGAATCCGATGGTTTCGTCTCTGGTCGCCACGTTCCTGCTCCTGTCTGCTGCGGGCCGGGATGCCCGCGCCTTGCGATACAGAATAGGCGGCGGCGTGCCGGGTGCAAGCCGGACGACGGCATGGCCGCCTCGGGAATTCGGCGGCTCAGCGCCGCGTGTCGCCGGTGGCGAGGTAAAGCAGCCGCCGGATTTCGAGGCGCATCGTCGAGATTGCGTCGAGCACGAGGCCGATCGTGAACATCACGACGCTCACGATGCCGAGGCCGATCGCGACGACCAGGGTCGGGATGCGAGGAACCTGACCGGTGGCCAGATAGGCGGTGAAGACCGGCCAGAACATGCTCAGCGCGGCGCCGAAGAGGACGCCGGCCAGGATCGAGAAGAACACCAGCGGCTTGTACTGGCGCAGGAACGTGACGATGCGGAACAGGATGCATGCGCCGTCGCGATAGGTCGACAGCTTACTGTGCGAGCCGGCGACGCGGGAGGCGTAATCGCCCTCCACTTCGGCCACAGGCATCCGCAGCAGCAGCGCGTGCACCGTCATTTCCGTCTCGATCTCGAAGCCGTCCGATTGTGCCGGGAACGACTTCACATAGCGCTTCGAAAGGATACGGTAGCCGGAGAAGACGTCGTTGAAAGGCGAGCGGAAGACCTTGCGCATGATCCAGTTGAAGAGGCGATTGCCCCATTCGTGTCCTGCGCGATAGGCACCGTCGCTGACCTTGCGACGGGATGCGACGAGCATGTCGAGATGATCATCGCGAAAGCGCGCCAGGAGATCGGCCGCGGCCGCGGCGTCGTAGGTGCCGTCGCCGTCGCAGACGACGTAGATGTCGGCGTCGATGGCGGCGAAGGCCCGGCGCATCGCATTGCCCTTGCCGCGTTCCGCCTCGGAAAGGACCCTGCCGCCGGCCGCAAGGGCAGCGGCCTGGGTTCCATCGCTCGAGCCGTTGTCCACCACATAGATCGCGGCCTGAGGCAGCGACTGCCGGAAACCCTCGATCACGCCTGCGATCGAGAGGGCCTCGTTGAGGCAGGGCAGGACGACGGCGATGCTCGGGCCGGTCGCAAGGGCGCCGGTCATGGGATGCTCCGTTGGAAGGGTGGCCGGAGGAGACCCCGCCTCTAGCATGCGGTTCCGGGGTAGTCATCGGCACAACCGCATGGCAATAGGAGGCTCCGTCAGTTCCGGGTCCGTCGATGCAGCCGCGTCATGCCGTCTACATAGTCCTGGCCGCGGTGGCGGTGCTCTATTACGCGATGGGCTTCCATCTCGCGTTCCTGATGGACAGCCCGGTTTTCCTGATCCCGGCGACGACGCTGACCGATCCTGCCGCGCCGCCCTGGCCCTATGGCAGGGGGCTCGGCTATCCGCTTCTCCTCGCGCCGCTACTGAACGCGCCGCTGCCGGGTCTGGCGATCGTGGTCGTGCACCTCGCACTGATCTGCAGCGCCTACGTGGTTCTCGCTGTGCATCTGCGGAGCGCGGGCAACCGGTTTTTCGCGGAGGGCCGGGCGTCCGCGCCCACCTGGTTGCCGTGGCTGCCGGTCGGCCTCGCGGCGACGGCGCTCTACAGCGCCCTGCATGCGCTCGCCGGGTCGATCCTGTCCGAGATCCTTTTCGCCACGATGGCCGGCTTCGCCGTGGTCGCGGTCTCGCGCGTCGTCCTGGAGCCCGGCGAGACCTGGCGCGCGCTCCTTCGGCGAATGGCGGTGGCGGCCCTGCCGGTCGCCGGGGCGACGACGGTGAAACCGCATTGGATGATCGCGGGCGTCGTCCTGAGCCTGGGGCTCGCGCTGGCGGGGTTCTTCGCGGCGCGCCGCATCGCGTCGCAGAGCGGTTCGGCGTGGACGGCCAGGGGCGGCATCGCGCTCGTCGCCGCAATGCCCTTGGCCGTCACGGCGCTGGTGAGCGGGGCGGACAGGGCAGTCACCGCGGCGCGTGCGCATCCCGATTCGGGCCTGTTCGGAGCGCGCACGGCGTTCTGCAACAACGCGCACCTGATCCATCGGGTCGCCACGGCAAGCCCCGAACTTCGTCTGCACTCCGACAGGGACGCGGATCAACGGATCCGGACCTTTCTCGCCGAGGTGGTGCCGGCGGGCATCGGCGGCTGGCGCGTCCTCGGTTTCGACGGCGACAGCTGTCTGTTCGACGGGCGGCTCGCGACCCTGGGACGCTCCCTGGGAGATACGCCGGCGGGGCAGGCCTCGGCTCTGCTCGATGCGATCCGGCGGGCCGCCCGCCATGCACCGTTCGTGTTCGCCCGGCGGGTGCTGGCGCAGATCGGCTACGCGATCGCGACGCCATTCGACCGGTATGCCGTCACGCTCGAGCATCACGAGCCGGCGTTCGCCGCCTCCGGTCTCGCGCCGGTGCTGGGGGCCGGCTTTTTCGACGGGACGCGGCGTGGCGGCGGCGCGGGTTTGCTCGCCTGGTCCGAGGCGTCCCGGAACGGCATGCCCAGGAAGGTCGTTCGCGTCCTGCTCGGGGCCGGCTTCGTCGCGCTCGGCGCCCTGCATCTCGTACTCGTGGTGGCACTGCCGGTTCTCGCGCTGGTGCGCTGGCGGCGCTGGTCGTGGCCCATGCGCCGGGCTTTCCTGGGGCTCGTCGCCGTGCCCCTCGCCGCGCTCTTCGGCCATCACTGTCTGGTCGCGCTGGTCCACAGCTTCGACATCTGGCGGTATGCCTTCAACACGTTCTTCGTGAGCCTTGCGCTGATCGGGGGCGCGGCGATCTTCATGGCCGGGAGACTGGTCCCGGCCGAGGGGGCGTCATGCGCCGGGCACGCTTGTGATCGGGGGCCGCCCTCGCGATAAGGGTAGCGTGCGCGACCGGCGCAGGATCGTCACACCACCTTCGGGAGCCCTCGGACGGATGAGCGTCGTCGTTGCAACGGTGGTTCCCGTCTTTGCGCTGATCGCGATCGGGTTTCTGGCCAGCCGCTCCGGCTATGTGTCGGACGCGGCGGCCAAGGGGCTGCCCGAATTCGTGTTCCGGATCGCCATGCCGGTCATGCTGGTCTACACGATCGGGAGGGCCAAGCCGCCGTCGATCTCGGCGGGGCTCATCATCCTCGCGTTCTTCGGCGCGATCGCATTCGTGTGGTTGCTGGCCACCGTCGTGACGCGATGGCCGCTGGTGCGGCCGGCTGCCGATGCGCCCGCGCTCGCCATGGCAGCCACATTTTCCAATGGGGTCATCATCGGGATTCCGATCGTCATGGCCCATTTCGGCCCCGAGGCGGCGCCGGTCATCGCGATCATCATCCTGTGCGACGTGCCGCTGCTCTGGCTCGCTGGAACGCTGCATCTCGCGGCCGTCGAAGAACGGGCCATGGGCGGGCCGCTGCAACTCGCGGCAAACCTCACCAGCCGCCTCGCCACAAATCCGATCATTCTCGCGACGCTGGTCGGACTTCTAGTGCAGGTCAGCGGCTTCTCGTTTCCCCCGGTCGCGGAGCGGGCAGTCACCCTGCTCGCGGGCGCGGCGACGCCGGGCGCGCTGGTCGCAATGGGGCTGTCCTTGAACGGCTACAGCCTGAAGGGCGAGGTCGGCAGCGTCGTTTTGATGACGCTGCTGAAGCTGGTGGTACTGCCGGCGGCGGTGTGGTGGATCGCCGGTTCCCTTCTCGGATTGCCGCCGTTGGTGGTGGGTGTTCTCGTCGTGATGGCGGCTATGCCCGTCGGCGCGAACGCTTTCCTCTTTGCGTCTGCCTATGACCGCGCCCCGGCGGCCGTCTCCGGCGCCATCGCGCTGTCGACGCCGCTGGCTCTCGCAACGGTATCGGCCTTGCTGGTGATGCTGCCCGGCGTGTCGCCATGAGCATCCTCACGATCGTCGCGCCCGTGTTCTCGCTGATCGCGCTCGGCCTTCTGGCGGCGCGCAAAGGCTTGCTCGGGGAGGCCGCGTGGAAAGGGCTCACGCAGTTCACCTTCACGTTCGCCATGCCTGCCCTGCTGTTCCGCACGCTCGCAGGCGCCAAACCTTTGCAGGCGTCGCCGTTGCTGATCTGGGTCGCCTACTTCGGCACGACGTTTCTGGTCTGGGCCGCAGCCCTCGTTGCGACCCGTCTCGTGCTGCGCCGGCCGGCCGCGGATGCGGCCTCCATCGCCATGACCTCCGTCTACGGCAACATCGTCATGCTCGGCATTCCGCTGTGCCTTTCCGTCTACGGCGATGCGGCGGTCGCGCCGATGGCCATGATTCTTTCGGTCAACACGCCGTTGCTGTGGCTGTGTGGAACGCTGATGCACGTTTGGCTGTCGCGGAGCGGCTCGATCTCGCTCGGTGAAACCGCACGCGGGCTCTTTCTCGATCTAGCGCGCAATCCGCTGATCGTGGCGATCATCGCCGGTGGCCTGTGGCGGACCGCGGCATTGCCCATTCCCGTCCCTGTCGATGCGACGCTCGCGCTCCTGTCGCAAGCCGGCATTCCCAGTGCGCTCGTCGCATTGGGTGCGTCGTTGACGGGTTTCGCGATCGCGGGGCAACTCCCGACGTTGACGCTCGTGCTTGTACTCAAGCTCGTGGCTATGCCGGTCATCGCCGCGCTGGTCTGCTTCGGGCTGGCGCTGCCGCCGGTTGTCGCCGGCGTGCTGATCCTGTTTTCGGCGATGCCGGCGGGTGCCAACTCCTTCCTGTTCGCCAGCAAGGTGGGGCGGGCAGTCAACTCGGCTTCCGGGGCTGCCGCGCTCGGCACCCTGCTGTCCGGCACCACGGCTTTCGTGCTTGTCGCGTGGTTGCGTCAGATGCACGGGACGCAATGAATGGCTGGGGCCATTTTCACCGATTTCCGGTTCCCGTTCGCGAGCCGCGCTCGGTGCACGTCGACGGGCCGCGCCGGAATTCGGACGGGTCCGCACGGGACGTCCTGGATGCGACGAAATGGAACCGGAGCAGCGGTGCATCGGCCTCGTAACTCGGCTCGCTGCTCCGCGCGCGCGAGATGCAGCGGCAAGATGACACTCACTCGGATCCATTTTTGCTGCGCTGCACAGAGAAAAACTGGGCATAGGACCTTCAGCTGTTCATGCAAGGTCAATATTCCGCCTATTATGAAGTACAGTCAGTGATGCGTCGGAGCGGCTCCGCGCCGGGACGTCGCCAGAGTGAACCGTTGTCGCGACGGGTACGTATGGTTCGCGACACTTCAATCCCCGGAGGCCAAGCGCCATGAAGACAATGACCAAAATCGCGACCGTTGGCGCCCTTGGCGTCGGCCTCGCAGCCACCGTTGTCATCGACACGGCCGACGCGTCGCGTCGCGTCCGCAATCGTAACCTCGCTATCGGTGGCGCTATCGTCGCGGGTGCGCTGATCGCCGGCGCGGCCAGCAGCGGCGCCTACGCGTCGCCCGGCCCTGCGTATGTCGTCCGTCGCGGTCCCGGCTGCGGCGAGTATCGTCGTCGCGCCATCTGGGCGGAGGAGCGCGGTGACTATGGCCGCGCCCGCTACTGGTGGAACCGCTTCGAGGATTGCCGCGCGTACTGAGCGCGCTTCACTTCGGAATGAGCACAGGGCCGCCGTGCACGAAGGTGCGCGGCGGCCCTGTCGCATATGGTCGGCTTCATCGCGCGCGATGCCGAGGGTTCGGTGTATCGGCCGGAACCGCCGGGGCCCGGAATAGAGGCTAGGGTCGATCGACCAAGTCGGCTCCCGAGCGACACGGATCGAGGCCGGCGGGCTGGCGGCGGACCGGACGGCCCAGGGTCGATCGGGCGATCCGCTCGCTTGCCGGTCGCCACGCGTTCTCGACCGTCAACGCGCTCATTTCGCGGTGTAGCCGCCGTCGACGCTCAGGATCTGACCAGTGACGTAACGCGCGGCGCGTGAGGCCAGGAAAACCGTAGCTCCATCCAGGTCGTCGAGGGAGCCATTGCGGCCGATCGCGGTCATGCGCGCATGGTGGCCCGAGACCTCCGGGTTCGCGAAGACCGGCGCCGTCAGCTCGGTGGGGAAAAAGCCGGGCGCGATCGCATTGGCGACAATGCCATGCCTGGACCAGGCTTCCGCCATGGCCCGCGTCAGCTGCGCGACGCCGCCCTTGGATGCGCCGTAGGCGATCCCGTTCTGGAAGGCCCGCCAGGTCTGGAGCGAGGCCAGGTTGATGATGTTGCCGTATCCGAGCCGCGTCATGTGCGGCACGCAAGCTCGCGCCAGGAAGAACGGGACGGACAGATTCAGGGTGAGCGTGCGGTTCCACTGCTCGGGGGTGTAGGTCTCAGCCGGAAGACGCAGATTGATCCCTGCGGCGTTGACCAGGATGTCGGGGGGGCCGAATGGCGTGCTCGCCTGTTTGTGCAGCGCTTCGATGCCGGCGAGGTCCAGCAGATCGGCGGGCAGGATGTCGCCGCTGCAGCCGTGGCTGCGGAGTTCTGCGAGCGCATCGGCGAGCATCTCTGCACGGCGCGCCAGCAGCACCACGCTCGCGCCGGCGCGTCCGAGCGTGACTGCAATCTGTCGCCCGATGCCGTTGGAGGCACCAGTCACGAGCGCGACACGCCCTTCCAATGAGAACATGTGATCGACGAACGACATTGCGATCAGCCTGCGCGTGAGGGGTCGGAGCGGCACCAACGGCGCTGCACCCTACGCGGGCCCACGCCAATTCCGTGCTTGACGCGCCTGAACGCCGACGTCAATGCGCGCGCACGACGCCTGCGAGGCTGTTGGGACCGGCTGCGGCAATCTCCACCGGCACGATCCGGCCGAGCAGCGACGCGTCGGCTTCGGCATGGACGGATTGGAGATAGGGCGAACGGCCGACGAGCTGGCCGGCGCGCCGACCGCTCTTGTCGAAAAGAACGGGCAGCGTCTTGCCGACGAAGTCGGCGTTGAAGCGGTTCATCTGGCTCGCCAGCAGGGCTTGCAGACGCGCGAGCCGATCGGCCATCACCGCCTCGGGCAGCTGGCCGTCGAGGGAGGCCGCCGGTGTGCCGGGGCGCGCGCTGTACTTGAACGAGTAGGCGTGCGCGAAGCGGACCTCACGGACCAGATCGAGCGTGGCCTGGAACTCCTCCTCGGTCTCGCCGGGGAAGCCGACGATGATGTCGGTGGACAGCGCGAGATCGGGCCGCGCGCGGCGGATCTTCGCGACCAGAGCTACATAATCGGCGGCCGTGTGCTTTCGGTTCATCGCGGCCAGGATCCGGTCGGCTCCCGACTGGAACGGCAGGTGCAGGAACGGCATCAGCTTGGATTCGCGCGCGTGCGACTCGATCAGGTCGTCGGTCATGTCGCGCGGATGGCTGGTCGTGTACCGGATGCGCTCCAGACCGGTCACCGCGCCGAGGGCTTCGATCAGGCGCGCGAGCGACCAATCCTGTCCGTCGCCGCCTCGGCCGTGGTAGCCGTTGACGTTCTGCCCGAGCAAGACGATTTCGCGCGCGCCCCCGTCCACGAGCCGGCGGGCCTCGTCCAGAACCTTGGCGACCGGACGGGAAGTCTCGGCTCCGCGGGTGTAGGGCACCACGCAGAACGTGCAAAATTTGTCGCAGCCCTCCTGAACGGTCAGAAAGGCCGCCGTCGGCACCGAGCGCTTGCGCTCGGGCAGATGGTCGAACTTGTCCTCTTCGGGGAACTCTGTCTCCACCAGATGACTTTCGCCCTTATCGGCCCGGGCGACGAGTTCGGGCAGGCGGTGATAGCTCTGCGGGCCGATCAC